>CAZLTD010000031.1:0-50005 GCA_964562385.1 uncultured Desulfobacula sp.
TTTTAGAACATTGGGGCCAATAACCTGACTTTTTCAGGTTACTGGCCCTTTTTTTTGCGAACACCCTTGAAGGCAGAAAATCACAGAATCTGCCGATATCCATCTTTTCAAACCACACTTAAAAGATCTTCGATACTATGGCTGGTATTCAAACAAATCCCGGGGCATGAGAAAAAAGGCTGGTATTGATGATACAATTCCGGCTGTCATACCAAACGATATGTCTTCCAGGGAATCCCGGCAGAACTGGGCCCGATTAATTCAGAAAGTGTATGAAGTTGATCCCTTACTCTGCCCCAAATGCCAGGGCACCATGAAAATCATCAGTTTTATCGAAGAACTTCCTCTCATCGAAAAAATACTTCGCCATCTGGATCTTTGGGACATTCGAAACCATGATCCGCCAGAATCTGAACCCGAGCATATCCCTGAATTAGTTTACGACTATTCAGAGTCTCAGATTCCGGTTGTTGACCATTGGAGTTGATATATTTTGAAATTGTTTTTGGGGATTGACGGTGGGCTATCTTCAAAATCAGCCAAAATTCAATCTTTTTTCAAATTTTTCAGTAAATTTCCCTCAAGCTGTTTCACCCCTTAAATTATTTTCTTATCGTATTACCTCTCTCCTGATACAGGTACTATATATTGTATTGTATCAGGAGAGGGGTAATATTTCAGAGTGTGGAGGATTCTTTATGGTTTGGTTAACTAAAAGCAAGTTCCTATCTGTCAGCGTATTGGGAAAAGCCATAGCCAACGGCTATCCTATCTCCGTTGTTACCGGGAAAAAAGAGATCATGATGGCCGCGGAGTCCAGGCTGTTCATCTCGTCCACCTTCTTTCCGAACAGCGACGCGTTTATAGCGGCCCTGAAAACCATCGAAATTCTGGAGCGTGACAAAGTACTGGAGGATATCTGGGAAAAAGGCGACATGTTCATGAAACAGATCCAGGAGGTGCTGGACAAATATGATGTGGGTGCCAAACTTACCGGTATCCCGCCCATGTTCTACATCACCTTTAACAAGGATGACACTGGCGCTTACAAGGGCAAACGAAAAGACTTTTATACACAACTGATCAGAAAAGGCTTTTTCTTTACCCCCTTTCACCATGCCTATATTTCCTACCGCCATACCAAAGAGGATCTGGCACTGACGCTTACCGCCATTGATGATTCACTGGCTTACCTGAAAGAGAAGTATTAAGAACATACCAGCCCCGGACATATCTCCGGGGCCGGTCATCCATCTTCAGCTATGATTTTACCCATCTACCTTTGCCTATTCCGCTGTCTTCGTTTTTATAAATTATTCCTGTGGAATCGGAAAATCTTATTACATCGTAAGAAAATCCAAGCATTTTAGATTCTCGTCGCAACTTCATTTTTATAACCCTTTGTTTTTCAAATAAAAAATTCAACCCCATTTCATGGCATACTCTTTGCGTTGCTTATTATCTACAAAGCAATAAATCAAATAAATAGGAGCATAAAATGGACACTTATAAAAACTCAATCCATTTGAAAAAAAACTTCGGGATACGTGTTCTGTTTAAACTTATGAGAACACAGATCCCTGGAATTAAAATTTCAGCAGACGGCAGGCACTTTTCGTCAGACATACCGTTTAATGAACTTGCACCGGTTGTAGATAATGTGCTTGAAACACACAACATCAGACTGCAGGGAATATAACATAATTAGTATAAGCTCTTTCCTGATTGACAGATATAATAAGCTTAATAGTTTCTCCTATTTTCCGCTTTTAATACGTTGAAAAACGAATCTATTCCTCTCGATCAAAAACCTGGCGTATTTTCAGGCAGAGGTCATCCATTTGTACCGGTTTCATCATATAAGCACTGATACCCATGGATGAGGCTTTTTCTTCGGTCATGGTGTCACTGAACCCTGTACAGAGGATAATGGGAATATCAGAATTAATTTTCTTCACTTCTGTTAAGAATACATCACCTGCCATTCCCGGCATATTCATATCAGTAATGATTATATCAAATTGATTGTAATTTTTTTTAAATTCCTCCAAGGCTTCAATACCATTTTTCCGCAAAACCACACCATATCCATACCGCTTAAAATTTGCTTTGGCGATTTTCCTTATTGCTTCCTCATCATCAACGAATAGAATTTGTTCATTTCCTTCCAGTGAAATTGATTTTGTATCATCCTTACAATCGGGTTCAACATCCTTTGTGACAATTGGGAAATAAATATAAAAATCAGTCCCTTTCCCTGGAGTACTTTTAACCTCCAGAAAGCCCTCATGTTCATCAACTACAGCCTGAACAATCGCAAGTCCAAAACCTGTTCCTTCCCCAGCTTCTTTTGTCGTATAATAGGGATCAAAGACCCTTTCCAGAGCTGTTTCAGCCATACCATATCCGGTATCACTCACTTCCAGTTTTACATATTTACCCGGAACGATTTTTTTGCTTTTCGCCTGCTTCGACTCATGAATTTGAACATCCGACAGTGCCACTGTCAGTGACCCGCCTGCTTCTTTCATGGCATGATAAGCATTTGTGCAAAGGTTCATTATAAGCTGATGAATCTTTGTCGGATCAGCAGAGATCATTGATCTTGTGTTAAGTTTCTTTACGATCTCGATTGTGCTGGGTATGGTTGAACGTAGTAATTTTAAGGCTTCATTGATCTCCAGGTAAATCCGGAACGGCTTTTTCTGGTATTCCGTCTGCCTGCTGAAAGTCAGTATCTGCTGGACAAGATCTGCCGCTCTTCTTGCCCCCTTTATCACCTGGTCAATGTTTTTATCTGCTTTATCAGGGTGGTTTAGATTGGTTTTGGCCATCTGAGAATACCCGAATATTCCGGACAGAATGTTATTGAAATCATGGGCAATACCACCAGCAAGTGTACCAATGGCTTCCATTTTACACGCTTGATAAAGCTGAGCCTCAAGTCTTCGTCTCTTTTCTTCTGAATGCCGGATATCCGTCAGGTCATGGACTACGGCCATCGCTCGTTTTGGGACACCATTATCATAGAAGAATTTTGAGTTGATCAAGACCCAGAATTCTCTCTGGTTTTTTCCTTTGAGCTGGAATTCCCCAGGCAATTCTCTCGGTTTTTCTGACAAGACTTTTTCAACCATTTTCGTCATGGTAACCTTGCTTTGATCGTCTAGAATATCAAATGGATTGAGCGCTAAGAACTCATCCTCAGTGTAGCCGGTGTATTCGCACATAACATCGTTAACACCTGTAAATTTCAACTTCTCCATATCAAACTCATAAATTCCTGTCGGGGCATATTTGACAAGATTCCTGTATTTCTCCTCACTTTCCTGAAGCGCCCTTTCGTTTTCCCTGGCATAGCGAAGTGAATTCATGAGATTGTCGGTAAGAATACGGACAGATACAGCTATCAATGCAGTGATAATAATAATATCAATACCGTCGTAAGGTGAAACAAAAGAACTGAACCTTGTCTGATGAATTTGAAAAGTTTCCAATCCCACAAGAGTTGCGATGAGAGACAGCGTTATGACAGTGAAAAAGCAGAAATGTTTTCTTTTTAAAAAAATACCGGCAATTATGAGAAGTCCCGGGACAGCAAAAAGAACGGTATCATGGTATCCATCCTCACTGATAATTGCAAGATAGGTGAATAACCCAAAGAATGTGCTGAGCAAGGTGTATGATGTCGCCTCAAGTTGTCTCAGGCACAAAAGTATATAAGAAAGAGAGATCAAGAACAGGCTTGTAAAAAAAGGGATTATCAAATTGGATTCAGAACCCAAAGCCACTATTCGAACACCAAGAATCGTTACAAACCCGATTAAGCTTGCTTTTATTACCATCAGGAGAATTCTTGCTTTCCTATTCTCCTCTTCATTGACAAAGACAGGGGGGTGCAAACGATGCCACAATACTGATATTGATTTCATTATCTAAACATCCTCTTTCAAAATTGAATTCGACTGCCCTTCCGGGCAATTCACCCGGCAGGAATTGTAGCAGCTATATGGTAAACCGCCCGACCATGCTGTTAAGGTTAGCGGCCATTTTGGATAATGCTTCCGCACTATCCATGATTTGACTGCTGCCGGCTTTCATCTCATCTGTTGCCTGGGAGACATCATTGATATCACGATTAACACTGCTGGCAATGGCAGCGGTCTGTCCAACGTGCTGATTCATTTCCTCAAGACCTGAGGCGGCCCGGTTGACGTTCTTGGAAATCTCCTGTGTTCCGGAAGACTGCTCTTCCATGGCAACCGCAACCGAGGTGACAATAGCGTCAATGTCGTTAATTACGCTGACGATAGACTCAATGGCCTGGATTGACTCATCGGTGGTTACCCGGACCCCGTTAATCTTTGAACCGATTTCCTGGGTCGCTTCAGCGGTCTGACGGGCCAGGGCTTTGATCTCACTTGCCACTACGGCAAACCCTTTACCTGCCTCACCGGCCCTGGCGGCTTCAATGGTGGCGTTCAATGCCAAAAGGTTGGTTTGCTCGGAAATGTCGGAAATGGTATTGGTAATCTTACTGATCTCAGTTGCCGCCATACCCAGCTTATCCACTTTCTCAGATACCTGCCTGGCATCTCCGACTGCTTCAGCGGTAGTCCGACGTCCCCTGGATGTATTCTGAGAAATTTCATTAATGGTTGACGACATCTCTTCAACAGCAGATACAATCATCTGGATATTCGCCGTGGTCTGCTCAGATGCTGCAGCAACCGAGCTCATTTTATCATTCATCTTGTCGGCAGAACCGGATACGCTGTTTGATTTTTCTGCCGTATGCCGGGAATTGATGGAGATCTGTTCCGAAGCAGCAGACAGTTCTGTAGCCGACGAAGTCAGAGTATCCACAGACCGGTTTACATCGGCAAACATCTGGTTAAGGTTCCCGGACATGCCGTTCATGGCTTTGCAAAGTTCACCCACTTCATCTTTCTGATCGATATCAATCCTCTGGGTCAAATCTCCTGAAGCAACCGTCTTTGCAAACGCAATGCTCCTTTTTAAAGGCTGGCTGATGCTGGTAGCTATGAGAAAGATCAGGCAGATACCGATGGCTACGGCAATGGTGCTGAACAGGGCCACACGGGTTCGAAGAGAGGTCGCCCCGTTTAAAATGGCCGCATCTGTTATGATATGTTTGCGGGCTGTGGACCTGATCTCATTTAAGGTTTGCCCAACCTGTTCAAGCATGGGAAGTGTCTCTTTGGCAAAAATAGCTTCCGCTTCCACTTTGGTCTCTTTCAATGCTTTTTCAGCCTCAATGGTGAGGGTTAATGAACGTTCAATTTTCGCAAGCAAGGCCTGGACATCATTTTGATATAATTTAATGGCTTCAGGCATATCCAACCTGTTAATCGCATCCTCGATATCTTTGGCAAGTATGTGAATCTTCCGGTGGGGACCGACAAGGCCGTCCAGGGTCTCCTTGAATATGGAAAATTCATCTGCTATCTTTAGTGTATGCTCGCTTGCTAAATACCTTCCCAGGGCGCATTTGGTATGATCCAGTTTCAGTCCGGTTGAAAAGGGAATGCCTGCTGCAAAGGTTTCAACCCGGTCCATAAGGTGGGCATTGGTATGATCGATATAGATCCCTGTGGCTATGATCCAGTTCCAGGGTTTGTAAATCTGAACAAAAGATATTTTAGGTGCAATGTTTTTGCTTTTTGGAAGATTCCAGTAATAGGTCACAAAACCACTACCCTCGGATTTCGCGAGTTCAACCATATCATTAAAAAACAGGTCACCCCTTTTATCGGAGGTTCGGGTTTGGTTCTTACCTTCCATTGAAGGCTTATAGGGATGCATGAGCATTGTGGCTTTATCATCCAGGATAAAAAAGTAGCCCTCTTCCTTTTTGCCGTATCTCAGACTTTTAAGACTTTCATAGGCCAGAGACTTGCGCTGGGCAAGGGTTAGCTCTGTACGGTCATCAATCGCCTTGATCTGGGACATGGCCTGCTCAGTGCTGGCTTTAAGCTGGTTCTGGTACACATATATCCCACCGGCCTCTTCGGCAATGGTTTTACCCAGGGCGGCCACCCAGTTGGTATGATTGGTCAAAAATTTAGACAACTCAAGATCAAGATCATTGTGGTCTGCTTTGATGGTCATTTTTATTTTCTCAGCTGATTCATGCATCTGTCTATGGGGGCTTTCTATTTTCTTAAAAAGGGAAATCAACTCCGGCACTACATACTCTGCCTTTTTCCGCTCATCTCCATAAAGCCATTTCCCCAATGAGCAACGGGTATGGTCTGTTTGAATTTTCAAATTGGATGCGTCCTCTCCTCTAAGCAATTGGGTTACACGGTTGGCCCATTTCAAGTGGTCCACCTCTTTTTGGGCCATCACACCATCTAAGCGGTTGCCGTAAATAACCTCCCTGGAATCGTCCAGAATACTGCTCACCCCGATGAAACTCTGGGAACCGATGGCCACCAGAAAGATGAGCACAATTCCCGGGGCAAAGCCGATTTTTTTAAAAATGCTTAAATTTTTCCAACTCATGATTTACTCCTGTAAACAAATGTTATGTGTGTTTTGCTAAAAGGGGGGAACTTTCTTCCATTCTCCGAAATTGCTGTAAAAAACGGTTATCTGATCTATGATCTGCATTAGCTGATCCTTGACAATGGGTTTGCCCAGGTAAAAGGATATACCGCTTTCTCTGGTATTTCTTTCCAGTTCAGGCGTACTGTTCCAGGTCATGGTAATGATACTGACTCCGGGATTATATAATTTTAATTCCGGGATGATATGATATGTTTCACTTCCTTCAAGGATCAGTTCCATCAGTACCACTTCGAAAAAGATCTGTTTTGACATAGCCAACGCATTATCCGTGCCTGCCGCAATAGCAACGGTATAATTCGGGCTATCCAGCATATCGGTCAATTCATCTACGATCTCTTTGTCTGAATCAATGATTAAAATATTCATCTCTTCTACCTGTTTGATTGTTTTAATCGCCGAAGTAGTTATAGCAATCAGTATGCCAGCATCACACAACCCGTTTAAAATCAGATAAGACACTGAAATTAAAATAAAAATTATGCATTTCGATGTTCAAGCGACAAGATTGACAGGTATGGCTTTCCTGGGACAAAGTGTCCCGGTTTACATATAGAAATGAGGTAACACGATATTCAATGGGAAGACTGTCAAGAGACTGGGACACATTGCCGCAGAACGGGACAATTTGCCGCACTGTTCAACCCGGGTTCAAAGGCCCAGGCGGATAATTTTCCTTTGAAGGGACCGGCGGTCAACACCCAGTTTTTTTGCTGCTTGGGATTTATTCTGGCGTGAATCGGACAGAGCTTTCAGGATAATCCGGCTTTCGAAACTGTTTAAAAGAGAGTTCAAATCACTCCCCTCCGATATATATTCCTTATTATCTGACGTTTCAGAAGTTGCTGCGTTCAGGGTGGTCTCGGCAAACTCCACCCTGCCAAAGGCCAGATAACGGGATATGGTGTTCTGCAGTTCCCTGACATTACCCGGCCAATCATGCTTTACAAACTTTTTAACTGCATCATCGGGAATACCCCTCTTTGATGCACCGTCAGCCATTTTCCGGGTAAAATGATACACCAGAAGCGGGATATCTTCTCTGCGTTCTTTTAAAGGGGGCAGGTGAATGGGAATAATGTGAATTCTGAAATAGAAGTCCTCACGGACTTTACCCGTTTTGACCAGTTCGGCCAGATCCCTGTTGGTGGCGGCAATAATGCGGATATCTGATTTTTTAACTTGTGTGGTTCCTACCGGAGAATAGCCGTAACCCTCAACTGCCCTTAAAAGCTTAACCTGAAGGCTGACATGGATATCACCAATTTCATCCAGAAAAAGGGTTCCCTTATCCGCGCTTTCAAAAAAACCTATTTTATCCATATCAGCTCCGGAGAACGCCCCTCTCTTATGCCCGAAAAATTCACTCTCAGCCAGGGTTTCAGGAATGGCTCCGCAGTTGACCGCAATAAACGGCCCGTTTCTTCTCTCGCTCAGGTCATGAATGGACTTGGCCACAAGCTCTTTTCCTGTACCGGATTCACCGTAAAGGATAACATTCTCATCAATGGTTGCTGCACTGATCATTTTATCATAGACCACCTGCATTTTCTCACTGGTCCCCACCAGATGAGCCAGGCCATATGGATGCATATGTTTGGATCGCAACAGGCTGTTCTCTTTTTGAAGCCGGACAGATTCCTTTTTTTCAATCAGCCGTTTCTCCCTTTGTCGGGTGATATCCTTAAAGGTAATCAGCACACCCTCCTCTTTTTTCCATTCAAGCGGCAGCCAGTCTGTCTTCACCCAGATCTCTTTTCCATCACCGTCATAGCAGCAAATCACCATGTTCCTTAGTGACTGCCCTCCTCTGACCTGCTCGACCATGGTCTCGTGAATATGTTTATAGTCATCACGAATGATGTCCCTGGGATTGATCCGGTACAACGTTTTTTCATCCGTCTTTAAAATCTTTAACGCGGCAGGGTTTGCATAGACTATTCTTTCATTGTGCCCAATCATCACCCCTTCGCTGATTTTTTCTGCCAGCATTTTATAAAGCGCGCGGTCGTGCAATTCCGATATAACGGATTGCAATTGAACGATAAGAGAACGGAAACCATCCTTACCGCATTGGTCTATTTCATGTTCCGGCCTTTCTTTGCCAATGATATCCGAGATTCCGTTTAAAACACCTTCAAGGATAGTATTCTTTTTATTCAGTCTTTCTATTTTTTTTTATATGTGGCGTTGTCAGACATGACCATGTAATCTTCTTTTCGGCTTCTATGCTCTATAACCTATTTATTTGTTGTTCCGTTCAGGAATTCGGCGGCTTTTGCTCTGTCACTGAAAAACTGGAATTTCAGTCCGGTTGAATTTAATACGGATCTGATTTCTTCAAACTGGTCATTTCCAGGAATCTGTTCGAGAAGGACCGCTATTTTTTCAGTCCCAAACACCTTAACATGCACTTTCATCAATTTGGCAACCTTTTTTGCATCCTCGCTTGTATATAAAAATTCAGATTTCGACATATCCACCAGCCGTCTTTTTATACCTTCACCTCTCCTGGTGCTTATCGCCTTTTTAAGTTCGGAAATAATATCCATGATAACAACTCTCCCGGTTGCTTTCAGGACAACGATTGATCTGTCATGATCCACGATATGTTTAAAGGTCATGATTTTCCCTCCATCTGATAGGAACTGAAATATCCAGTTTCTCTACCCGGATTAAAACCGTGATTAAATGTCCCCATAAAAAACATCTTTGCAGTCTAAGCAAATGGTGTGTGTAAGGTCCGCCTGTGAATGGGCCTTTATATATGCATCCAATGGCCACCACTTCCCGTTATCATCACGGATTCTTTTGCAGCCGGAGCATATGGGCAGCAACCCTCGAAGTGCATCTATCTCTTCAGTAAGTCTGGCCTTATCTGCCAGTGCGTTTTCAAGTTTTTCTATCAGCGCCTGCTGTTTTCTTTCTGCTGATTTCTGCCGTGATATATTTCTTGTAACACCAATAATTTTTAAAGATCCATCCTCATCTTTGACCAGCCTTGCCCTGATCTCCGCCCAGTATGTATCACCGTTTTTATGGTTCAAGGCCACTTCAAAAGTGCGTGTGGATGATTTTAATTGCTCCTTTTTTAAGTTGGTCTTGTTGAGCAGCGGTTTTAATTCCAGAAATGAAAATGCCGTCAGCCGGTCCTTAATAGCGTGGCCAATATACTCTTGCGCCGTGTACCCGCTGATCCGCTCAATGGACGGGGTGATATACTCAAAGATTAATGTGGCGGCATCCACCACCCAGATCGCATCGATAAGCTGATCCGTGATCAGCCGATTTTTTCTTTCCAAAGCCTGGATATTTTTTTTCAAGCTGTCAGACATAATAAAATAGCTCTCCCAATGTAATATTTATAAAATGTTAGCAGACTTTTAGTTGGCTGAAGCGTCAATATCCAGGATCTCTCCATCAAGATATGATTTGGTCTGCACACGTGTAATCTGAATCATTTTATCTGTAATCCCGTCCAGACGATCAATCTGCTTTTTCAGATCCAGCAACTGCTTTTTAGTGATGTTTCCATCCTTTAAATCCATCATCATCAGATCTGTTAATCCGGCCAGAATCATCAGGGGCTGATTAATTTCATGGCTGATCGCGCCGGCGGTCTGTACCACACCGGCTAATTTTTCTTTCTCAAGACGCATGCGTTCATGGTTTTTTGCCTGGGTAATATCCTCGATGGCGAGAAGGACAACATCTTCATGACCCAGCTGCATCGGCTTTGTTGATATACGGATATGCATTTCACGACGATTTTTAAATACCATAGAGGTTTCTACCATACGATACGCCTTTTTATGATGCATTGTATCTGCAACCGTCTGCCGTAAAGTGCATTTGAGACATTCCGGACCAAACCCGCAGCCTTCAGCAACGTCATCATGATGGGCACATCCCAGTGCTTCGCCGCCAACCCGCCCGATGAGTTCGTCTTCATTCTTGTTGACAAACTGGCAGGTAACACGGTTTGCCAGAATGACCTGTCTGTTTTCATTGATGACCGCTATGGCCATGGGCAGTGCATCGATGATGTCAAAAAAACTCTGCCTGGTATCTGTTTTTGATGTAACCCATTGATCCTTTCCGGGTCTGTTGTCAGGCAAGATAATAGTTTCCATATCAATCCATATCTTTTTTAGTTAGCAAGCAGTTCATCGACATTGATTATCCCGATCAACTGATCTTTTGTTTTCAAAACACCTTTAAAATATCTGTTGCTGATCCCGTTTAAATTTGACGGTGCCGATTCTATATCCGGGGACGCTGCATGCACCACATCATCGATTTTATCCACCAGAAGGCCGATGTGTTCATCATCCGAGTTGACGATGATGTTTCTGTTGTTTTTATCTTGTCGAACCGGTGCAAGCCCCAGTTTTTTCCCCAAATCGATAATAGTAACGATTCTCCCGCGAAGATTCAGTATGCCTTTTACAAAGTCTGCACTCTGGGGAACGATCGTTATATCAAACTGTTTGTTGATCTCCTGGATCTTCAGAATATCAATACCGCAAAGCGCACTGCCGACATAAAAGGTTGAAAACTCGATTTCCTTCACGGATGTTGATTGATTTTCCAATGTCATGTTTCCTCCTTGAAAACCCTTCACCTTATGATATATTCAGTCTCTTCCGGATCACCCGGACCAGACGCTGCCGGTCAAGCTTTATTTCATAATCATCCACACCGGCCTCTTTTCCTTTTTCCATGCTGACCTGTGTGTTCAGGGAGGTCAGGGCTATCACATCCAGATGTGCATATTCAGGAACCGCTTTGATCCGTTTTGTCAGCTCGAACCCGTCCAGATTCGGCATTTCAAGATCGGTCAGAACCAGATCGATCTTATCCTTATGTTCATTCAAAATATTCCAGGCCACAAGGCCGTCTTCAGCAGCAATCACTTCAAAGCCATCCTCTTCAAGAAATCCGGTCACTTTTTCCCTGAAAAAGCCGGAGTCTTCAGCAAACAGAAGTGTTTTGCCGCCGGACTGTCCAATTTCTTCTGCGATCCTGGCATCTTCAACAAACCATTCAGGGTTCATTATTTTTATCAGCTCAAACACATCCACAAGCAGTGTCGTATGTCCCTCGATGATCAATGATCCGCTGATGGCCGGCTGTTTAAGGGAACTTTCATCAACTTTTAGAACAGCCTCTTTGGCATCGACAGGTGCTGATACCATCAAGCCCACCTCTCTCTCCTTGATCTTGAAAACAACAATTTCCTGATGCGCTTTTTCAGGCAGCGGGGAAACATCAGCGACCTGTGACAGTTCATAAAGCGGCAGTGCCCCGCCCCTGTACTGGATCACTTTTCTTTCACCAATCACTTCAATATGTCTGGATGCGATCCGTTCAATCCGCTCCACCATGCTCAGGGGGGCAGCAAAATATTCATTTTCCTTGTTTCTGAATGTAATCATTGCAGCCGCGTCTTTATCAACTTCACCGGTTTTGGTCTTCCGAACCTGCTTTTGATTCATTTCCGATGCGGAAGACAGGCCGGCTGTCTGGGCGATATTAGCGATATCCAGGATAAGGGCGACTTTGCCATCCCCCATAATGGTCGCACCTGCATAGGCTGTACATTTTTTCAAATGCCGCCCCACCGGCTTAACCACGATCTCCTCAGAATCATGAAGGGCATCTACTATCAGGCCGTATTTATATGCACCGGCAGATACAACAGCAATATTTACTGCACTTTGCGGGTGGCTGCGGCGATCTTCATTCATTCGCTCCACAAACTCATCCTCATCTAACTTAAGTTTTTCTGAATCTTCAGAATAGTGCCGAATAGATCTTCTGTCGGCGATATTTCTGCGTCGACACAGTTTCTTCTCATTGGTTTTGATATCTGAATACTTTTTTTCTATACCCAGAATTTCCGCCAGATCGACCAGTGGCAAAAGCTCTCCCCGCAGGCGAACGACAGCAGAGTTCCCCACTTTCTCAATTTTATCTTTTATCTCGTCCGCAGGGATACGGAGCAGTTCGCTTAAGTTCACCTGAGGGACTGCGTATCTTTCGTCTCCCACTGCCGTAATCTGGCTGGGAATGATGGCAAGCGTCAACGGCAGTTGATCTGGAACCGGGTTCCTTTTCCCGGTGTGGAATCAAGTTCAATCACACCTCCTAATGATTCAATATTGGCGAGCACCATATCCATGCCTGCACTGCGACCGGAAACATCTTTTGCTTCCCCTGCTGTTGAAAAATCCGGCATGAAAATCAATTCCATCTTCTGTTTTTCGGTCATCTGTCTGGCTTGGTCATCTGTTACCATATTTTTTAAAACCGCTGCTGAAGCGATTTTAGCAGCATCAATCCCCCGGCCGTCATCCGTGACCAGGATATTGACCTGACCGGCATCATGAAATGCCCTCAAGGTAATGGTACCGGCTCTGTCCTTCCCGGCGGCCTCCCGCTCTTCCGGTGATTCAATCCCGTGATCCGTGCTGTTTTTCAACAGCTGTGTCAAGGGATCATTGATCGCTTCCAGGATGGTCTTATCAAGTTCCACCTCTTTTCCCTCAATCTCAAGATGAATGGATTTGCCCAGATCCCTGGACGCATCACGGACAACCCGTGAAAACTTATTAAAGATATTTGAGATCGGCTGCATTCTTGTTCTCATGATCGCTTCCTGGAGTTCTGAGGTGATCATATCGATCCTCTGGCTGGAGAGCTCTGTCGCTTTCATATTTGAAGATCCAAGTCCCTGGAGAAGCTGGTTTCGACCCAGAACAAGTTCTCCGGCCAGGTTCATCAGGGTATCTAATAAATCGACATTCACCCGCAGGGAGGTGGCCGCGTTGTGGACAGAAGATTCTTTGGATTCCGGTGACTTTGTTATTGTTTCCATATTGATATATTCCTTTTGGTTTTCAACGCTGCGGTTATACTGATGTGATGGTCTCTTTTTGCAATCCTTCCGGAAGCGGGATGTCGATGCCATCCAGCAGGCAGCGAACCGTTCGCAGTAATTTGGATTCAGGGACAGGTTTCATTAAAAACCCTTTGATACCATCCAGATTTCCCGCCTCCTCACAGAATCCATGATCGAATCCGGAACTTAAAACTACCGGTATATCTTGTTTTATGGATGTTATTTCACTTGCCAGTTCACCACCTGTTATCCCCGGCATATCCATATCGGTTATGACAAGATCATAATAATCCGCCTGCATTTTAAATGTTTCCAGGGCCATATTGCCGCTTTCAAAAAGACGAACCGTATACCCATATTTTTCCAGTAGATTCTTATAAATTTCTCGTATCGATGCCTCATCCTCAACAATCATGATTGTCTCATTGCCATTTAACTGTGTTTTATCTAGTCGCTCAGCATCTTTTCTAAAATCCGGCTGGTTATATAGCGGGAAATAGATCGTAATCCCGGTTCCCTTACCTGGGGCCGTATCAATCTGCAGGAATGCATCATGTTCGGCAACAATACCATCCACCAGCGCCAGGCCAAGCCCAGTACCCGACCCTTTTTCCTTGGTTGTGAAATAGGGTTCAAACGCTTTTTCCAAAAGCAGCCTGTCCATGCCTTCGCCGGTATCACCGATAAACAGTTTCTGGTAACCCCCTGGCTTCATCATCCCCCCCCTAACCTCTTTTGGTGAGGATACCTGAGTTTCTGTGAGGTCCACTGTCATCACGCCTCCCTCTTTTTTCATGGCGTGATATGCATTTGTGCAAAGGTTCATCACCACCTGATGAATCCCGGTGGGATCAGCCAGTATTTTCCCCTTTGAATCAAGACGGCTTTCAATTGAAATTCTTGCGGGAATGGAAGAGCGTAACAGCTTTATAGCCTCATTGATCACCGGATAGATACGAACCGGCTCTTTTTTAAATTCAGTCTGCCTGGAAAAGGTCAGGATCTGCTGAACCAGCTCTGTGGCCCGCTGGGCACCTTGCCGTATTTTTGAAATATGATTCTTTATTTTTTCCGGATCGGAAATATTCATTTCAGCAAGTTGTGAGTATCCGTAGATTCCTGACAGAATATTGTTGAAATCGTGCGCAATCCCTGCAGCGAGCGCTCCTATTGACTCCAGCTTCTGGGACTGACGAAGCTGTTCCTGAAGCTTTTTCTGATCAGATTCATGTTTCCGTTTTTCAGAAATATCCTTGATACATAAAAAGCACTGCTGCTGCCCCTCAAATTCAAAAAAGTCTGCATTCACCTCAACCGGTAACAACATACCGTTCTTTTTTTGAAGAGTGCTCTCAAAGGTCATATTTTTTTTGATCTGCAGGACTTCCCAGAATCGCGACCAGGCTGCAGGAGAGCATTCCGGAACAATATCGCATAAAGTCAGTTGATAAAGTTCATCTCGGGGATATCCAAGGGTTTGACCGGCTGCCCTGTTTGTATATGAAAACTTGGCATCAGACGTCACCCAGAAAAATGAATTGACATTATTTTCAATGGCATACCGCGTTTTATAGAGTTCTTTATCCTGCTCTTTTTTTAATGTGATATCAAAAAAGTAGGTACAATAAAGATCCATACCATCATGTCTGACATGAAATACAGTTACATCTGACTGGATCATGCGGCCGCTTTCGCACTTCATTTCAGCCTCAAAATGATATCTGCCGTTTTCCCTGAAAATACTCAGGTATTGCTGTTCAAAAGTTTCTCTGGATGTTTTTGGATCTATCTCAAAGATGGTTTTTGCCGTCAGCCTGTCATATGGATATTCAAGGATCTGGCAGGCCGCATCATTGGCGTGGCGGATGCGGCCGTTCTCATCTATCCAGAGCATTCCGTTTACAGCAAGTTTTAAGGTTTGCTGTTCAAGCTTTTGTATATTAAGCAGGGATTGCATTTTCATGATCTATCTCTCTTTTGTCATTCCTATTATGCAGGAGAAGCAGCACTGTTGACACGAAACTGGCTTACGATCTCACTTAAAGATGTGGCGGTCTGTTCAATACCTCTGGCTTTCTGGTCCAGTGTCCCGGTCCCGGTAGCTGTTTCCTGAACCTGGTCACTGACCTTTGAAATATCCTCGGTTATGGTTTGGGCAGCACCGGAACTTTCACCAACGGTCATGTTGACATCCTGGATACCGGCAGAGGCCTGGGATATATTCCCGGAAATTTCAGTCGTGGTTAACGACTGCTCTTCGATAGCGCTGGCAATTGTGGTGACGATCTGATCAAACTCGCTGATGACATTTTCAACCTGTTCAATTTCCTCCATGGCATTGGTGCTGGTGTCCTGGACATCATCGATCTTGGTCTTGATATCCAGGGTCGCTTTGGCTGTCTGTCCGGCCAGTTCCTTGATCTCATTGGCCACCACACTGAAACCCCGGCCTGCTTCACCGGCCCGGGCCGCTTCGATGGTTGCATTCAGGGCGAGCAGGTTGGTCTGTTCGGAAATATCATTGATCGCATCGGTAAATTTACTGATGGCCTGAATGGTTTTCTGCAACTCTCCCATTTTAGTGCTGACACTTTTTGATCCGGCCACTGCATTCCGGGAAATGGTTCTTGCCATTTCTGCATTTCTCGCAATTTCCGTGATCGTCTGGGCCATCTCCTCCGCGCTTGCGGCAACCGCACTGATATTCATTGAAGACTGTTCCATTGCAGCTGCCACTGTTGCAAAGTTGGTTGTCATCTCCTCGGCAGCAGCTGATACATTGATGGAGCGGTCAGACGAATCCTTGGAACCGGACGCAATCTGAGTTGAAACTGATGTGAGCTCTGCAGCGGAGCTATCCAGCCCTTCAGCTTTTGTCCGCAAATCCACTACAATATCGGAGAGATTATCCTTCATGATGTTGAGCGCATTGGCAAGCAGTCCGATCTCATCACTCTGATCAATATTAAGTGAACCGGTGAAATCCTTTTCTGATATCTTTTTTGCAAACCTTGTCGTTTTAATTATCGGCCTGGCAATTTTTGCACAGATAAAAAGACCAAGTCCCAGACCGAAAAGCGTAATCACAACGGCAACCGATTTTGCGATCATGGAGATATTTCCAGCCTGTCCCTCGACTGTGGCGGCGAACAGCTCTGCATCCTTATGCGCTTCTGGCTGTACCATATTAATAACATCGGAAATAATTGCCACAGGTTTGAATACTGCCTCCAGTGCTGCTGCGCTGACAGGATTTGCAGTGTCTGCCATGGCTGCTTCCACCGGTTTAAATGCGGATTGGAATTGATCATTTGCTTTTGTAACCTGATCGAATATTGCCAGAAGATCTGTGCGGCCTGCTTTTTTTGCGATTTCCCGGACCGCCATCACATCTTTGGTGGCAGTCGTAATTTGTTGTTTTAACGCTTTAAGATGTTTTGTTTTACCGGTTTGTTTGTAATACGAACGGCTCAACTGAGCTTCGAGAATGGACATTTTTGCACTATCCATTATCTCCGCTGCTTTGATGGGGGCATGAATGACCAGCTGAAAACCACTGATGGTCTTATTCAGTGCAAATTGATAAAGAAAAATTACCGAACCGAAAAGTATAACAATACTAAGGACAGTGCCAATCAGTTTTTGTTTAATGTTTAATTTGGGCAAAAAGTTAAGCATTTTCATTCTCCTTTTTCGTTGTTATCTGTTTATTTCACCATTGCTGGTTAACGGCTTGAGACTTTATTTCAGTAGTTTTGAACTTCTTTATTGGAAATCATTTTTTTAAGGACCGAGCAGATATCTTTAAAATCATCATCGGCATACCCGAGGTATCTGGGTTGAAACTGCAACGCTCTGGATGCGATGTCTGAACGGCCGTGGGGAAGAATCAGGATGAAAGACAAAGGGGACATTTTAGACCGACAGGAGGATAAGCAGTCCAGTTCATTTTCAGTTGTAATCAAAAAGACCAGAATCAGATTGCTGGATACCTTTTCCTTAAGTTTGTCAAAAAGAGAACCAAATTCATGGACGATCAAAGGGGAACGTTCCAGATTATTCTCGATTTCAAATTGTAGTGATGCCAGGTGTTCATTTTCTATTTTTGAATAAATAACAATGTCCATAAATAAACCTTTTGAATTCTTTTTTGTCGTTAGCAATTTACATTACAAAAACGATGCCACAGCAAAAAAACAGTTAAAATACCCAACAATATAAGCATGTTGAATCCCGAGACTCTGTTTCGCAGCATTACAAAAAAAGAAGTCTTTCTTATGGATCCATAAGAATTTCCGGTGGAATCGGAAAAATGATATGTGGGAATGCCAGCTTTCTAAAAAGGTATAAAAGAGTAAGTGCATTACAAAAAATAGATATTAAATAAAGATGATTGCTGCAAAATTTAAATTGGAGAAATCACACAGATTCACTTGAGAAAAAAAGCGGTTGAAAACAGATCTGGCAGATACCTTTTCAAGGGTGGTATCTGCCAGATTTAACTTTTAACTTAAACTATGACAATTCAGAACTACAATAGATTATTCGGTGCACATGATGGTTTATTGTCTATTCTTTACTGTCCAACTCAGATGTGTTGTGATTAGCTACCTGAGATATGCCTGTTGGAGGTTTTTATTCAATTTTACCTGCAGTTTTAAAAGATTGGATTTCCTTTTTACATTTTCAGCTTCATTGATAACCACATCAAAAGCTGTCTGAATCTCATTCTCAAATGAGTGACGGTCCTGTTTGTACAGTTGGGATAATCTTTCGTATTCTTCTATAACCTTTTCTTTTTCCTCAGGAAACTCTTTTAAAATAGTCATAATAACCTCTAATAATTTAATTCGGTTTTCTAAAATAATTTTTCTCAACAACAATAATTTTAATTTCAAAAAGGGTGCCAGAGAGATTGATTAGAAAAAACACTATAATAACAAAAGGTTATATTTGACATTGAAAAGTTGAACCGGTTGATTTCCATAAAATTCTTATGGTGTCATAATAATTTCCGGTGGAATCGGAATTGATCCGGCAATTATTTTCTGGAAATATTGTATTTTTTAAGAAGTGAATATATGTGGCTTTTGCTTAAACCTGATATTTTGATGGCGCTATCAATATCACCCTTTGTAGAGGAGATCATTTTTTCCAGATAGGCTTTTACAAAACCATCCATGGCTTCTTCCTTAACCTTTTTTAACGGCCCGATAGGATCAGCCAAGAATGAAGCCCAGTTGGATCGGGCAGAACTATTCTGGTCAGACGTCTCTTCCCGGGTGCCGACTTCAGCTTTACCAATAGCCGTTTTAAGATATTTTAACCTGATTTTTCCAGGCAGAAAATTGGGGTACAACATGGGAGCCTTAGGATCGGCCAGAATAGCCATTTCAAGAACACTGATCAGTTCTCTTACATTGCCCGGCCAGTCGTATGCTTCAAGTGTCTTTAAAAATTCCGGGACAAAACCTTTATTCTCAAATCCGTGATGTACGCAAAGAGAATAAATATAATGTAATATCAAATCCTTGATATCTGATTTACAGGATTTTAATGGCGGCAGTTCGATGTGAACGGTTTTCAGCCGAAATAAAAGATCGCTCCTGAAACTGTCCTCTTCCACCATTTTATCAAGATCTCTGTTGGTGGCAGCTACAAGCCTGAACCGGCTTTCAATTTCCCTTGTTCCACCGACCGGTTTGTATTTACGCTCCTGCAGCACCCGTAAAAATCTGGTCTGCATGGCCATGGGCAGTTCACCAATTTCATCCAGAAACAGGGTGCCTCCGTCCGCCTGTTTAACCAGTCCTTCCTGTCGAGAATCCGCTCCTGTGAAAGCCCCCTTTACATGGCCGAAAAGTACCGATTCAACCAGTTTTTCCGGCAACGCGGCGCAATCCACCACTACAAATTTGTCTTTGTCCTGGCGGCTGTTTGAGTGAATAGTTTTTGCAAACAGCTCCTTTCCTGTCCCTGTGGGGCCGGTGATCAGGACATTGGTATCGGTCCTGGCGCATTTGGCGACCAGGTTCAGGCACGACATCAGTTCAGGGCTTGAACCGGTTATGCAGGCCCTGTCAATCTGCTGTTCCGAAGACTCAAGATGACTTTTTGATTCACGGAATGCCAGGGAGCGCTGTACCTGCAATTTAATTTCATGACTGGAAAAAGGTTTGAGGATGTAATCCCACACCCCGTGGGAAAAGGCCATTTCAGCCCCTTTTTCATTACCTTCTCCGGTAATGATGATCACCTCCGGTTTGGAAGGTGCAGCCTTGATCGTTTCTACGGCATCCAGCCCGCTGCCATCCGGCAGGTTCACATCCAGGAAGACCAGATCGATTGATACTGATTTCACTGTTTCAAGACCGTCAGACAATGTCTCCACCACCATGGGCATATGATCCATGTCATTGAGATGCTTTGCAAGGATCGTTCTGATCTCCGGATCATCATCTATGATGAGTATGTCTGCCATACATTTTCTCCGACATAAAAGTTAGTCGCTGCTGTATCTGCCATCAAGCACTTCTCTTATTTTAGCAGCCATATTTTTTTTCAGGATCGGTTTGCTTAAATAACCGCTGAATTCCACTCCCTTGGCCTGTTCAGACAGTAGAGAATCACTGAACCCGGTACACAAAATAATGGGGATACCCGGGCGTATCTCCCTCATTTCCCGGGCCAGTTGGTCGCCGGTCAAATATGGCATTGTCATATCCGTAACAACCAGATCAAAGTCATCCGGGCTGTCCGCAAAAGCGTTCAGCGCATCACTGCTTTTTGTAAATCCTGTATAACGGTACCCTATACTTTCCAACATGATTTTGTTGAATTTCACCAAACTTTTTTCATCATCAACAAAAAGAATATGCTCATTGCCACCTGTCAGCGACGGCAAATTATCCAATTTGGTTTCTTTATTATTGATGTCTCCGATAACCGGCAGATAGATTAGAAACGTAGTTCCCTGCCCGACTTTGCTTATGACATCCAGTTTACCGTTAAAATCCTCCACAATACCGTGAACAATAGCAAGACCTAATCCTGTACCTTCCCCTTTCTCTTTTGTTGTGAAATACGGTTCAAATACCCGGTCCACATATTCTGATGGAATACCATGGCCGGTATCCGCAACCTCCAGCTTCAAATAAGATCCCTGCTCCAACAGAACCCCTCCGCTCAGAATGATCTCGTACTCACAGGAAAAGGGTCTCAAGTTCACCTTTATTAAGCCGCCGCTCTGCTTCATGGCCTGATAGGCATTGGTGCACAGGTTCATGATGATCTGGTGGAATCGGGTGGCATCTGCCAGGATCAGCCCACAGTTCGGATCTATATAGCTTTTTATTTCAATTGTTACAGGTATGGATGAGCGCAGTAGTTTTAAGGCTTCTTTGACGACAACTCCTGCTTTTAAAGGTTTGAGTTCCTGGTCCTGTTTCCGGCTGAAGGTCAGGATCTGGCTGACCAGATCTTTTGCCCGGTTTATGGCTTTGAGCACTTCATCGAAATAATGCCTTGGTTTTTCTGAATCATGTTCTCCGAATTGTGCCAGCTCGGTGTACCCTAATATCGAGGAGAGGATATTGTTGAAATCATGGGCTATGCCGCCAGCCAGTGTACCGACGGCCTCCATCTTCTGGGCCTGCTGCAATTGCCTCTCAAGGCGTTTTTGCCTGGTTTCATAAGCAATTTGGTCACTGATATCTTTTACATAGGCAAACAGATGTTCCTGTCCTTCAAACTCAAGATGGTTTGCTGTTATTTCAACCGGAAAGACCTCCCCGTTTTTTCTGCCGTGACGGCTTTCAAATGTCAAAGTCTTTCCTGATTTCAGTTTTCCCCAGAACTCAGGCCAAGTTTCCATTGAAAAATCAGGATCAATATCATTTACATGCATGGTGCATAATTCTGCATCTGTATAGCCCAGGGACTGGCACGCCGCCTCATTAACATAAACCAACCGGCTGTCTTTTTGAATCCAGAAGAATGGGTAGGCGCTGTGCTCGATGGAGTGCTTTACCAGCCTAAGTTCACTGTCCAACTGTTTTCTCTGGGTGATGTTTCGCAAAACCGCAAGAACCCTTCCCTTGCCGCCGATGGTGGTAATGCTCAACGCCACCTCAATCCAGAAACAGGTCCCTCCCTTGTGGCAGGCAAACCACTCAAACAGCTGCGGCCCAGCTTTTTTCGCCCTTTGGATTTTTTTTACAGCCTCGATCTGTGTATAGGGGGATTCTTCAGAACTGAGATCTCCTATTTCAAGCTTTAAAGCTTCTTCCCGGTTGTATCCGAACATCTCCAGCATGGGCTGGTTCACATCGACAATCTTTCCGGTTTCAGCATCATGAATAATGATTGCATCACTGCCGGCATTGTATATTTCCCGATAATTTCTCTCACTTTCTATCAACTTCTCTTCTGACAGTTTTTTTTCGGTGATATCCCGTCCCTCAGGAATAATATATATGATATTGCCCCAATCATCTTTCACCGGCGTCAAAGAAAAATCGACATTTCTTATATTTCCTTCCAGATCAACATGGGTGGTTTCAATGCTGACGGGGTCACCGCGGCTCGCTTTTTTCACACTGGCTTCAATCTGGAGCTGCAGTTCCCTGGAATGAAAAAAATGGGGAAGCTTCCAGATATGCTTTCCGGTCAGTTCGCTGCTGTCAACCCCGACCATCCTGCCGACCGTATCATTCGCCATCAGTACTTTTCCGTCCGTGTCCAGCAGACCCGTCATCTGGAATCTATGGTTAAAAATGGCCTTGAGCTTCTGCTCCGTTTCAGACTTGTCCTCTTCTGCCCGTCTTCTTAAAACGATATCCCAGACCATATCTGCAATATCTTCGATAATCTCCACATCAGCATTTGTATATTCGTTTTTCTTGTTCCCGACACCTAGAACCGCAACGATTTTATCATCCCGCCACACCGGTACCACCAGTTCGCGGATGACCGGTGCATGCCCTTTTGGCAACCCTTTTTTGGCCTTAAGGCTTTCATAATCATTATGAATGACCGGTTTACCCTCTCTGATACAGTCGGCCCAGACACCGGCTTGATTCACACTGTAGTGCATACCTTTGGCCTCGGCCGTGCACATATCATCCAACGTTTTTCTGGACCACATTTGCAGATGAACCTGCTGCTGATCCGGCTCAAAAAAATGGAAAAAACTGATATTACTATTTGTCAGTCTTTCCACCTCATCCAGGCATTTTTGAAGCAGCTGATCCAGGGTGTGGTTTGCTGAATATTCACTTAACTTCAACCGGGTAAGGATGACCTGTTCGCGACGCCTTTCTTTAGTGATATCGTGGGCAACACCTTCTACTCCAACCACTTCAGGCCCTTCGAAAACTGGTGTTTCCCTTACTTCAAGGGTATGGACATTTCCGTCTTTATGAAATATTTCCACCTCGTACGGTTCCTGCAGCTTTCCTCGAATGCTCTGTTTAGTCCTCTTTCTTGCCAGTCTATTCAAGGGATTGTCTGTTAAAAATGTTCTATATTGAGAAGAAAACTCATCCTGTCCGTACCCAAGAATACTCGTGATAGAAGAACTTACATAGGTAAAGGCACCATCTTTATCCATGGTATAAAAAAAATACTTTTCTTTGAGCCATTCCAAAAGGCGACGAAATTTTTGCTCGCTCTGTTTTAATGCCTTGTGCTCAATTTCAAGTTCGGCCATCTTCTCATCCAGCTTCCGCCGGAGGGTTGCAGAGTAGAGAGCTCTCAATTCCTTATCATTTTTAATTGATGGCATAGGTTTTTCAGACGATTTATTCCCTTTGTCCTCAAGAACCTGCCTGATAATTTCCAGCAATTGATCAATCTCGATGGGTTTTGTGATAAACCGCTCACCACCCAGGGCCATGGCCAGCTCTTCATCTTTCCGGTCCAGATAGATGGCTGTATGAAAAAGAAACGGAATCCGTTTAAACCGCTCATCTGCTTTAATTTTCCGACACAGCTCAAACCCGTCCATTATAGGCATCATGACATCTGAAATAATAATATCAGGACTATTTTCTTTTACATTTTCAAGGGCTTCAACACCGTTCGAGGCTTGGAAAACAGTATACCCTACTTTTGTTAGTATTTTTCTCAGAATACTTCTCGATTTGTGATCATCATCCGCAATAAGTATTTTCATAAGTCGTCGCCTATAATCTCTTAACTTGCTGAAAAATTAACATTGGATTAACTGGGTTAAATTCGATCTATATGAATTAATTTCACGAATTTACATTCCAAGAAATATCATTTTAAGACAAAAATTGATATTGAATTCTTATTTTGAATTATTGTTGGGGAGATGTATTGGAAGAGGATCTATACAATATTGTTCCAATCCCGCCGGTGGTGCAGCTGAGGCTGCCTATCAGGCGGGATTGGTACGATGCTTGTTTATTTGTTATTTGATTTGGCATGTAAAACTTTACGGGTCACTCCGAACAGGATCAATGCGGGAAGCCCAAAGGTCACCAAACCCATATTGGCGGCTTGAGTTTCGCCTTCCAGAACACTGCTCACCGACCATGCTATCGTAAAAATGGTCAGAAAACTGGCTGTCACGGTCAACAGCCATGCATGCCATTTGAACCGGTGCTTGACATTGAGTTGGATCAAACCCAATACAAGTAGTGTTGAAAGGACGCCAAGTCCGAAAAACAGCATTTCAATTCCTGAAAAAATTCCCATATTATTGTTCTTATTCTATTGATTAATATCCCAGATATTTACGGCCCTGGGACGCCCAGAACTTCTTCACGGCTTTCTCGTCAAATGTATTCCCATAGCCGAACAGAATATCCATCTCCCGCATCAGGCTGTGGAGCTTGTCCGGCATAATGGTATTGAGCTTGTCTACCATGCGGTGATGCCAGAATTCTGGTTTATTGTAAGGACAGGACGTAATACAACTTGCGCAGGAATTGTTCCCCTTGCACCAGTATTCAAAACAGGATTTCGCATCCAGGTACCACTTATCCACACCGGAATTATTGAACCACTTCTCGGGATTGTCGTGGGTCGGTTCCATGGTTGGTTTCACGTTTTTCGGAATAGAGCGGCTGGGGCAGGCATCGGCACACCTCTGACACTGTTCGCAAAAACTTCTGACACCAAAAGTGATGGGTTTATCGTATTCCACAAAGTCAAAATCGGTGTACACCTTGCAGAGCCGAACGCGGGGACCGTACGAGTATGTAACCAGAAGACCGTTCCGTCCGCCTTCGCCAAGACCAGCCTGGATCGCATAAGGAACAGACAGTCCCAGATCATTTCCTGAAGCCACGGATTTATACCCCAGCGTTTTCAGGAAAACCGACAACTGGTAAGCCACAACAGCCATTTTGGAATATCCGTCACCAATGGCACCTTCAACCGTATATCCTCTATTCCCAGGTCGTAATTTCCAAACAGACATTCACGAAACATTTATCATTTTCTTCGATTTCGCTATGGCCCAATCAGCAGCATACAATATTGATGTTTATCAGCCGCGCAATCCTAAGGCAAGCGCATATTACAAGTGTGTCGAAAATCATTTCGAACAACTAGAACGGGCATGGGATGACATGTATGCTTCCCGTCTGGGTTACTGGCGAACCTATATCATGACTGTGATTTACAAATATCTGGATTGCGGTGATTTTCATATGGGGTTTGCCAGAGTACGCTGTGAAGAATGTGGCCATGAGTATCTCCTTGCATTTTCCTGCAAACGGCGACAATTTTGTCCCTCCTGTCACCAGAAACGGGTGGTTGAATATGGGGAGTGGCTGCTCACTAATGTCTTGAAGGATGTCCCTCACCGGCAGTGGGTGTTCAGTATTCCCAAACGGTTGAGAATTTATTTTCTCTATGACCGCAAACTTTTGGCTAAACTGTCAGTCTGTGTCTGGAAGGTGATCAACACATATTTAAAATCTGCTGTTCGTCATGCTGATGCTGCTCCAGGTGCCAGTATTGCCGTTCAGACATACGGGGATTTTTTAAATTTTAACCCCCACCTGCATGCTATCGTGTCTGACGGATGTTTCCTGAACAATGGCAGTTTTTCTGTGGCGCCTAAGTTTATGACAACAGACCTGAGCAGGATATTCCAGTATGAAGTTTTGAATATGCTTAAAAAAGCGGGCAAAATTAATGACGCTATTATTGAAAATATGCTGTCCTGGCATCACTCGGGTTTCAATGTATATATCGGAGACAGGATTTACCCTTCAGACAAAACAGGGCTTGGTAACCTGGCCCGGTATATAGTACGGGCCTGTTTCAGCCAGGAAAGAATGATATATGTGCCGGATAAAGAGTCTGATGATGGTGTTGCCAAGGTCGTTTATATTTCAAAAGATCGAAAATCCAGGAAAGTTTTCAACGCTCTTGACTGGCTGGCCAGACTGGTCACTCATATCCCAAGCCGCTATGAGCAGACAGTCAGATACTATGGCTGGTATTCAAACAAATCCCGGGGCATGAGAAAAAAGGCTGGTATTGATGATACAATTCCGGCTGTCATACCAAACGATATGTCTTCCAGGGAATCCCGGCAGAACTGGGCCCGATTAATTCAGAAAGTGTATGAAGTTGATCCCTTACTCTGCCCCAAATGCCAGGGCACCATGAAAATCATCAGTTTTATCGAAGAACTTCCTCTCATCGCAAACCAACCTTCTGGCGTTAAATGCCACCATTGAGGCTGCCCGGGCCGGGGAAGCCGGCAAAGGATTTGCCGTCGTGGCAAATGAAATTAAAGAACTGGCCGGACAA
The DNA here is from genome assembly GCA_964562385.1 of uncultured Desulfobacula sp. Classification (GTDB taxonomy): domain Bacteria; phylum Desulfobacterota; class Desulfobacteria; order Desulfobacterales; family Desulfobacteraceae; genus Desulfobacula. Next base: position 26,291 of record CAZLTD010000031.1, read on the forward strand.
ACCGCCGGTGCCACCGAAGACATCGCCAAGAACATCCAGGAAATCCAGGACCAGATCAAAGGTGCGGTCACTGAAATTCAGGAAATTTCAGAAATCATCAACCAGATTAACGATTTTGTAAATGAGGCTGCCACTGCCATTGAAAGCCAGTCCACCACCACGACACAGATTGCCGAAAACATCAACCAGGTATCTTTGGGCATCCAGGAAGTTAATGTGAATGTCAACCAGAGCTCAGAAGTATCGGGCCAGGTGGCCGAAGAGATCAGTGACGTTCTCACCGCCTCCCAGGAAATCAACACATTCTCATCCACCGTGAAAGAAAAATCGCAGGTACTGAACAAGGTGATGCAGCAGTTGCAGGAGTTGACACAGAAATTTAAAGTATAGACATTTTTAGAACATTGGGGCCAATAACCTGACTTTTTCAGGTTACTGGCCCTTTTTTTGGATTCAATTTTTTCTGCAACATGAAAATTGGAACAAAAGACAATTATTAGAGGCAGCCTTTATACGACATTCAAAAGGTCTTCAACATCCTGAATATTCACAGTAAAATCGGCAATAATCTGAGAGACATCATCCGGAGTCATCCCAAGTTCTTCCATCACCAGGTCTTTATACCGGTATGCCGGTCCGTCTGATCCGCCCTCTATACCGATCATCATGCAGATACAATCGGCCAGGTAGACCACGGCTATTTCCCTGTTTTTTGCCATGGCGCTGTCTGACAAATGATGGTTCCGGATGATATTAACCATACGTGGTGAAAATTTCCACATTTTGGCAATCATACCGCCAAGCTCGGTATGGTCCACACCGATAACCTGTTTTTCCGCTTCCTCAAAGGTTACGCTTTCATCCGCCAAAAGATCGCTGATCTCATCAAAGGATTCCTTTACAAATTTATCCAGAACGGTTTTCCCGATGTCCTTGAGCAGGGCAGCTGTAAAAATAGTGTTCCGGTTTTCCATGGACAGATTTTTGGCAACCTGTTTTGCAATCAGTGCAGAAGATACCGAATACTTCCACATGACCCCCTCATTGAGGCCGTATCCTTCCTGTCTGCCGGACAATACCTTTGCCCCTGACTTCATCAATACGATTTCAACAATTTGATCAAGCCCTAAAAGACTGACAACATCCTTAATGGACTCAGCAGGTGTTTTCAATCCAAAGAAAGCCGAATTACAGGTTCGCAAGACATCGGCTGTCACCGCCGGATCATATTGGATAATCCTGGCCACATCCGCCATGGAACTGTCCGGCGTATCCACCACTTCCAGTATCTGATGTATCACCGCAGGTATGGGCTTCAAATTCTTGATCTCTTTTACAAGCTCTTGGATCGGATTCATATTTTTTCCTCTTTGCTGCCGGATATTTCCCCTCAGGCTCCGCCTGTTGCCGCATCAAGACGTACCGTCCGGTTTACATTACCACCAAGGTATCGTCTGTTTATCAACACCTTGGTATTGTAAAATAATTTTTTATACGTTTACAATTTCTGATCATATGAATCATGGGTTCATAAGGAGTGTCAACTAAATTCCAATTTATCGTGACATCCCAAGCGCAAGACAACGGCAATGCATTAATGCATCAGGCACAAGGCATTGGCACTGCTGCAAAACATGCTTAAAAGACAGCAAATTAAATATTATGAAAACGTTTTAAATTATGACTTGATAGGTTAAGGAACCTGATGTGTCTTCGCTTCAACCACTTTGATCAGGCCGGGCATCACGGTGTTCCGCCCATTAATTTTAGCCTTGTAAAGCATGGCATCAGCATCGTGTACAATCCGCGTCATATCGGCATGGTGGTTCAACTCGGACACACCGAAACTGGCTGTCACTTTAATAGTTTCATCACCAAAGCAAATATTTTTTTGGGCAATTTTTCGTCGCAGCCGATCCGCCAGTTCCATGGCTTTGACCTTCCCTGTTTCCGGCAGTATGGCGATAAACTCCTCCCCGCCATACCTGGCAAGGATATCTCCTGACCGGATATTTTTCAAAACAAGGGACACCACTTCTGTCAACACTTTATCACCGGCCGGATGCCCATAGGTATCATTCACCTGTTTAAAATGGTCCAGGTCAAACATAAACAGGGACAGATCACTTTTATAGCGGGTGGCCCCGGAAATATTTCTTTTGAGCTGACTTTCAAACTCTCTTCTGTTGTAGCAGCCGGTCAAAGGATCAATGACAGCAGCGTCTTTTAATATTTCTATTTTCACCTGCCGCAGCAGCGCGGTTGAACACGCCTGCAAAATAAGGTTCACCACCTCATCATGCCGGGGCGCGAATTTTTTGTGGGGAAGCATGTATATTCTGGATGTGAACTCATCTTCGTTAAGCTCGTAATAGACAAGATCTGCCATATCAAACGCAGGCTGTGGTTCATCCGGATGAAACGTATGATTCAGGTAGTTCAGGGTCTCTTTGTCTTCAATATTAAAATCGGTAACGATTATATCTTCAAGTGATTTTTTATACATCCGCGGGTCCAGCCAGATATCAACGCTCTCTTCCTTTTTAATTACAAAGGAAAACAGCCGGTAATCAAGCATATCCTTCAGACACGAAGCTGCCTCGTTGATGATTCCCTTGGTGGAATTGTGTTTATGAATTTCAACAATATGACGGGTCAGTTTTTTATGATCTGCCTGGTGTTGGGCCAGCCCGAAAACAACGGAGACAAGAGTGGACATTCTGTTGGACAATCTGGATAAAGTCTGGCGCATATAATTCCCTCGCTTGTTAACATCAATACTAATTGATGATTAAAGCAAAGGCTGTGCCAAACAGACGATTACTAATCAAAACGATATTATTTCAAGTAGTTATAAGAAAACCGTCAAAATCTGACGCATTTCAGACAGGAAAAATCTTCCAGGATCGTCAATTTCATGACATGCTGTTTTTTTCAATCTATTCAGGAGCTACAAGTTGCCTTTCAGGCCAATTTCCTGCGCCACCGGCCGCATCCCTAAAATAACCTGCTCAATCAATTGGGGCAACTCCATCCCCAGCATTGCCGCCCCTTTTTTGACAACTTCCCTGTCCACGCCGGCCGCAAAACGTTTGTCTTTAAACTTCTTTTTAACCGATTTAACCTTGATATCCAGGATACTTTTGGACGGCCTGACAAGCGCACTGCTGGCCACAAGACCGGTCAGTTCATCCACTGCGTACAAGGTTTTTTCAAGATTGGTAACCGGCTCAACATCGGTGCAGATACCATATCCGTGGCTGATCACTGCACGAATATATTCCTCGGGCCAGTGATGCTCTTTAAACAATTCCACACATTTATGACAATGCTCATCAGGATACATTTCATAATCCAGATCATGAACCAGGCCGATGACCCGCCATTTTTCTTCATCTTCATTGAACCGCGCCGCAAAATGGGCCATCACCGATTCAACACTCAGGGCATGCCGGATAAGGCCTTGTTTCTTATTATATTTTTTTAACAATAAAAACGCGTCTTCCCGTGTCGGTATGTATGATTCCATTTTTAAATCCCTCAAATTTATTGCATTTTCCCTTCAATCGTGTAAAATCTCTGTCTATCTTTAAATTATATTTTAGTCAACATCTATGATCTCGAAAATATTTAATGAATATTCAATTTATGATGATGAAGATATTCTTTTGTTCTGTCAAAAAAGGATCTTTAAATTCCTTTTTTTAAGCCTTCTTGTTGTTGGTATTATCCCTTACATTCTCAGCGTTTCCAATGCACTGAATTCTTCGCAATGGCACCTGATAGCCATTTATACCTTCTTCTACATCATGGGTTGTTGTATTACCTTTATAAAAAAAATTCATTTCCCACTCCGGGTATGGATTGGCCTGTCCGGTTTTTATTTCCTAGGTGTAACCAGCCTGCTGACCTCGGGACTTATCGGCAGCGCCCGGCTCTACTTTATCTGCTTTTGTGCATTTGCCGCTGTTTTTTCCAATTTAAAAGGCGGTATTTTCGCGCTGTTGGTTAACATTTTAACCCTCACAGGTTTTGGCCTTCTGTTTGATTCCGGCATTTTGATGCCCGAGAAGATGGAACCGGTGTTCGAGCTTGGCCAGTGGTTTGTTTATTGCGGCACGTTTATCTTTCTTTGCTCTGCGGTGGCAATATCCCTGGCCCTTTTAATCAAGGCGCTTGAAGTGAACGGTAAAGAGTTCAAGCTGCTGCTCAAAAACACCACCCAGATGATCTGGGCCATGGATGAAGACCAGAATATCACATTTGTCAATGCAGCGGTCACGCCGCTTTTCGGATACCGGCAAAAAGAGTGGATCAACCTGCCATTGAACCGGTTTTTAAATGAAAACGACGGGAAAAAATTTCGGGAAAAAATTATCGCGGATAAACCATTCTGCATGGTGGCAACCATCCTGCATCATAACGGCACCCCGGTTCCTGTTGAGATCAGCGGCAACCGGCTGCGTCATTTTTCCGACAGAACCACCCGATATCAGGGGATTATTAAAGACATCAGTGAACTGAAACAGCAACGGGAAAAACAGGACAAATTAAAAGAGAAACTAAAACAGGCTGAAAAATTAAAGGGGCTTGGCATCCTTGCCGGCAGCGTGGCCCACGATCTGAACAATATCCTGTCCGGCATCGCCACCTATCCCGAAATACTATTGATGGACGCCCGCCTGGAACCGGGCATTGAAAAAGGGCTGAATATTATAAAAGAGTCCGGGCAAAAAGCATCAGCCGTTGTCAGTGACCTTTTAACCATATCACGGGGCGCCCGGGCGGAAAAAGAGATCATCAGCATCAATTCCCTGCTGGAACGGTATCTCCAGGCCCATGATTTTATAAAAATAAAAGATTCCCACCCAGATGTTTCCATTGACCTGATGACAGAACCTGAACTCTTAAATATCAAAGGCTCCTATATTCACATTGAAAAATCACTCATGAACCTTGTTTTAAATGCCGTGGAAGAGGTCTCGGACAAACCGAACGGCCAGGTACTCATCTCAACAAGCAACGTATTTTTAGATTCTGTTATTCCCGGGTTTGAAAACAGGGAGCAGGGAGAATACGTTGTCTTAAGCGTTACGGACAATGGTTCGGGCATCACTGAGTCTGACCAAAAAAAAATATTCGACCCCTTCTACACCCGGAAAGAGATGGGGAAAAGCGGTACCGGCCTTGGCCTGACTGTGGTGTGGAACGCACTCCTGGATCACAACGGATATATTGATGTGGATTCCAGTGCCAATGGAACAACATTTGACCTTATTTTCCCGGCAACCCGCCAGGAAGTACTGAATAAACCTAAAGTGGGATCTTTTGACGAAATAAAAGGGCAGGGCCAGATGATCCTGGTGGTTGATGACTTAAAAGACCAGCAGGATATCGCATTGAAAATTTTAAATAACCTGGGATATAAGGCATCGGCTGTGGATACCGGATATGAGGCCGTGGAATTCATCAAACAGAACACAGTGGATCTGGTGATCCTGGATATGATCATGGCCCCGTCCATCAGCGGGCTTGAAACCTACAGACTGATAAAAAAGGTCGCCCCCGGCCAGAAAGCAATTATTGCCAGTGGATACTCTGAATCAAAAGACGTTCTTACGGCCCAGAACCTTGGGGCAGGCAGTTTTGTGAAAAAACCCTATACCATACTCGACATGGGAATTGCTGTGAAAGAGGAGCTTGAGAAATAATGGAAATTTTGAAAACCACTGCCCAGATGCAGGCCTGGTCAAAACAAAAAAAAATAGAGTCTAAAAGTATCTGCTTTGTCCCCACCATGGGGTATCTGCACCGGGGACACACATCACTTCTGGACAAGGGGAAACCCCTTTGCGACGAGCTGGTTTTAAGTATATTTGTCAATCCCACCCAATTTGGTCCCACTGAAGATCTGGACAAGTACCCCACAGATCTTGAAAATGATCTTGACCTGGCGAAAAAGGCCGGGACAACCGCCGTGTTCCTGCCCAACAAAGAGGCCATGTACCCAAAAAATTTCCAGACAAAAATCAGCCTTGAATATCTGCCGAACCATCTGTGCGGTAAATTTCGGCCCGTTCATTTTGGCGGTGTGGCCACGGTGGTAACCAAATTGTTTAATATTGTCATGCCGGATGTTGCCATCTTTGGTCAGAAAGATTATCAGCAGCTCCAGGTGATCCGTCAGCTGACCCTGGACCTGGATTTTGATATTAAAATTTTAGGGGGCGATATTATCCGTGAAGATGACGGCCTGGCCATGAGTTCACGAAACGCCTACCTGTCAAAAACCCAGCGGGCATCTGCCGTCAGCCTTTCAAAATCCCTTGACCTGGCAAAACAGATGATCCAAAAAGGCGAAAAAGATACCGCTGTCATTGGGCAAAAAATTGAATCGTTCATTCACGGTTTTAATGAAACCGCAGTTGAATACGCAAGTTTCTGTGACCCTGTCACCCTTGAGGATGTTAAAAAAATTGACGGGCAGGTGTTGCTTGCCCTGGCCGTAAAAGTGGGTGCAACCCGGCTGATCGACAACGCTCTTTTGTAGTAATCAGAAACGTTTATGATTTCCTAACAACATGTCATTCACAGCGGTTCAAAAAATTTATTGCTCAAAACACCCCGGATGATATTAAACAGTGGTGTAGGGGTGGGCCTTGTGCCCAACCGTGGTTGTTTAACCTCGGCTATTTTAATATGGGGTTTTCTTATTTCATTTTTCTCCCGTATAAAAAAACATCTGTCTGGGATCTAACGCGGACACCCACAAGGGGCGTCCCTACAACAACATAGGAACCTGCAATGCATCTTTTCCCAAGTTGTTTTTTTTAATTCAAGATTATGAAAAATAATCATTCCTGGCCGAAGGATAGTACTTTATGGATCCTTGACAATGATGACCCGGCACTCTCTTAAAAACAGGTGGCGTTCCGGCTGTTTTTCCAGTGCGCGGTAATCAGCCATATTGATCACGATACTGGTATTTTCCTTTCCCTCTTTTCGCAATCCCTTGAGAACCAGAGGGTTATTGCCCACCCGCCTGTCCTTTTTTGCCTGCTTCATACTGCAAAGATATTTGACAACCCCGTTTTTAACGGCAAATTCCCGGCTGATAAAGGCGGATGAGTAAACATCATGGCCCTGCTCACTGACGATCCCAGGATTTAAGACCGGTTCAATTTTCAGCCCGGTGGCATCAATGATCAAGCCTGAGTACAAAGGCCGGCCCTCAGGATCCGGATCTGCCTGTAACTTCTCTATATTGATTTTTGGGATCTGGCGGATATCTTCGGGCAGCACCAATTGCAGAAAGCCGCCATAGATACTTGTTTCGATCGTCATTTCAACGGCCAGTGCCGATGTATAATACTGTTTTAAAATGATGGCATCCCGTGCCGTCTTCTCTATCCCGGCAAGGATCACATCATTTTGAGCGGCATACTGTTCAACTTTCTGGAAGTTGCCCAGCTTGATTCCTTTTATAATTTTTATAATATTCCGGTTGGCGTCGGCCCGTGCCGCCCCCTGTACCCATTCATGGGACAGAAGGTTTTTGTCATTGGGAACGGCTTTTCCTGTTGCACAGATCTTCCCGGTGCTCCAGTTCACAGCCCCTTGATCAAAGGAGGTGACACAGTGATACGATTTAATCTGCTGCTGGCCGGCCTGTGCCAGAATGGCCCCAAAAAAAACAGACAGGCCTGACAATAGAAACAATATGAGATTGGATAGAGGCCTGTACACCTTCATCTATCTGATTTCTCCGCTTGAACCGGACAAAAAATTGTCTTCAATAAAATCTGCGATCCGGTTGATCTCTTCCAAACCAAAAATCGGCACATCCGGCTGCCAGTCGGAATCGGTTACAAAAGCCACCAGGTTTTCATCTGCCATGCACAGGGGAGTCTTGTGGATACTATCGTTGCGGAACACCTCGATCTTGGGCAGATTCTGCTTTTTAAACCCCTCTGCCACGATAATATCCCTGTCAGACAGATAGGCCTTCATCTTGTCGATATAGGGGGTGGTATCATCTTTTATCAGAGCAATGCCGTCCTCTGATATCACCAGCGTGGAGGCGGCCCCTGCCTGCCGGTGACGCCAGCTGTCCTTGCCTTTTTTATCCATTACAAACCCGTCATGGGCATGCTTCACAGAGCCTGCCTGAATCCCCCTTTGGGTAAGTTCGGTTACAATTTTTTCAAGCAGGGTTGTCTTCCCGGAGTTGGATTTGCCGACAATGGTAACTATTTTGGGTGTCATGGCCTTTTCTTAATCTTCCACAGCGACTCTCATAAAGATGCTCCTTTTGAATTTTAAAACCATCTGAAATTCAAAATTCTTTTAAGATTCGCTCTATTAATAGATAGCTGTAGAAAAATAGTGTTTGGCAAAGCTTATGTCAAGCACCATTAACCCTTGGGTAGAATTATTGGAAAGAGCTCAGATGATTACGGGACCCGGGACTGCATTCGCCCGACCGTTTTATCACCATGTGGACGGTTTTCTCTTGTCATTTTTTTTAAGGGACTGTATGGGACGATTCTGTTTCTCCGGCAATTTTGACTGCGAACCCTTTTTCCTTTTTGGCTTCATACATGGCTGCGTCTGCCTGCTTGACCAGAGAATTGACATCCAGGGTTTTTTCCGGTGTGGATGCAGAGATACCGATGCTACAGGCGACACCGGTTCCCTGGGTGGACTTTTCAATTTCCCGAATCAGTCTTTTAGCAAAATTTCTGCCGTCATCAACATCGGCTGAACTAAGAACAGTACAGAACTCGTCTCCGCCGTACCTGGCAATGATTTCATCCTCCCGCGTTACATTTTTCATCGCATCTGCCACCGTTTTCAGCATCTCATCCCCCACCTTGTGGCCCTCTGTGTCATTGAGCTGCTTAAATCCGTCCAGGTCGAAATAGATCAATACCGTCGAGTGGCTCAACCGGCTGGCCCGGGACAGTTCCCGCCGCAGTTCGCTGTAAAAGGTGTGCTGGTTCAACAAACCTGTCAGGCCGTCGTGGCGTGCCAGTTCATTTAGCGATGCAGTCCGCTCGGCAACGGTTTTTTCAAGCGAGGCCGCATATTGTTTGAGCTCTTCCCGGCTACGCCCGGTCTCGGCCATCAGGCTGTTGATATAGGTGTCAAAGATCAGGATTTTTTCAATTGATCTGAGTTTTCCCAGACAGGAGGTACAGTTTATCTGTTCAGTTTCAGTAACGACATTCCACTAAATTCTGCTCAAATGATGCATCACCGAGATATACAATTTAGGATCAAGCCCGATCCTTTTATGGACCACCCCCACCCTGAGCCGGGAATAGACATACTCCTCATCGTATTGGCCGTCGAACAGGGTTAAAATATAACGACGCTGATGATTTTTAAGCCGGGAAAGGGTGTCGGAATCTCCTATTATCCGGTCCATCTCATCAAAGGAGAGGACATTCTTGTAAAATGCGTCAACAATCTTATTGATGTTTTCTTCAATCAGCGGACGGATGGACGCCAGGGTATTGGCATCCTCATCGGTAAAATTCAAATATTGTTTTCGGCGGTCGATTTCCAGTGAAGTAATCCTTAATTGTTCCATCAGTGTATGGTTCGTTGTTTTCATATGCATGCTCCATATAATGTGGCTGTAAAGGAAATAAAAACGCAAAACCGCTTCGTTTATAATGGCATTCGGCCCATCCTACTCATCAGGCTCAAGATCTTTATGGGTTTCAAAAATATCCTTGAAAAGATCCATTGATTTTTTAAATGCCGCCAGTACATCCGGATCAAAATGATCCGGCATGGTACGGCCGTCCCCTTTTGTGATGATGTTTACCGTTTTTTCATGATCAAACGGTTCTTTATAGGGTCGGCGGCTTCTCAGAGCATCATACTGATCGGATATGTTCATGATCCTGGCCGTCGGCGGAATTTTTTCGCCTTTCAGATTATTCGGGTACCCGTGGCCGTCCCATCTTTCATGATGACAGCCGGCGATAACTTCCGCCATTTTAAGATATGGCGATTCCGAGCCCTTAAGAATCGAAGCCCCGATCGCGGCATGGGTTTTCATAATTTCCCACTCCTGGTCATCCAAAGGACCCGGTTTTAAAAGAATGGCATCGGGAATGGCCACCTTGCCGATGTCGTGCATGGGGGAAGCATAAAAAATATTTTCTGCAAAACGGCTACCCATTCCCATTTCAAGGGAGAGTTCCCTGGTGTAAAAACTGATGCGCTGGATATGGGCGCCGGTCTCCTCATCCTTGTATTCAGAGGCCAGGGTCAGCCTGTGAATCGTATCAATATACCCCTCTTTGAGTTTGACCGTCCGCTGGCCGAGCAGGTCTTCCAGAGATTCCCGGTGTTGATACAATTCCATATGATTTTTAATTCTGGCCTTTGTTATCACCGGGTTTATCGGCTTGCTGAGATAGTCTACTGCCCCGAGCGAAGCCCTCGGGCCTCATCTTCCGTCTCGCTTTTGGCGGTTACGAAAAGAACCGGAATCCGTCGAGTTTTCGGGTGCTGTTGGAGCTTTTCGATCACCTGGTACCCGTCCATGCCGGGCATCATCACATCAAGCAGGATCAGGTCAGGCCTGTTATCGGAGAAAGCAAGATCAAGCGCCTGTGGACCGTTTGTCGCAAAGCTGATCTGGTATTCTTTGTTTAAAAGATTATTAAGCACTTTGATATTTTCAGGAACGTCATCCACGATCAATATCTGCTTTTTATCCATCACCCTCATCCTCCCCCAGTTGTTTTTTAATCCTCTCTATAATTTTTTCTACACTGCCTGTGGCCGATCCGACATCGAGTCTGTCCACAGCATCGGCAAGCTGTTGCGTCTCATTTGAATAAACCGCTGAAAGACCGGACTGCAGTGATCTGAATACGGTTTCAAATTCCATATCATTTACCGCCAGAAGGCTGAGAAGTTTCTCAAGCTTCGGCAGAATCGTGGTCGTCAGATCCACTTTGGTCAAACGCTCTGCTTCCTTGTCATCGCCTCTCTTTTCCGGCAGTTCAGAATCAACCGTGGCGATGATCCTGTTCAGCAGAATTCCGGCTTCATCCATCAGCGATTCCGGCCCCTCTTTTCCTTCGGCCAGGGCCGTTTCAATCTGCCTGAAAATATTGTGCAGCTCACCGGAGCCAATGCTACCGGCCAGCCCCTTTACCGTATGGGCAATCCGCATGGCCGTTTTTATCTCCTCTGCTGAAACCGCTGTCCTGATTTTTTCAATACTATCGCTGTAATCGCGGGTAAACATTTTTAATAGATGGCGGTAAAGATCCTGGTTTCCCGCCATCATTTTTATACCGGCATCGACATCTATCTGCGGCAGCCGCTCTTTTATCCGTAACAAGTCAGGGGCGGTAACCCAGTCTTCTCTGTGGTGGAAGCCGGAAAAATCGGGCGGGTTCTCCTGTTTTGCGGCCAGCCACTTGAAAAGGCAGCGGTAAAAAGTATCGGGATCAATGGGTTTGTTCACATGATCGTTCATGCCCGCATCCAGGCTTTTTTCCCGGTCACCGCTCATGGCATGGGCTGTCATGGCGATAATTGGGATTTTTTTAAAAATCCCCCCCCTGTTTCCGGATCGCTCTGGCCGTATAGGTCCCGTCCATCACCGGCATCTGGATATCCATGAGGATCAGGTCGAAGGCATCATCTGAAAGCCTTTCCAGTGCCTGGGCACCATTGTGTGCAATTACCACCCGGGCATTAATCTTTTCCAAAAGCCCCAGGGCAACCTGACGGTTGAGTTCATTATCCTCCACCAATAAAATCTTTGCTCCGCGAATCGGTTCAAGTTTCTTAAAAATATTTTCAATCGTATTCTCACGGCGCCGGAACACAAGGTCCGGATATCCAAAAAGAGTCATAATGGAATTGAAAATACCGTGGGGATTTAAAGGCATCTGCATGATCACTGTTTTCATCCGGTTTTGGATGGATGGACCCACACCCCTGTTTTGCATCAGATCCGGAATGACAATTACCGGCAGGTGAGACCACTCACCGATTTTCATAAAATCCGAAGCCTGCTCTATATCCAGGAACAGTATGTCATAAGAGCCTCCGCTATTCTGTCCCCCCTCCAGATATTCAAGCCCCCTGTCCAATTGATTCACCATCTGGAGAGTTTGGAATGGAAACTGACCGCCCATCTGCCCGAAACGGTCTAAAAAAACCTGTTTTGGATGAACCACCAGAACCTTCAGCCCATCAAGGTCCGGCGGCAGGCGCAAAGAGAACTGCTCTTTTCTGCGATCCTTTTTAAATCCTGTCTTCAGGGTAAACGTAAATGTTGTCCCCTTATCCGGTTGGGTATCCACCCCAATGGTTCCCCCCATCAGGCCGACCAGCCGGTGTACAATAGACAGCCCAAGCCCTGTGCCCCCATACTTTCGGGTAATGGATGTGTCTGCCTGACTGAACTTTTCAAACAGACGGTCTGCCTGCTCCTTTGTCATGCCGATGCCGGTATCCTGGACCTTGCACTCAACAATGAGATCTGATCCATCACGGGATTTGACACGGGCTGTCAGGTCTATGGACCCTTTTTCAATGAATTTGACAGCATTGCTCAAAAGGTTGGTAAAAATCTGGCCAACGCGAACAGGATCGCCCACGAGGACGGCAGGGATGTGGTCATCCACCGAATAAAACAGATCGATATCCTTTTTTGCGATCTTTTCAGCAGAAAGGATAATGACATTTTCTATGGTTTCCCTCAGATTAAACTTTGTCTGTTCTATTGTCAGTTTTCCGGCCTCGATCTTTGAGAAATCCAGAATATCATTGATAATGGTCAAAAGAGATTTGGCCGACATGTCGACCTTCTGAATATAATCGAGCTGTCTGGAATCCAGGTTTGTCTCAAGGGCAAGGTGGGTCATCCCGATAATGGCATTCATCGGGGTACGGATTTCATGGCTCATATTTGCCAGGAAATCGCTCTTGGCAAGGGTTGCAGACTCTGCCCGAACCAGGGCTTTATTCAGTTCTTCTTCTGTTTTCTTCTTTTCGGTGATATCATCTTTTACCGCCACATAGTGTGTGATCATGTCGTCTTCATTGAATATTGGCGAAATCAGCACCCTTTCCCAAAATTCGGTATGATCTTTTTTACGGTTGCAGATATCCCCTTCCCATTGTTCCCCTTTTGAGATCGTGCTCCATAACTGCTGATAAAATGAGGCTGGATGTCGGCCGCTTTTAAAAACCCCAGGGGTTCTGCCGATCAGCTCTTTTTTGGGATATCCAGAAATTGAAAGGCAAAATCGGTTGGCATATTCGATGATCCCTTCTGTATTTGTGATGATAACACTGACCGGACTTGCTTCCACCGCTTTTAACAGTTTTCTCAATGTTTCAGACTGAATTTTTCTTTCGGTAATATCTCTGCTGATTCCCCTGAAGCCCATGTGGGCGCCATCTTTTGAGACCACGGGAGAAATATTGGTTTCAAAAGCAATGGCTTTTTGGTTGCATTTATTGACAAATTCATGCTGTATGTTTTCAAACGACGCAACAGCGGCATTAGAGTGTACTTTTTGCTTTGACGTGTTGCTTTCAGACAGCGGCAAAAACCTGTCCCCGATCATCTCTTTCTGATCATATCCAAGCACCTCCGCTACTTTGGGGCTGATATATGTGACCCGCCCGTTTTCGTCCTGCCCCCAGATGATGTCACTGCAACTTTCCACAAGCCCGCGGAATCGCTCTTCACTCCTTTCAAGCCCTTGTTTTGCAGTTTCAAGTTCCGTTGTCCGCTCCCTGACTTTTTGTTCAAGCTCAAGATTAAAATTCTGTAAGGCAATCTCGGCTTCCATCTGCAATGTCATATCGTAGTTGACGCCGGTTATCCGTATGGCATTCCCCTTGTCATCAAATTTCACTGTTCCGTCAGCCTTTATATACCGGATGCTCTGATCCGGGAGAACGATTCTGTACTTTGTATCAAACGGCTTTATTCCCTCCAGGGCCTGATCCAGCTCTTTTTTTGCACGCACGCTGTCATCGGGGTGAACACACTGTTCCCAGGCCTCAACAGCACCTTTGAACTTATCATTTTCCACCCCGTACATATTATACATGGCATCATCCCACACCAGCTTATTGTTGCGGACATCCCAGTCCCAGATACCCAGGTTTGCCGATTTTGTTGCCAGTTCAAAGCGTTCAGTTATTTCGCTCAGCCGTTTTTCGTCCTGTTTACGCGACGAAATATCCCTGACGGAACCCACCGCCCACCATTCCGAATTGATGTTTAGCGCCTGCACTGCCAGTTCCACCGGGAATTCGGTCCCATCGGCTGATAGGGCCTGCACCTCTCTTAAATTACCGACAATCGGCCCTTTCCCGGTTTTTACGTATGCTTTGTGCCCGGCATCAGACATGGGTTTATATCTTTTGGGGGAAATCAATTCATGAAGATCTTTTCCAATGGCCTTTTCTTCTGAAACTCCGAAGATTCTGGCCGCACTGCTATTCCAGAACTGAATTCGTCCTCTGGTATCTATCAGGACAATGGCATCCTGGACCGTATTGGTGATACGCTTAAGCTTTTTTTCGTTTTCAACCGTTATTCTGTTTTTCCTTTCCACCACCAGAACAAATGCGGAAAATAAAACACCGATAAATGAAAGGGCACCGACAACAATGAAGCGTGCCAGCAAATAGCTGCCGTAGGCTTCGGACAGGTCTATTTCACTTGTGATACCAAAATTATGCGTTTCATCCCATTTCCAGGTACCCACCACCCGGATTCCCCGGTAATCCCTGTAGCCATCAATATTCATACCGGATTCACCTTTAACCGCTTCTTTGGCCATCAGTGTCAGCGGATAGCGATTTACATTCTCTGCCCGGATCGCTGAATTCCTGCCGGGATCCGCTATGCGTAATGACAACAGGGCTTGCTTCTCGGGTCCAACCAGGCCAATGGTCCTGAGCATATCATCAAACCGCGTTCTTGTAATCAGCCGGGCATCCCGGTTAAACAGATAGGTATCACCGGTAATTCCCACGCGGGAAATATGGGTAATTGCCGAAAAATCTTCAGTCGGATCCAGCCGAATGGCGAACACGGCCATCACGGTATCGTCCAGGCCCCGGACAGGGATTGCGGCAAACATGGTCGGCTCGCCTTCCACTTTTTCCCCATGGATATTGGGTAGGGCAATTTGCGATGCAAACGGCAGCACCAGTTCCGGATCTCCCTTAAAGCATTTCTCAAATTGATGGGTAATCTGTGACACCCGGGTCATGATCCCGATATTGTGATCCCGCATGGAGGCAATACTGATACCATCCGGGGCGAAAATAAAAAAACCCCTGGCTGAATGTGCCTCTATCCAGGGTTTATAATAGGAACGAAGGTGCTCAAGAGAATTATTATTTTGCAGTTTTTCCCCCCTCTGGTATGCATCTAATAAGCTTAAAACATTCCTGCGGACATCGCTGTTCCGGTTTAACAGCGTCATGGTTTCAAACAGATTTTCAACCCAGTTCAATACTGCGGCATGACTGTTTTCCATACTGTAAAGCAGAATCTGCTGCGTATTTTTTTCCGTTCGTGTTTTTATCCGCTCTAATCCCAGAACCACCATGGGAATCAGGATAATAAAAAAAAGAATGATAACTCCCCCGGCTCTGGACGATCTGATATCCGATAGAAATCCCTGTGCCATTATGTATCCTTTTGACGGCCGGGTCGGTTTTTACTGTCCCGGATTCAATTCTTCTGCGGGCTGCTCCAAAAAACATCACGGTTTTTAAGCGATACACCGTAACATGTGCAAACCGTGATGTTTTTGAATGTTAAAAACAATAGTTAAAGGCAAAATCCCCACGCTGATACAACCTGGAGACATTAATAGCTATATATTTTCCATTCGTAGTGATTGCGATAAGATAACAGACTCAATATACTTAAATTACCAAAAAAAACGTTCTTTCAAAGGTATTATTTGCATATCGCCGCATTGGCCCGATCTTTTATTAAATATCAATTCTTCCATGCAGGTTATTCTTGCATTGACACAAAAAGAATAGTATGACTTTTCCTGAAAATTTAAAATTAAACTAAAGCATATATCAAAATATTGGTTAATTTTTGATGAAAAACAAAGAAAATATAAGTTTCATCGGCATGCCGGCCGTAGGAAAAAGTACGGTTGGTCATCTTCTGGCAAAACAGCTGGGATATGATTTTCTGGACTCGGATGATCTTATTACCACCGGGGAGAACCGATCATTGTCGCAGATTATCGCCCAAAAAGGGCTGGATGCTTTTCTGACCATTGAAGAAAAACATGTTTTAACCATTGAGGGCCGAAAGCATGTTATCGCCACAGGCGGCAGTGTCGTCTACAAAAAAGCGGCCATGAATCACCTGTCGCACATCAGCACCATTATCTACCTGAGTGTCGACTATGACACACTGATCACCCGTCTATCTAACCTGTCCGGCCGGGGGGTGGCAATTACCCCCGGAAAGAGCATACAAGACCTTTACAAAGAAAGAACTCCCTTATATGATGCCTGGTGTGATATCAAAATCGACTGCCGGACGCTGACGGCGGATCAGGTATCCAAAAAAGTATTGAAACACCTTTTATAAAACAAGGGAGATAACCGTCATGGGTGAGATGCTTTCTACCAGGGAAGTAGCGAAATTTTTAAATGTAAATGAAAAAATGGTCTATACGCTCATCGCCGAAAAAGGCCTTCCCGCCTCAAAGGTCACAGGCAAATGGATGTTCCCCATTAACCTGGTGCGCCAGTGGATCGAAACCGGCACGCAAAATTATCCCGAACTTGCCAAACTACCGCCCTACCACGGTATTGTTCTTATCGCAGGTTCCAACGATCTTCTGCTGGATAAAATCATCTCCACCTTTAATCTCAAACACGACGAACACATGGCCATGTTCGGCATTGCCGGTTCCATGGGGGGCCTTAAAGCTTTGAAAAGAAACCTGTGCCATATTGCCTCCAGCCATCTGCTTGCCGATAATGAAGAGTATAATTTCCCATTCTTAAAAGATGAAATGGACCAGCTGCCGGCCGTGGTAAATTTCTGCAAAAGAGAACAGGGCCTGATCATCCCAAAGGGAAATCCCAAAAACATCCAAACGGTTAAGGATCTTGGCCAGAAAAGCGTGACAATCATCAACCAGCAACTGACAACCGGCACCCGAAAGCTGTTTGACAAACTGTTAAAAGAGGCAGGCTTAAAAGGCGAAACCATCAAAGGGTACGATCATCTGGCATCCAATCACATGGATGTCGGTCTTGAAATCCTCAACAACCGTGCAGATGCAGGCCCCGGAATCAGGCCTGTGGCAAATGCGCTCGGGCTCGATTTTATTCCCGTTACCTGGGAACGCTTTGATCTGGTCATCACCAAAGAGCGGTTCTTTGACCAGGGTATCCAGCTGTTTTTATCGCTGCTTAAAGGCAAGGTTATTCAGCAGACAGCAGACGCTCTGGGCGGATACGACCTGTCCACCACCGGAAAGATGATCTATCCGGAACCTGAACCCGAGGAGTCATGATACAAGCGGTCAGTAGTCAGCGGTCAGTAGTCAGCAGTCAGCGGTCAGCGGTCAGCAGTCAGCAGTCAGCAGTCAGCAGTCAGCGGTTAGCGGTTAGCATTTTCCGCCATTGACCCATTACGTTTGAGAATAATCAAATGGAAACATTGGTAAACATTCTTGGACCTGCCATTGCCGATTTAAAGAGCTGCGAAAAGCTTTTACGCGCACTTCCCGATTATTTCGGTGTTGAAAAAGCAATCATTCAGTATTTAAAAGATATTGAAAACCTGCCCGTATTTACTGCATCACAAAAAAACAAAACCATCGGTTTTCTCGCTATCGACCGGCCCACCAAAACAGCGGCTGAAATTCATTTGATGGGCGTACTCCCGGAAGCACATCACCAGGGTATTGGCAGCGAATTAATTAATACTGCTACACAACATCTGAAATCCGAAGGTGTGCTGTTGTTAAAAGTAAAGACCCTGGGCAAATCACACCCGGATAAAAATTATGCAAAAACACGCAAATTTTATGCAAGCCAAGGTTTTTCGCCGGTTAAAGAAATTCAGGATTTCTGGGGCAAAGGATTGCCGGTGTTGTTCATGGAAAAAAAGCTATAATTGAATACGTTTTCATGATTCTTTTAAAAGCTGACGGCTGATTGCTGAAACCTGACCGCTATCTATACACCCGCTCCACGCGGGATGTCAGGGCGGAAACAATCTCGTAATTGATGGTTTTGATTCTATTGGCCAGTTCATCAGCCGTCAGGCAGCTGTCCTTCTGGCAGCCAAAGATCACCACCTCATCACCCGGGACGATACCGTTAATATGGCCCACATCTATCATGGTCTGATCCATGCAGACCCGTCCTACAATGGGAGCGCGTTGGCCTTTTACCAGCATATGGCCGTTGGATGAAAAAAGCCTTGAAAATCCGTCAGCATAGCCCACCGGAACAGAGGCCAATTGTGTGGGGTCCACTGTTTTATGGGTCATGCCGTAACTGACGCAAAAATCTCTCGGGACCTGTCTTACTGCCGTAACAATGGACGTCAGCGTCATGGCAGGTGTAAGCCGGACATTTGACAGATCCACCTCTCCTGAAGGCTGCAACCCGTACAGGGAGATACCTGCCCTGACCATATCGTAATGGGAATCCGGATGGGCAATGATGCCGGCACTGTTGGCAGCGTGGCGAATTTCAAATGCAATGCCCTTTTTTTCAAGGTCTGAAAGCAGGGAATTAAAAGCATTGATCTGGTTTTTAGTATACCCTTTATCGCTGCTGTCTGAAGCGGCAAAATGGGTGTAGATCCCTTTTAGACGAATTCCGGGCAGTCCTGCAATGGCGTCAATCTCCTTGATCAGTTTTTCTCGGATATCGCGGCCCGATATTGTGGTATCAACGATCATCCCCACCCGGCCCATCCCGGTATCCACCTTTAAGTGAACATCCATGGATTTGCCCAAGCGCTGAAGTTCTCTGGAGATGGCCTTTGCCATATCAAGATTATAGACTGTGATTGTCACATCCAGGGCTGCGGCTGTTGTGACCTGTAAGGGATGGATATATCCAAACACAAGAATGGGAGATGAAATCCCGGCATCTCTTAAGGGCAGCGCCTCTTCGAGCCTGGCAACTCCCAGCCAGGCAGCACCGCTGTTAATGGCCTTTTGCGCCACTTTCACCGCCCCGTGACCGTATCCGTCAGCCTTGACTACGGCCATGAACCGGCAATGGGGAGCTGTGAGACGCTTTAGGGCAGTCACATTGCTTTTAATGGCATCAAGGTCAATGACTGCCGTTACCAGATGGCTTACCATTTTTTCTCCCTACCGGATGCTGACCTTTTCAACATACTCATTTATTGTTTTCTGCAACGTGTGCATCTGCTCTTCGGAAAAAAACGGATTTCCGGATTCAAAAAACGCAGGCTCCAGCACGTCACCTTTATCTGAACAATTTTGAAGGATATAGTGTTTTGCTCCCTTTATCAACCGCCCTATTTCGCTCATATTCTTCATTGTAACAAATGGTTTTACACAGGTGGTACGAAATTCATAATCCGGGGCATTGGCCTGAATCAGATCTATACTTTCAACAATACGGTTCTTATCATGCTTTCCCTGCCAGACCAAAGCATAATCTTCAAGACCGGTTTTGATATCCATGGCCACATAATCAAGCAGATTCTCGTTGAACAACGATTCCAATACCTTTGGCCGGGTGCCGTTGGTGTCCATTTTCAGCCGGAAACCGAGCGATTTTACCTTGCGGCAGAAATCAACCAGATCCTCCTGCAGGGTGGGTTCACCACCGGTAATGACCACCCCGTCAAGCAGGCCTTTGCGTTTTTTCAAAAAAGAGAAAACCATCTCATCATCAAATAAAAGGCCGGACACCTTTCGGTGTCCGGCCACAAGATCCGGGTTGTGACAATAGGGGCAGTGGAAATTACACCCCTGAGTGAAAACAACGCAGGCAATGTTCTTTGGAAAATCAATTAAAGAATTTTTGGCAAACCCTCCGATGCGCATCATTATGCCACATTAAATGTCTTTCTCATGCAAAACTCAGTCTGTTTGCCGTTGTTCCACTGACCCACGGGCCTTAAATAGCCGACCACCCTGGAATAGACTTCGGTGTCGGCTTCGCATGTGCCGCACTTTTCATGCTCCCCTGAAATATAGCCGTGGGACGGACAGACACTGAATGTCGGGGTTAATGTAAAATATGGCAGTTTAAATGAATTGGACACCTTGGAAACCACATTTTTAACCACCTCGGTGTCGGAAACCTCTTCACCTAGAAACAGGTGCTGAACCGTGCCGCCGGTATATTTTGTCTGCAGCCGGTCCTGAAGTTCCAGGGCTTCGAAAATATCATCGGTGTAATTGACCGGCAGATGGGTGGAGTTGGTGTAGAAAGGATCGCTGCCCTGTTTGTACTCTTCTTCATTGGCACAGATAATGTCATCAAACTTTGCCTTGTCCAGGCTGGCAAACCTGTAGGTCGTGCCTTCTGCGGGTGTGGCTTCCAGGTTAAAAATCTCATCGGTCTCATCCTGGAGCTGTTCTATCCGGCTTCGGATATGATCCATGACCTTGACACTGAAATCCTGGCCCTCTTTTGTCGCAATACCCTGCCCCAGAAAGTTGATACAGGCTTCGTTCATGCCTAAAATACCAATAGTGGAAAAATGATTACGCCAGTAAACACCGGTACTCTCTTTAATCTTTCTTAAATAAAATTTCGAGTAAGGATAGAGATCACCATTGGTAAATTTTTCCAGAATTTTACGTTTGATGCTTAAGGATTCGGCGGCATAGCTAACCTGGAGATCCAGTCTTTCCAGGAAATCCGCCTCATCTTTGGCCAGATACCCGATCCTGGGCAGATTCAAGGTCACAACCCCGATGGAACCGGTTAACGGGTTGGCACCAAAAAGGCCGCCGCCTCTTTTTCTCAGTTCCCTGTTGTCCAGCCTTAAACGGCAGCACATGGATCGTGCATCTTCCGGATCCATGTCTGAATTAACAAAATTAGAAAAATAGGGGATACCGTATTTTCCAGTCATCTTCCAGATATTTTCAAGGTTGGGGTTGGTCCAGTCAAAATCCTCGGTAATATTATAGGTGGGGATGGGAAAGGTAAATACCCGGCCCTTTGCATCGCCTTCCATCATCACCTCAGCAAAGGCCGCGTTAAGCATATCCATCTCTTTCTGGAATCCGTCATAGGTCTGTTCCAGGTATTCGCCACCGATAATAACAGGCGAATTTTTCAAGGTGGAGGGCACATTCAGATCCATGGTGATATTGGTAAATGGCGTCTGAAATCCGACACGGGTGGGAATATTGATATTAAATACAAATTCCTGCAATGCCTGCTTCACCTCTTTGTAAGACAGATCATCCGTCCAGATAAACGGGGCTAAAAGGGTATCAAAATTGGACATGGCCTGGGCACCGGCTGCCTCACCCTGGAGGGTATAGAAAAAATTGACAATCTGGCCCAAAGCGCTTCTGAAATGTTTGGGTGGAGAAGACTCCACTTTTCCGGCAACCCCCTTGAACCCTTCAAGCAGCAGATCTTGGAGATCCCAGCCCACACAATAGACAGATAACAAGCTTAAATCATGAATGTGAAGATCTCCGGCATAATGAGCCTCCCTTACTTCGGGCGGATAAATTTTATTGAGCCAGTACTCGGCGGTGATATCGGAAGAGATGTAATTGTTGAGACCTTGCAGGGAATAGCTCATATTGCTGTTCTCTTTTACTTTCCAGTCCATGCGCCGGATATAGGATTCCATGAGCCCTACATTTTCCTTGATAGCGATTTTACGGATCTGGTTGTGCTGTTCCCGGTAGATAATGTAGGCCTTGGCAGTTTTGTAAAAAGGAGAATCCAGAAGAACTCTTTCCACGATGTCCTGGACTTCTTCGACTTCGGGAATTGGCCCGAGCCTGAGATCTCTTGCCAGCGTAACCACTTTCATGGTCATTTTCTGGGCTTCCCGCCCATTGAACTCACCGGTTGCCTCGCCGGCCTTGCTAAGTGCACTGGAAATCTTAGATGAATCAAATTCCGCTACTCTTCCATCCCGCTTTTTAATTTGCTCAAACATGCATCTTCCTCTTGAAATCTGATTGAAATTAAATTATCTTCTGTAAACGTTCGGGCGGTATGAGAAATCCTTTACCGGAAACGCTGAGCATTAGACTTATCCAACATATTGTAGTTTGTCAAGATAAAAAACTCTACATATTGTGGTTTTAACCCATTATCAACAAAACTTGCATGCAACTTGATCAAAACCCATTTTTTCGAAAAACCATCACGCCCTGGTATGATTCCAACCTTGCCTGCTGGATAGTCATGGGGGGCCTGATTTTTGTGCTGTTCTTTTCAATAACGGGCATTTTTGTGGGCGTTTCCAACCCTGCATTTGCACCTCATGTGTGGTTCCCCGTTTTTTTGACCTTCCTGTGCCTTTTTTTAATTATCAAAATTTATCTGAGGATGAAGCGGCGGGATAAAAATAATTAGTGCACATCCGAAAATCAAAGATTGCCGGCAGGGTGATGTTAGGTGTTAGCTGTTAGCTGTTAGCCGTTAGCTCGTGTTTGGACGGCTTTCAGAGGCGCAAAGCTTACAAAGTTGTTATGTTTTTTGAAGTATTTCCAGCAGATGATAAAGGATTTTTGCGGTAACGCCCCAGATCAATACATCCTCGTATGGATATTTAAGCCACATCACATTGGGGGGGTGGTCGAACTTATCAAACCCTTTTTCCTTGTGCAGGGCCAACAGATACTTTATTGGAATTTCATAGACACTGGCAATTTCCGATGCATCAAAGCGAATGGCTTCTTTCCGGTTCCAGACACCGACCCAGGCCTCGATATCCTTATTATTTATGGTCTGGAAATGACCCAGCGACCCCAGGACATCAACATTCTCCCGGCGGATCCCCATCTCCTCCTCAAGCTCTCTTAAGGCCGTCTCTTTTGTGGAGGCATCGCTTTTATCCCTGTGCCCTCCCGGGAATGCCATCTGCCCGGCCCAGGGATACCCTTCAACATCTGCTTTTTTGATGAACAGCAGCTTGATTTCTTCATCAAAATGGACAAGTGCGATTACGCTGGTTGGCTGGAACAGATTTTTATCCGGTGCACCGGGATGGGAACCGTTGTGAACGGCAGACCGGATTGTTTCAATACATTTATTTTTATCCATGGAATCCTTTGGTCAAAAATCAAACAAAACCTGGGAACGATACAGGGAAAGCACAGGCTTGTCAAATCAACCGGCGTCTTTAAAAGTTGAAATTAAGGCTGTGAAGTGCTACCGGAATCTTGCAAATCAACGCACAATAAGGTATGTCTGGACCTGTAATTTTGCAAACCACTGGACCACCCTCTTTTTAAAGGAACCCATGAAAAAATTCTGGTTTAAACCCAAGAGGTACGGTTGGGGATTTTTCCCGGTGAGTATTGAGGGCTGGGTTGCCACACTTGTGCTGATGGGATTGATTTTTATATCCGCCTATACCCATAATTTTTTTCTTTCAGATGACAAGTCGACTCTAAATTCAAAAGACGGCTTAGAATTTTTACTTGATCTGGTGGTTCTGTGCAGCCTTTTTAC
>CAZLTD010000032.1:0-46659 GCA_964562385.1 uncultured Desulfobacula sp.
ATCTGGGAGTTATGAATAAACTTGGCCTGTATGGATCCTTTGACCTTGACAAGTTTTGTGTCCACAATACCCAATGAGATATTGAGGTCTCCTTCAATATCAATGCTCGCGCCCTGTATCTCTTTGGCGGTCAGTGAAGCGCACCGCACTTTGAAACCCTCCTTGACCGCCCCGCTTATCACAATATTCCCGTCAAAGTCCACGTCCCCGGTGTCAAACCCGATATCCCCTTTTACCTGGTATTCCGGGCAGACAGAGACATTTCCCATGGCATCCAGATGAGGCTGGCCATCAGTGGTGGCATAAATTCTGACACCATCTTCCGACATTCGGGTGCCGGGTCCCGCACAAAAGGTCAGATCACTGGGGTCCTCCACAATAATTTCTCGACCAAAGACATCAATTCCGGAATGACCCTCTTCGGCAAAAATCTTTGCCGCAAGAAAGGCCCCGTCTTCCACAAACGGGACTTCTCCCCTGTCCTGAAAATTCATTGATCCGTCCTTGTTGACCTTGCCGGCATGAAGATAGTCAGTGGGGAAATGGTACCTGATTTTGGCATCCTGGGGTGTTTTGGCCGGCCGGCCCTTGGCGATAAGAAAGGGATCGTCATCCGGTGTGCTGCGAAGCAGCCATTGCTCGATTAATCGATCTTCAACAAGACCGTTAATGATCTTGTTTTTTTCTAAAAACTGCTTGATGTGGACAAGTGTCAGAGCGTCACCATCAAGTTCCTTTAACTTGATAAATGCATGCGTGTTGTTCTGTTTCAAGGTAAGATTGAACTGTTCTTCTAAAATGATTTCCTTGAGGTCGATTGCAGATCCTGGTTTTGGAATAATGTTTTTCTCCAGAAGGGCAAAGACCATGGGGGTGACTTTTTTGGCAAACGGCTTTTGGTCGTTTTTGATCAAAGAGTGAGTGACCACACGATCATAGGAAAGAGGATCGATGCTGATGTAATGTTGTGAAACGGCGGTTTCCATGATTTGATGGACCTGTTCGGTCATCTGGACAAAGGCCTGGCCAAAACCCTCGGGGGAAAAATTTACCTCACGTTTGCCCAGTAGATCCTCCAGAGAGGTAGGCTGATCCGGGGCCAGGCTGCCGCCTGCTGACCGGATACGGGATTCCAGAAGACGGATTTTTTTTTAAGTTCTTTCTGCCTGGCATAGGCGTCTGTCTTTTTTTTAAAATTGCTGGCAATCTGAAAGAGTTGCTTGTTCTGCCTTGCAGTAAGACGTTTCAGGTTTTTTTTCTTTAAATTATCTTCGTAAAGGTTGCAGCAGTTTTCCACCTGGTTGAGCAGTTGCTTATCTTCAAACGGCAGGGTAAGGCAGGCATGGATACCGGCGGAGTTGATACTGCTGATCAACGTGTCCAGATCCTGGGTGTCGGCCAGCAACATCCGCTGGGCATCCGGTGCCAGTTTCCTTGCATTAAGCAGTATCTTGTCACCTTTCATTTTCGGCATCATATAGCTTGAAAGAATCAGGGTATAGGGTTCAGCTGTTGTCACCTGCAATTCTTCCAACGCCTCTTTTGATACACTGAAACATTTAACGGAAAAGTCATGGTTGGTCAGTATGTCAGAAATCCTGTCCGTCAGGCTCTGGGTGGATTCAATGACCAGGATTTTATGTTTTTGAGGGTCAGCGATGAATATTTCCTTTACAGATTAATGGTTTGATGAATCAATTGTTTTTCATTGTCGCCACTTTGGGAATCGATCTCATTAAATTTGGATGCTCCCATATCCTGTTTGAGGATCATTGAAGCCTGGGTGCCGGTAATCCGGGTCCCGGTGTACACCTTTTTGGTGGCCTTAAGTTCCGGAATGGGATCTTCTCTTTCAAGGCGGCTGATAATTTTATTTTTCTCCTGTTCAATGACTTTTATCTCTTCGGTGAGCCCACCGATTTTGGCCTCACATTCATTGGCCTGCTGCTGGGCCACATCCTGTTCCTGGAAAATCGCTTTGATCCTTTCGTCCGCTTTTTTAACGGTCTCTTCAAGATCTTTCATCTCTTTGACAATATTGGCTTTTTCTTCTTTGTTTTTTGTTTCACCAATCTGGTTTTCAAGATAATCAATTTTCTTGGTAATCTTTTCCTGGGCAAAGGTCTGGTTGGCGATATCGACGTGCAGGTTGTTGTAATCCTCATCAAATTGCATTTTTCTGGCCACGGTCAGATCCAGCTCTTTCTGGATATCCTCAGTTTTTGAATCATATCCCTGGGCGATCCATCGAATGTGGTCGTCAGCACCTGCTTTTACGGTGGAGTATTCGGCTTTTTCCGTACCGATCTGTTTGACGCTCATTCCCCCCCCCGGGCCGCAATATTGGAGGCAGTGATTCTTCCGCTTTCATTGTTCAAGGCGCCGGATATGGCGATGTGGGATTCCATGATTTCCCGGGTAATCATCATGTCCCCGTATGCAAACACCTTGGTTGTGTTTAAAAACTTGGCCTGTACGCTGCCCTCTGTTCTAATATCAGCTTTGACGATACCGTTGGAAACTTTTAAGTCACCCCGGATTCGGATCTTGCCGCCATTGATCTCATTGGCGATCAGCTCTTCGCATTCCACAACAAATCCTTCTTTGACCGCCCCTTTGACAACTACGTTGCCGTTGAAATTGATATTTCCCGTTTTAAAGTCAACATCTCCGTTAACGGTAAAGGATTCAAGCACTGCGATGATCCCTTTGATATCAATGCTTGGCTGGCCTGTTATGAGGGCTTTAAGCGTTAATCCGTCCTCAGATAATTCAGTGCCGTCCCCGCCCTCCAGTGGGACATCATCCACATCGCCTACCAGCAGGGTTTCGCCAAAAACATCCATTCCGGATTTGGGTTGCTGCATGGGATGTTTTTCAGCCAGAAGCTGCCCTCTTTTTACAAAAGAGGAGTCGCCGCGGGCACGAAAGTCAATGGATCCGTCCTCGGTAATAACACCGGCAGTATCGGATTCCGTATTAAAGTGATAAATGATTTCGGCCGGCTTGCCCACGCTTGGGGGAACGCCCTGGGCCACTACAAATTTTTCATGGGGATCTGTACAGTTCTTCATGAATTTTTTGATCTCAAGATCACTGACAATTCCGTATTTAATTCCGCGTTTTTTAATCAGAGTTTTTACAGGCGCGATATCCGAAGTCCCCTGGGCCGTTTTGGGGACGCGCATCCATGCCTGGGTACGGTCTTCGGAAATCTGAAGATCAACAAAGGCCCCAAACTCCGAAGAGAACTGACTTGATTCGTCAATGTTGCTTTTACGCTTGCCCGTTCTGTCCTGGGCTTTCATGACCTCATCTTTGGCTTCATTGGAAATGATTTCAGACTCCACCAGGATGTCTCCCAAAAGCTGTGATACACCGGAATCGTCAAAGGTGTTCAATTGCTTGCGGAATGCCCGGTCAATATCTTTTCTGGATGCAAGGTCCCTGTTTATCAACATCTTTGCAAATTCACGATCTAAAAGACGTGTATCGATCATGGCAAGTTTGGCGAAAATCCGGCTTAAATCCTGGCGGCGCAGAAAATTATTCTGCACAAGAACCTTATCAATGGTAAGCCCGGTGGCAAGCTCTGCTTCTTTTTCTTCCAGTTCCTCCAGACCCCTTTCGCGTTCTCCCTTTGTGATAAATCCGTCATTAAAGGCCAGTTCGTCAAAATCGGGTACTTCTTTATAATCATCAATCACAACACCGGTATCCGGTTCCGAACCAATACCAAAAAGATCCGGTTCCACGGCTATGACGACATTCTCAATAATCTGGTCGATGATTTCATAGGTTTCATCTTCAAGTTCGTCAATCTCACCGTCGCCGTCCCGGGCTTCTTGAGTCGAAAAATTGAGGTTGTGGCGGTCAGACAGGGTGTCGATCATCTGGCTGGCTTCTGTTCTGGCAATTTTAAATGCGTCCACCAGGTTGTTTTTGTTCATGGTGATGGTTCGAGAAAGAAGCTCATCAAGCCCTAGGAAAACTTCCTTGAACTCTGCTTTTTCCTTGGCTTCTTTTATTTCCTGAACAAGCATCTCAACTTCTTCCTTACGATTTTCAAGGGCTGTCGTAAATTTTTTGAGCTCTTTTTTCTGGGTGGCGGCAAGGTCGAATAGCTTTGCGTTCTGTCGTTTGGTAACATTGTACAGATGCTTTCGTTCTTGAAAACTTTTATAGATTTCAAGTTCCGAAGAGATCCTTAACAGCAGGTCATCATTGTCCCAGGGTTTGGAAATATACTGGTGGATTTCGCCCCGGTTGACAGCATCGGCAATGGCATCGAAGTCCGAATATCCGGTGAGCATCATCCGGCGTGATTCAGGGCTTAACAGGATGCTTTTTTCTAGAAATTCACTGCCTGAAAGCCCCGGCATCCGCATGTCTGACATGATTAAGAAAAATGGGTTTTGTGCGGTTTCCAGTAATTTGATGGCCTGTTCACCGTTCAGGGCGGAGACCAGTTTGGTGAATCCTCTTCTGCGCAGCACCCGGCGCATGTTTTTAACAATGGGTTCGTCATCATCCACCACCAGAATGGGGTAATCACTGTAGTCTGACATCTTTACCCTCCTGGAATGGTATCGGGCATCTCAAACCCGTTTCGGGTGGCGATGTCCTGGAATTGTTCATACAACTCGGAAAGGATGGCGGCATAAAGTGAATTGAGCTTCTCTTTTTCCAGCAGTTTGCTCTCTTTTAAAAGCGCTTCCATCTCATTGATGTAATCTCTATTTTCAAATCCCTTGTTCAGGCGGATCTTGAGTTCTTTTATCTGCTTGTCCTTTTGAATAATGGCTTTTTTATGAACAGTGGCACTTTTTTTAAGATCTTTATTCAAGGTATATAATTTGGCGTTTTGTTCTTTGGCCAGGGCAAACAGGCGATGATTTTCCATTATCAGTTCGTGTTGCTCTAGGCCGGTCTTTACGGTTTCCTGAAGTACCCGGTTATCCCAGGGTTTGGCAATATATCGGTGGATGGAGCCCTTGTTTACCGCATCGGTTACGGCATCGACATCAGCGTATCCGGTAATCAGGTACCGGATGGTATCCGGTGCAACCTCTTTGGCTTTTTCAAGAAATACAGATCCCTCCATCTGCGGCATTCGCTGATCGGACAGAATCAGCGAAAAGGGCTTGCTGACACCTTTAATGTAATCCAGGGCAGCCTGCCCGGATTCCATATAAACGTACTTAACACCGATGGCTTTCATTAAACGACCCAGCGCTTTTCCTACCTGCGCCTCATCGTCAACGATTAAAACCGTGTGGTCAAATTTTTTTGCCATTTGATCTCCCCTGAAATCTTATCAAGAATGAAGATAATCCACCCTTGTACCGCCTTGTTTTTGTTTTGGGCGGTCTGTGGGACCACTCACTTCCTTAGGTTGAAATTTATGATGATTGATACTTGCCATATTATCGCGTAATCCTTATTTTCTCAAGTTTTTTTTGTGAACTGTACGAAAGTCCAAAGGAAAAAAATCATTGAATTTACCCTTATAATTTAATATAAATTTAGGTACGACTTTCACAAAAAAATCATCATGTCCTAATGCGATGGAGCATTTCGTCATAATTTGTTAAATCAGCTTTCGGGGTAATTATATGAAATCAGTTGCTCAAATGGCCAAAGATCTGGATATTTCTTCCAGTACGATTCGTGAGTATTTAAGCAGGTTTGAAGAGTTTTTTCCCGATCCTGTGGAACATGAGGGCGTTAAAGAGTTTCCGCCTGAGGCCGAGGAATTGATCCAGAAGATTTACGGGTATTATCAGAACAGCGGTATGACCAAAGAGGAAATTCGCGTTAAGCTGGGCGGACCGTCAGAGTCGGATCAGGCACCTGTTGCCATGATGGGTCCCCCCATGGATATGGAAAAATTTGACCAGATGAGTGAGCGGTTAGAGCGCCTGATTGACACGATAGAAAATTTGACAGCCGCGATTACCGGAGCCGGTGAGGATACATTTAAAAATATCCGCAAAAAAGTCGGCAGCGATAAAAAACTCAGCGAGATTAATGATAAGCTGACCGATTTGATGGATTTGTCAAAAGTGGAGGAAGTCACAGCGGAGGATGTGGAAAAAAAGGTGCTTGAAGCAGATGGGACCGTTGTCTTTTCATTCGGGAAGTTGACGCCCAATGCAGTCGATTCCATTAATTTTGCCAAAGCACACAAAAAGCCCTGGATACATATCGATCTTGAAACCGAAAAAAATCCAGCCAAAATTCTTAGAACCTGGCTGCCCCAGTTTGATATTAATAAACTGAATGTGGCAGGACGAAGCGCAAGCCGGATACCGGGTCTTAAACGCTCAATCAATGATATGATTTCTTTGGTATTCAACGATTAGCCAAGATATTCCAAGCAGCGACGCATTATTTTATAAAACACGGGTATTTTAAAATAATTTAAAACTGACAGGAACTTCAATACCCATCAGGGTCTTTCAAGGGTGCAAATTGTCACTTCCCGGGAGACATAACCGGGTTGAAACGGGGGGCTATGGTCACCGTCAAAGCAAAGAAAAAGGCAGAAAAAGAGAATGTTGAACTGCTGGAACTTGCGGTAAGCTGCAAATTGCTCACCCGGGAGCAGGAGCAGCAGATCCTGTCCCAGATTCTTGAGTTATCCAAAAAAGGGACCACTACATCGCTGGCACGGTATCTTTACCAGCAAAAACTCCTTGAGAAAGATCAGATAGAATTCCTCTATGCTGTAAAAAAACATCTGGACACCCTGATGCTGGATAAAAAATTCGGCAAACTGGGTGTGGCCAATGAATTTGTCAGCCTGGAAAATGTGAAAAAAGCACTGGATATCCAGGTGGAGATTTTCAAGCAGCGGCAAAAGAGTGTCAAAATCGGGGATATCCTGTTTAACAATAATGATATTTCAGATGCTAACAGGACCGCGATTTTGTTAACCCAGGATCGTATCCGCGATGAATACCTGGCTGAGGCCCTTAACGCCATCGCCACAAGTGAAATGGAACGAACAGCTATTAATAAGCGTTTCGGTGCCATTGCCGTAAAGAAGAATCTGATTACCACCGACCAGCTGAACCAGGCATTGAAACTGCAGAAAAAACAGATAAAACAGGGCGGCAAACACCAGTATTTGGGGCAGATTTTCGAAGAGAAGTTTGACCTGTCGGAAAAGCAGACCTTAAAGATATTAAAAATTCAGAAAAAACTGGAAGCCCGGCGGATGAATCTGCAAAAAAAGGTCTTTGCCTTTAATGTGGAAAAAGAATCAGTTAAAACCCTGGACCAGTTTCTTGAATTAAGTGTGTCGGATGACAAGCTTTCGGCGTTTGTTGTTCAAAAAAAAGGGAATACTCCTGAAATTGCTGTGAATGATGTTTTAAACTGGCTGTCAAATGCCGGGATCAAATACGGTATCTGCAATAAGAAAGAGATCCACGATTATTTTAAGCTAAGCGACCCGGACGGGCCATTGAATATTGCCCGGGGCAAGGCGCCGGTTCAGGCAAAAAAAGAACAGGTTTCGTTAGCATTTGAAATAGAGCAAAAGACCGGGGAGGATATCGCCAAAGCGCCTGATGATGTCCTGGTTAAAAAAGACGATGTGATTGCCAGTGTGACGCCCTTTGAAGAAGGTGTCCCTGGCAAAGACGTGCTTGGCCATCCCATTAATATCGAGCAGGACGAATCCGTGATATTAAACAGTGGCGAAGGGGTTTCCAGAAGAGACAATGATTTTATTGCAATGGTGGACGGCAGGCCACGGTTGTATAAAAACAGGACGCTTTTTGTATTGCCTGAGCAACTGCCTGTTGAAACAAAACAGATAGACGGCGATGTGACACCGGAAACGGCGGATGGTTATCAGAATTGCAGTGTGACGGTATCCGGCAGTATCGCACAGGGGACCACGCTTGCCTGCCATGACCTGGTTGTAAAAGGCAATGTGCTTGGAAATGTCAGTGCTGTCGGCGATGTTGAGATTGACGGCGATATTGGAGCTGTTGGAAACAGTGACAATCCCCAGCCATCGGTCCAGATTACAACCAAGGGGCGTCTGGCTGTGAACGGGAAGTCCATCTGTGCAAAGATTGTGACCGATAATGGTCTTTTAGCCCCTAAATCAAGTGTGGTGAATTCCAGGATTTTTTCTTCAGGAGATGTGATTGCTAAAAATGTT
Organism: uncultured Desulfobacula sp.; assembly: GCA_964562385.1. Classification (GTDB taxonomy): domain Bacteria; phylum Desulfobacterota; class Desulfobacteria; order Desulfobacterales; family Desulfobacteraceae; genus Desulfobacula. Next base: position 8,180 of record CAZLTD010000032.1, read on the forward strand.
TTGTCCAGTGAAGAGAATCCAACGGTGGTGCGTATCGCCAAAAAAAACCTGGTGGAATTGCAGAAATTAAAAGCATTGATCAGCCAGGAACAGCAAAAGCTTGATGAACTGTCCCATCAACCGGGGTTGGATGCTTTGCATGCGAAATTGATGAAACAGGTCCAGGTCCAGAACGGGTATCTTGAAAAGCAGAATGTATTGTCTTACCTGGTGAGGATTCTCGATGACCCGGCGCTTGAAAAAGAAGAGGCTCTTGCAGCAAAAAAAGATGCATTTGAAACCCGCAACCGTCAGGCCGACGAAAAAGACAGGCAGGATACCATTCCTGAGAATACCAAAGCATTTGTATTTATGAAAAAAATCTTTGCCAAAACAGAGCAGATGCCCCCGGCGGATCAGGAGAAATATGTCAGGGAGCTTATGGTCAGTATTGATGGGATTTACAAATCAGCCGTAAAGGTGACGGAACGGATTAATAAAAAATATGATGCCATGAGCCTTCAGGTTGAAACCCATATTGAAAAGCACCGGGACAAGATCGCTGAAAAGGAAAAAGAGATCAAGGATCTTTTGTCCCAACGAGACTATCTGCTGGTTGAGTCCAATAAAGCCGGTGGTGATGATCAACTGCTGATCAAAATTAAAAATGAATTGGGGCAGCATACCATCATAAAAGGGGAAGCTGCCGAGCTTATCGTTGATGAAGCTATTTTCAGCGTATTTATCAGAGAAAGAGGGGCCGGCGCACAACAAGAAGCCCAGATGCTTGTTGACGGGTACTTTGAATGATGAACCAGAATATAATGGGAGCATAAATTGGGCATTATCTATTTTCCATATATTGTAATACTTGCAGTACTAACTTTTGTCTTGTGTCAAAAACAGGACCAGGCAAAATGGTGGGCCGGAGTGGTGCTGGTTTTTCCACCCATCCTGCCAGTGGTCATCATGAAAACAAAATTTGAGAAATCAAAGCTGCTTGTGATCCTTTTCTGCGTCACCTTTGTAATTGTGGTGGGTGCTGAAGCTTTTTTATTCTTGGGCAAAAAAGCAGAGGCTGAAGATACAACGCCGCCGATCATTAAAGAGGTTATGGAACTGAACAAAGATGTGGAGCGGACAACCATTGATATCTATAATGCCTCGGGTAAGCTACATGCTGTCAGTCTGGCCCAGTCCCGGGTTGGGGATCTTGAAAAAGCCATTGAAATTATAGGAGATATCAGGAAACTGGTGGATGAGAATCATAAAACCATTGAGAAGCTGATTGAATTTATAGATGAGCATCAGACATACTTTCTACGGAAAAATCTGGCATGGGTTCTTTCAATCAAGGCGTTCTATACAGACCATCACGTTGTGCAGCAGCGTATAAGCCAGGCGCAATACCTTGCCGCGTTTGAGGTGAACTTGAAATATACGTTTGAAAATTTTGACAAAATCATGGTTGACTTAAGCAAGCAGCATATGATGACCTACGATGCGTATTATATGCGGTACCGTCGAGCGGCGGACGCATTTAACCGGTTTAACCGGAAACGGATTGCATTTCAAAACAGTTTTGTAGAAGAACACCCGGAAGTCAAACCCTTCCTGCCCGGTTCCCATCACCATGAACCCTTTAAATTTTGGGATAAGTTTCAATTTTAACTGCTATGGTGTAAGTTGTATCCAAATGCAATAGAAACTAACTTATGTTAAAGGGGAATGCCGTGGCTGATAATCTTACCCAGGTACATTTTGATGACCTGAAAGCATGTGATCCCAATGATGTCGTAAAACGGACCAAGGCTGTCTGGGACCCGGATTTACGGCAGTACGAAATTTGTGTCTGGGGGCATGATTACATTGTTGCCCCGGACCAGTGCCGGGTGACACCGAAAACCTCCGGCCACAGTTCTTATCAGGATTTTTTGTATCTGTTTATAGTTTACTATTTAATGCACGGCCGGGATATCCCTCCTTCCGGCACCTGGGTGTCTGAAAAAGATATCAAAGGCGGTGAAGGATTTTTCAGAGGCCCCCATCTGATCCCGGTGCAGTCCATTGCCGATGCCGTCGATAACGATGTGAGCCTGTTCAAACAGGCCTGTGAGAAATTAAACGGTGTCCCAATTGAATTTGCCGATGCAGCCTTTAGCTTTGATATCACCCCTGCCATTCCAATGGCGCTTCTTTTCTGGGAAGGAGATGAGGATTTTCCCAGCGAAGTTAAAATGCTGCTGGACCAGACCATTGACCAGCACCTGTCTCTTGATATTATTTTTGCTCTGGCCGTGGAAGTGTGCGCAGCCGTGACCAAGGTGGTTGAGAGTAGGTAAACTGTTGATGATTCACTATCTATTAATCAAATGGCAATCAAGTTTAGTGTATAGTCTTGATTATGTTCAAAACATCACTGCCACAAGGTATAGTGCCTGACTCAAAAATTAAAATCTAAGCATTTATACCAGTATTGTTGACTTTGGAATTACTAATCTGTGGCCTAACCGAAAAATAGGTTGATTTGGCATCTAATTTGTAAAGATTTTTTACAAAATCATGAGATTTTATTGATGAAGTTTTAGTTTTAAACTATTAACGATAGCATCTATTAAAATATCAAGTTTGTTAATTGTTCTCTTTACGCCATCAAAATTTTTATTTTTACTTTCTAAACCCAGCAGTTTTAATTGCTTTATCAAAGCGTTTGAATTAATACTTTTAGCTCCGGATTTCAATTTATGTGCGGTCTTTGAAATCGTTTCAAAATCCTTATGGATGAACGCTTTTTTAATTATTTCCAACTCTTCAGGGAACTTGATAATGATAGATTTGCAGATTTCATCAACAATATCCTGGTTTCCACCCAGATATCGCCTTCCATAAGGTGAATCAGCCGCCGGATTTCCGCCCCCCGTTCTCCGGTAATATAGCTTTAAACTTTCGTTGGGTTTTTTCCGCGAAGCGGTTCAGTTCATGCCACAAAGAATCACGAGTAAATTGATCGCCATCTTATATTTTTTTTGCATGAAAAAGCTTTTTAAGGTAATGTTTAGAGCGTGAAATATGGTAAATGTCACACAAGCTCCAAGCAGTATACCATCTAAATCTGGCTATATTGAACTGGAATTAAAAACTATTAATAGGGAAAAGGAGCTTCCAATATTGGGTTAATGAGAAGTTGCTGATGAGTCTCGATAAGTACAATTTAAAATATCTGGCGAAAAAGATTTTGGAGTTAGGAGAATATGGCACAAAAAAAAACTTCATCGAAAGAGAATAATACAAAATTATTATTAGCTCAAAGTGAAGACAGATACAACAGAATGCTCGATAATCTTAAAGATGAATTTATGTTTTTCAGCCATGATGTAAATAAGGTCTTCACCCTGCTGAGCCCCTCAGTGAAAAATATTTTAGGGTATACCCAGGAAGAATATAAAAAAAATATAGATGATCTGTGGGCGGATCATCCGGTGAATATTGAAGGCAGAAAGCACACAGAACTCAGTGTTCAGGGATTTCGCCAGCCACCTTATGAAGTCGATGTGTACCATAAGGATGGATCTTCCAGACGACTAATGGTTATTGAAACGCCAATTCTTGATGATCATAATCAGGTGCTCTTTGTGGAGGGGATGGCAAGAGATATCACGGAGAAGCGCCGTGTGGAGGAAAAACTTGAAAAGTACCGTGAACACCTGGAAGAATTAGTGGAACAACGAACTATTGAGCTTAGAAATTCCCAGCAACAATTAAAGGAAATTATTGATTTTCTTCCTGATCCTACCTATGTCGTGGATAATAAAAAAGAAATTATCGCATGGAACAATGCACTCGAAGAAATGCTGAATATCCCAAAAGACAAAGTAATGGGGAAGACGTTTTATCAATTCATTAAGCCATTTTATGATGATGATACCCCCTTGCTGATTGATCTTATTGATTTGGAACCCAAAAACCCCATATTTAGAAATTTCAAGATTACCAAAAATGAAAATCTGCTGTTTTCAGAGCGCTTTATTCAATCCATGAACTCCGGAAAAGGAGGAAATGCCTGGATCACTGCAACTCCAATCCTTAATCGGGAGAATAAATCTGTGGGTGCAATTGAATCAATCCGTGATGTCACCCATATAAAGAATGTTGAAAAAAGAGTGGTTGAAAGTGAGCGAAAGCTATCGACCTTGATGAATAATCTGCCAGGTATGGCCTATCGGCTGGTAAAAAAGAAAGGCTGGGAGGTTGAGTTTGTGAGCAATGGAAGCAGCCTCGTAACCGGGTATAAACCTTCTTTTTTTATTGGAAAACAGCTTCGTGGGTTCAAGGCGTTGATCCATCCTGATGATATAGACAGGGTCGCTGCCGAGATATTTGATCCAATCACCAAACTCAGAGAACCCTCCCAGATAGAATATCGGATCATCAATTCTTCAGGTGAGATAAAATGGGTCTTTGATAAGGCAGAAGGAGTGCTTTTTGATAATGACCGGCTTGTCGCCATAGAAGGATTTCTAACGGATTTCACCGTTTTTAAGAAAATGGAGCAAAAACTTCGGCATGAAAACTTTTATCTTCGATCCACGATCAGGATCGATATAAGTTTGATAATATCATCGGAAACTGCCCGGCAATGCAGGTCGTTTACGAACATATACTAACGGCTGCAGCCACCTCTGATTCTGTGTTTATTTCCGGTGAATCGGGGACCGGTAAAGAGCTTGTGGCAAGAGCGATCCACAATGCTTCAGATCGAAGTGCCGGTCGGTTTGTTGCTGTAAACTGCGGTGCCATTCCTGAAAATCTAATAGAAAATGAGTTTTTCGGTTCCAAAAGGGGTGCATTCACCGGGTCGAATATTGATAAAACAGGTTATCTTGATACCGCCGATGGCGGCACCTTGTTTCTGGATGAATTAGGAGAGGTTACACCGGCGCTCCAGGTAAAGCTTCTGAGGGCGATTGAAGGGGGTGGGTATTCGCCTGTGGGCAGTACAACCGTAAGAAAACCGGATCTAAGAATTATTGCCGCTTCGAATAAAGATCTGATGGAATTGATGAAAAAAGGACAAATCAGAGAGGACTTTTATTTCCGGATTCATGTTTTACCGATTCATTTGCCCCTCTTAAGAGAGCGCGGTGATGATATTTTACTCCTGATACACCATTTTTTAAGGTTATACAAAAAAGATCGTGATGTGACCGCTTTGACTCAAAAAGATATTGTTTTATTGAAAAATTACACTTGGCCCGGCAATGTGCGTGAGCTGCAAAATGTTCTTCGCAGGTACATTTCGCTTAACAGTCTGGATTTTCTGAGGGTCTCAACACCTGATAATTCAGGTTTTGAAGCGAGCTTAGAACCGAGTGATCCATTGGATACGACAATTCCTTTAAAAAAAGCCACAGGCGACTTTGAAAAAAATTATATCCAGGATATTTTAAACCGAAACCAGTGGATTAAAGGCAAATGCGCCACTAAATTAAATATTTCCAGAAAAACCCTCTTTAGAAAAATGAAAGCCCATGGGTTGTTATAGTCCCCCTACGGGACTTTTATGACCCACCACCCCATCGATTTTCCCCACGGGCCTTTCACTGATATTCAACTCAGCCCCGGGTCATTTTTGACCCATTTTTTTATATCCTACTATTTTGGTATATTTCATTTTGCTCTGCCTAACTATTTGAAATAAAGACAGTTATTTTTTTTAGTTTCAACCCGGCATGATTGTTGCGGACAACGAATCAAGGTCAAACAGGGTCAAATGTAAACATTATAGTTAGGAGGGTCATGCGTTGAAATTACTAAGAATCAATCTTGATAAACAAAGTTTTCTTTTCGAGGATTTGTCTTTGGAATATGCAAAGCTGGGTGGCCGAGCGTTGAGCTCCCAGATCATTAACCGGGAAGTGCCACCCACCACCGATGCATTAGGTCCTGAGAATAAATTAATTTTTGCTGCCGGGATTTTGGCCGGAACAAGCTTTCCAAATACCGGAAGATTATCGGTTGGCGCAAAAAGCCCTTTAACCGGTGGGATTAAGGAAGCCAATGCCGGTGGAAATGCCGCCCAGAAGCTACCGAAACTTGGGATTCAGGCAATTGTTCTTGAAGGAAGTGCCGATCAATTGACCACTCTAAAAATCGATAGCACCGGTGTATCGTTCATGGGTGCGGATACTTTAAAAGGATTGGGCAACTATCAGGTAATTGAAGACTTGAAAAATGAACATGGTGACAAGGTCTCCATAGTTTCCATAGGACCTGCCGGAGAAAAAAAATTAAAAGCCGCAGGCGTCTCTGTAACCTCACCTGATTATTATGTCAGGATGGCGGCAAGAGGTGGCCTTGGAGCTGTAATGGGATCTAAAAATGTCAAAGCGATTATCATTGACGATCAGGATTCTAAAAAAGTTGAAATAAAAGACAAAGACACCTTTAAAAAAGCGGCTGCCCAATTCACAAAAGGAGTACTGGCCTACCCAATGATTGAGGGATTGACGGCGTTGGGAACACCACTTCTTGTCAATCTAATCAATGGAATGGGATGCCTGCCGACCCGTAATTATTCAGTTGGCCAATTCGACAAAGCCGAGCAAATTTCCGGTGAGCATATAGCCGGATTAATGGCTGAAAGACCCAATTCCGTTGCTGGCCATAGATGTATGAAGGGATGTATTATCGGATGTTCCAACGTATTTACTGATGAAAAAGGCGAGGTTATTGTATCCGGGCTGGAATATGAAACAATCGGTCTGGTTGGATCAAATTGCATGATTGATGATATCGATATGATTGCCAAAATCAATTGGGCCTGTAACGATATCGGTGTTGATACCATGGATGTTGGTGCTGCTCTTGCACTTGCCATGGAAGCGGATGTTTTAAAGATGGGTGATGCCCGAGGCGCGTTAGCCCTGGTAAATGAAATCAGGGAAGGAACAGATAATGGTATGATGATCGGCAATGGATGTAAAATCACCGGTGATAAACTTGGGTCTAAACGAATTCCCCATGTAAAAGGCCAGTCACTGGCTGCCTATGATCCTAGAGGATTAAAAGGTACAGGCACATCCTATGCCACGTCATCAATGGGTGCCGACCATACGGTTGGGAATGCCATCCCCAACCCCTTATCACAATATGATCCTTCATCACCCGACGGACAAGCTGAAATGTCCTCCTTTTTACAAATTTACCATGCTGCCATAGACAGTATGGGCCTTTGTCTTTTTGCCTCTCTGCCTGCCCTTGATTTTGCCGACCTTCAGGGCCATATCGTCCAGAGCATTGCTGCACTTTATGGAGAAAACCTTGATGAGGATTTTATTAAGCAATTGGGAATAGCAACATTAAAGGCGGAAAGAGAATTCAATAACAAGGCCGGTTTTACTAAGGATGACGATCGTCTTCCTCAATTTTTCAAAGAAGAACCATTGCTGCCATCTGGTAATGTTTTTGATGTATCCGATGACAATCTCGATAAAGTAAATGCGTTCTAATTTATATAAAAACCTGGAATTAAATTGATAAGGAGATGAAGCATGGCTTCTGAAGAATATTTTGAAAAATTGTCGTACCCGGATGCCCCAAAACTTGTAACCGGGGCAATCCCAGGACCCAAAACAAGGGAACTGCTGGAAAAAGAACTGGGAAATGAAACCCCCACACGAATTGCACCCATTGGGATTCCACTGGCATGGGAAGAAGCATCCGGTGCCACATTTAAAGATCCTGATGGAAATGTATTTATAGATCTGTCATCCGGTGTCGCTGTGAATAATGTCGGGCATTCTCATCCTGATATTGTTAAAGTTATTAAAGATGAATGCGGACGTTTGATGCATACCCCTGACGGGACATGTAAAAACCGTCAGAAGCTGGGACAAATGCTTTCTGATGCAGCACCGGGCAACCTTAAAGGCAATGTGCGAATGGCATATGGGTTGAGCGGAAGTTCTGCCAATGAGATTGCTATAAAATTTGCAAGAGCATCTACCGGAAAATCCGTCATACTCGGATTTCAAGGTGCGTATCATGGATCTATCGGAACAACACTTACATTAACCACCTCTCCTACATTCCGCAGCATGTACCGACCTTTTATGCCGTTTGTGGAGCGTCTGGGACCGTATCCCTATTGCTATCGCTGCCCCTATGAATTGACGCATCCAGAGTGTGACCTGCAATGTGCCAAGTATGTGGAATTTCAATTGACTGACCCCTACGGTGGAATTGATGTAGGCGATGTAGCTGCCCTTATCCTGGAACCTATGCAGGGTGAAGGTGGATATGTACCTCCACCACCGGGCTGGATGGAATACATTTATAATTTATGTAAACGGCTGGGTATTCTTATCATCGATGATGAGGTACAGATGGGTATGGGGCGTACCGGCACCATGTTTGCTGTAGAGAATTTCGGTGTGGAGCCGGATATCATTACCATGGGAAAAGCACTGGGCGGAGATCTACCGTTCAGCGCTGTGCTATGCAGGGCAGACCTAGTTACCGATCTGGAACCGTTTAGCCATGTTCTTACTGCGGCAGGTAACTCCATGTCTTGTGCTGTTGCGTGTAAAAATATTGAGCTGATTCAAGACGGTTTGCTTGATAGAGCGAAAGAAATGGGTGCCTATGCCATGGGCAGGATTAAAGATCTGGCCAAAGAACGGGATGTTATCGGTGATGTCAGAGGAATGGGCTGGGGAATTGCCATCGAACTGGTCAGCGATAAAAAGACCAAACAACCCCTATCCATGGCTGAGGTGGTTCGAATTGTATGGATGTTGAGAGATAATGGTGTTTATGTGCTTCCATGTGGTCGTTATGACAACATATTGCGCATGATTCCGCCATTGGTAATCTCTAAGGATCTGGTTGATAAAGGAATTGATATTATTGCGGATGTGCTTGAAAATGCAGGCATGGCCAAATACAGCCTCAACTGGACGATTGGATCGTAAATGACCATCAAATTGACCATCCGGTTATTCGGCACCTTGGGTTCAAAGGTGCCGGGTTATAATCATGAAAAAGGGTTAACAGTTGATATGGCGGATAATGCAACCCCTGAGGATCTTGCCAAAGAGTTAAAGATCCCCCTGAATCACATCGGTCTTATCAGCGATGGGAGTGCTGCCATTAAACTTGACACGCAACTTACAGATAATATGTGCGTCAGTTTTTTTTCAATGATTTCCGGAGGATGATTGGACAGCTTCCAGCTTTATAAATACAATTAATTTTGAATAGTTTTTTAACTTACTAACCCAATTTAGGAGAAAAAAATGTCAAAACTAAAGACTTTTAGAAATCTCACAATTATGTTGATGGTATTGTTGTTTTGTGGTGTTTTTACCATAGGCACTTCATTTGCCGCAGAAAAAAAATATAGATGGAAACTTCAATCCGGGTATCCCCATGGCGATCTTTCTTTTGAGCTATTAAAAGGATTTGCAGAAGATGTTAAAAAATTCAGCAATGGCAAACTTACTATTTCTGTTTTTGCTGATGCAGAGATAGTTCCTTTGGAACAATTGTTTGAATCCACCCAGAGAGGTGTCGTTGATATCCTGCATTGCATGGGTGCATTCTGGGGCGGTATTGTTCCTGTGGGAGAAATTGAATTTGGAATTCCTTTTGCTTATACCATAGATGAGGCAGCCACCTTTGATGCCAAAGCCGAGATCATCCGGGATTTTTATTATGAGAAAGGCTTTGTTGATTTACTTAGACAGGAATATGGCAAGCACGGGCTTCACTGGCTTGATATGCATACCTATGGCGGCCCGTTCGTACTTTCTACCAAACCATTAAACAGTTATGATGATTGGAAGGGTGTCAAAATCAGAGATGAAGGAATCTATACTCAGTTCCATAATATGATCGGTGCCAGAGGTACCTATGTATCCGGTGGAGAAGCATATATGGCATTAAAATTGGGTACTCTGGACGCGAGCCAATGGGACATCAGTGCTATCTCAGGACTTAAATGGCATGAAGTGGCTCCCTACTGGGTTAAAGCCGGTGATAATGATCATGTTATAGGTCATATGCTGATCAATGACAAATCGTGGAAAGAACTGCCTGCAGATATACAGGCAGCGCTTCAAAAAGCAGCTAAAAATTATTGGTCAGCCACAGTAAATGGATATGGCGCAGAGTTCAAAAATGCAGAAGACATGGTTGCCAATGGATCGCTTAAAGAAAGCAAGGTTTCTCCGGAAGCGATAGCAAAACATAAAGACATCGCCTACAAAATCTGGGATGAAGTTGCAAAAAGAGATGAAGCCTCTGCCAAGGCGATTAAGATGATTAAAGAGTGGAGAGGTGTTAAATAGTATTTTTTAACCTAAGGATCGGCTTCAAAATTACTTGGTCTTTTGGTTTCAAAATACCCAGTCTTTTAAGGGGTGTTTGGAAACAATTTAGATCAAGTTATTTTGTAGCGATTCCTAAGTTTATCATAGGGCTATAAAAACTTGGAACCAGAGAAATTTCCATCCTTTTTTGGTTCCAGGTTTAAAAAAGGGATTAGCAGATGCTGAAGGGTATAAAATATTTTTTTAAATTTATCGATATGATAAGTGGTAAGATCGGTGATGGTCTTAGCGTTTTGATTATAGTGATCATGTTTTTTACAACCATTGAAGTCGTGCTAAGGTATGTATTTAACAGTCCGACCATCTGGGTTTGGCCGTTGAGCAGGCAAATTTTTGGGGTTTATATCCTTTTTGCCGGGATTTATGCCATGTCAAAAAAGGCACATATCAGAATTGAGATTATTAATAATCTGCTGCCCAAACGAATGAAACAAATTGCCAGTCTGTTAAGCATCCTGGCCTTTAGCAGTTTTATGGGTGTGTTGATCTGGCAAGGCGCATGGATGGGGCAAAACTCATTGGCCTCGGGCGAGACTGCCCACGGCGCCTTCAGAATTCCATTATATCCTTTAAAAATTTTAATCCCTGTAGCTGCAATACTGTTTTTACTGGAAGGTCTCTATATCCTTTCAAAAAACGATGAGTAACCCGGAATTGTTGTTGCCATTATTTTACCGATAGACAAGGAAATTGTTCTTAATGAGTATTGAAATTATTACCCTATTATTGTTTGGGGGACTGATGGTCCTTCTCATCTTCGGCGTTCCAGTTGCTTTTGCCCTTGGTGGTATCACGGTTTTGATGACATATTTTTTAGAAGGATCTAACACTCTATTCATTGTTGCAACAACCACTTACAAGCAGATAACAGATCCCAATCTCATCACCATCCCCTTATTTTTGCTTATGGGAAACTTTTTGCTCCATTCGGGCATCTCAGATCGTATGTTTAAAGCGCTTGGGTATTGGCTGTCAGGGATTCGCGGGGGGCTTGCCGTTGTCTCTGTCGGCGTCTGTGTGGCATTGGCCATGTGTGGCGGCTTTGGTCCCGGGATTTTGACCATGGGGCTTATTGCAGTACCGGCCATGCTCAAACAATCCTATAATAAGAATCTTGCATTGGGTTCAGTTATGGCCGGAGGTGTTTTAGGCGAAATCATCCCCCCCAGTATTATCATGATTATTTTTGCTTATATCGCTCGAATTTCAATCGGAAAACTTTTTTTAGCAGGAGTTGTCCCAGGGCTTCTTACTGCCTTTGCATACATTGTATATATTCTTATCAGATGCCATACTCAATCTGATTATGCACCACCGCTAAAAGAAAAAGTGACCTGGAATCTGAGAATCGCTTCCTTAAAAGATATTTTGCTTCCCGCTTTGCTGATTTTTCTTGTGCTGGGTTCCATTTTCCTTGGCATTGCCACACCAACCGAAGCTGCCGGTGTCGGTGCGACAGGCGCATTTATGATCTGTATATTTCTTAAGAAAATGTCCTGGCAAGTGATGTGGGATTCCTGTAGACAAACCATGTCCATCAGCGGAATGGTTTTCTGGATTCTAATCGGCGCCACTTTATTTAGCGTTTTTTATACAAGCCAGGGAGCACAATCGCTTGTGACAGAGCTGGTGAGCGGATTAAATGTTAACCGATGGTTTGTTTTAGCTGCAATGCAGCTAATCTTACTGGTATTGGGTATGTTTATGGATGATTATGCCGTCGTAACTGTATGTTCACCCATTTTTGTCCCAATCGCCATTGTACTCGGGTTTGACCCGATCTGGTTTTCAATTATTTTTATTCTAAATATGCAGGTGGCATATCTGACCCCACCATTTGGATGGGCCTTAATCATGATGAAAGGTGTTGCCCCCCGCCAATATTTCCACAAGGGATATCTGGCGGTCTGTTCCCCCATTCGTAATCATGCAGCTCATTGTTTTGATACTTGTAATGGTATTTCCACAACTAGCATTATGGCTACCGGACAAGATGATGTAGGAAAAAAATATAATAATTACATAGAGGAATACCCCTGGAACTATTGATTTATAATAGGAGTAATACTTATGAATCTTGTTGTAATCTGGCGGATCAGACAAAAAATTGAGGAGTATTAATTTTGGCGGATAGCAAATATGGGAAATATATCATTCGTAAACCCTATATTGGCAGCCCTGGTGGGGCAATAAATGAAGGTGTAAAAGGGGTTACCTTTCCACGAGAACTCTTCATGAATACAGGCCTTGTAGAAGGTTGTACGACACTTGTTGATATTGGATGGCATTTTACGATTCCAGATCCTGACCCTATTGAACAGACTCATTCTCATGATTTTGATACCGTCTCATGTTTTATAGGATCGGATCCGAAGAATCCTTCCTATCTGGGTGCTGAGCTTGAAATTCAGTTGGGAGATGAGAAGCACATGTTGACTCAAACCTGTGTCATTTTTGTTCCTAAGGGTCTAGCCCATTGTCCTTTAGTCCATATTAGTGTCACAAGACCCTATCTCCAAATTGTTTTTGCCATTGGTGATAAAGAAAGCTATATCGAGTCTCAATTCAGCAATGCCGTTTTGCCGGGAACAAAATAATTGTAACTTTTACCTCAAATATGTAGTTGCCCATCTTAGCATCAAATTAGGTCATAAGAAAAAAAGGAGAAAAAATGAGTTCAAAAGATATATTAAAAGGTAAAAGAATCCTTATCGTGGATGATGAACCTGATGTGCTGGAATCATTAATTGAGCTTTTAGATATGTGTAAAATTGATACTGCCGCCTCTTTTTCCGAGGGGGAACAAATGCTTGAAACCCATGACTATAATCTGGCAATTCTGGATATTATGGGTGTAGATGGGTTTGAGCTGCTTAAAATTGCAAATACCCAAAAAATTCCCGCCCTCATGCTAACGGCAAATTCCCTATCAGAAGAAAGCCTTAAAAAATCTGCCGAAGATGGGGCTGTCTATTTTGTACCAAAAGATAAAATGGTGGATATTGAAATTTATGTTACGGATGTATTCACAGCTTTAGATAAAAAAACAAGTCCATGGGAGAAACTTTTTAACAGACTTGGCGGTTTCTATGACAACCGGTTTCATGGAACCGACTGGAGGGAAAAGGAAAGAAACTTCTGGGAAAAGAAACTAAGAAGCAAGTTTTAAAGAGTGGCCAAAAAGACGAATGATGTCAGGGATAAATTGATCTGTCAGCCGTCACGCAAAACTTTGGAATAGATTGTTCTCAACTCGATGCACATTTAATACAGTATTATCATTGGAAAATTAAATTAAAACATATGGAGGATCTGTTATGAATGACGTTAACAATGGGTGGATTAAAAAAGACAAGCGCCACTTGCTTCATGGTGGTGTCATCCTGGATGATTTTACTGAAAACGGGACACCCATGATAGTGGACTCCGCTTCCGGAATCAGAATAAAAGATATTCATGGAAAAGAATATATCGATGCCCTGGGGGGGGCGGTGTGCACAAATATTGGCTATAGCCGCGTTGAACTGGCTGATGCCGCAAAAGAGCAGATGGAAAAGCTCAGCTATACAGGATCATGGTCCGGTGTCACCAGTACTGCTGCCATAGATTATGCCCATGCCCTGGCCCAGTTTACGCCACAAGGGTTAGGGCGGTTTTTTTTCGCCAACAGCGGGGCAGAAGCCAATGAGACCGCCTATAAAATAGCTCGGTTCTACTGGGCAACAAAGGGCCACGAAAAGAAAAACAAGATTGTCAGCAGGAAGCTGTCTTATCACGGACTTAACATGGTGACCATGTGGGCCACCGGGATTGACAGGTTCCATCATAAAATCGGTTCCCCCAATCCGGATATTCTCAATACCGCTGAATGCTATTGCTATCGTTGTCCTTTTGGCAAGGATTATCCCGGTTGTGATATGGAATGTGCGCAGGCACTGGCAGATACCATTGAAAAAGAGGGGAAGGATAACATCGCCGCATTTGTTGCCGAGCCTATTTACGGTGTTACAGGCTCCATTTGCCCACCGCCGGAATATTTTCCTAAGATAAGAGAAATATGTGATGAATATGAGGTGCTGTTTATCATGGATGAAGTGATGACCGGATTTGGGAGAACCGGAAAAAATTTTGGTTGTCAGAATTGGGATGCACCGCCGGATATGCTCTGTATGTCAAAAGGCATGATCAGTTCGGCCCTGCCTTTCTCCGGTGTCGCCTTCACAGAACAAATATTTGAAGGAATGCTCGGTTCAGATTATTTTCCACATCTGCATACATGTGGCGCCCATCCGGTATCCTGCGCAGTGGCACAAAAGAACCTGGAGATACTTATTGAAGAAAACCTGGTGGAAAATTCGGCTAAAACAGGAAAATACATGTTTGATGAACTTATAAAACTGCAGGAAGAATTCGAGTTTGTCGGGCAGGTTCAGGGAATGGGTCTGATGCTGGGGTTTGAGGTCGTGAAGGACAAAAAAACAAGAGAGCCTTTTGAAAACAAGGCAGAAAAGAAACTTTCAAAAGCCATAAAGGATAAGGGTGTCATTGTACGTCCCGGTGGCAGCCGTATACAGGTTGCACCGCCACTTATCACAACAAAAGAGGATGCGGATGACATAATCCTGGCCATTAAAAATGCCATGATAGAGTTCAAACCGTAGGACCGCCATTTTCAATGAAGGAGCACGTAAGTGAGATACAGAATCACCATCGATATGGGACAGCAGAAAACTGAGAAGCAAAACCTTTCAAAAGAAGCCGTCTGGCTCGGGGGGCGGGCATTGGTTGATGTTGTGTTATCTGAAGAAGTACCGCCGGCCTGTCATCCGCTTGGCCCCAAAAACCTGCTTGTTATCGCACCCGGCCTTTTTGCAGGTTCCACACTTCCTACGGCCGGACGTCTGTCCATCGGCGCTAAAAGCCCACTGACAGGCGGTATTAAAGAATCCAATGTGGGCGGTATGGCCGGCACCATGTTGGGCCGATTATCCATAGCAGCCATTGTCATCAAGGGGGAATCCCTCACAGATGTGCCCAAAGTTATCGTCATCAAAAAGGATTCAGTTGAACTTGTCGATTTTGCTGAACTAAAAGGGCTGGGTAATTATGAAACCGCGACGCGCTTAAGAGACCGGTTCGGAAAAGATGTCTGCACCATGTCCATTGGTCCGTGCGGTGAAATGAAAATGGCAGCTTCCACCGTTGCAGTGACGGATGTTGAGGGGCGGCCATGCCGCCA
Organism: uncultured Desulfobacula sp.; assembly: GCA_964562385.1. Lineage (GTDB taxonomy): Bacteria > Desulfobacterota > Desulfobacteria > Desulfobacterales > Desulfobacteraceae > Desulfobacula. Next base: position 23,789 of record CAZLTD010000032.1, read on the forward strand.
CGCTGCCCGGGGTGGTTTAGGCGCAGTCATGGGGGCAAAAGGGCTTAAGGCCATCGTTATTGATCCGCAAGGGATCAAGCCGCTGAAAGGCGCGGATGCCCCTGCATTTTCAAAGGCGGTCAAAGAGTATACTAAACTGTTACAATCCAGTAAAAAGACTCTGTTCTGGCGGGAATCGGGTACAGCCGGCATGGTGGATATGAGCAACGCCACAGGCAGCATGCCGACCCGTAATTTTACAGCCGGCGCCTACGAAAAAAAAGATGCCATCAACTCAGAACGGCTTAAAGAACTGATCCGGCAGCGTGGAGGACAAATGGGACACCCCTGTATGAAGGGATGCGTAATCCGCTGTTCCAATATATTTAATGACAGACAAGGCAACTACCTCACGTCGAGTTTAGAGTATGAAACAATTGCGCTGATGGGATCCAATCTGGATATTGACGATCTGGATACCATAGCCAAATTGGATTTTCAATGTGATGATTACGGGTTGGACACCATTGAAACAGGGGCGACGCTTGGCATACTGACACAGGCCGATCTGTTTGATTTCGGCAATGGTAAACGGGCGATTGAACTTGTTGACGAGATTGGACGCGGCTCAATATTTGGTAGAATTTTAGGCCAGGGAGCCGTTGTTACAGGAAAAGTATTTGGTATCCCACGGGTGCCGGCGGTTAAAGGTCAGTCTCTGCCCGGCTGGTGTGCGCGTGCCATTAAGGGACTTGGTGTGACATATGCTACAAGCCCTCAGGGAGCTGATCATACGGCAGGATTTGTTAAAGAAAACCCTTTGTCAAAGGATGGACATATTGAGTCCTCCCGTGAAAACCAGATTAATAATCTTATTGCTGACAGCCTGGGGTTATGCCAGTTCACGGGTCTTCGAGCCGAATACGGGCTTTTTGCAGGATTGGCCGGGCCATATACCGGTACAGCTCCCACAAAGAAAGAGATCCGCAGCATTGGCCAGGATGCCCTGTGGAAGGAGAAAATGTTTAACCAAAAGGCCGGTATTGGTCCGGGCCATGACCGCCTGCCAGAGTTTATGGCAGCAGAACCATTGCCACCCAACGATACCCGGTTCGATGTTGAGGATGAAAAGCTGGACCGCCTGTTTGGTGATTACCCGAAACAGTGATGAATCTTGTGGATTCGTTACAAAATTACTTGATCTAAATTGTTTCCTAACCCCCTTAAAAGCCAGGGGATATAGAAAACAAAAGCTCAAGTAAGGCAATGCACAGCTTTGCCCCTAAGTAATTTTGAAGCCGATCCTTATGTAAACTATAACAGTTCAAACGGTCACTGCTCATCCTCAATACGTGTTGCTGGATTTAAAAGAAGAAAAAATAAAATATGGAGCCGTACTATGAGCCATGATAAAAAAATTCTGATTATCGGTACCTATGATACCAAGTCTGATGAATTAAACTATCTTGCTGAACGCATCTTAAGTCAGGGAGCAAATGTTCTGACAATGGATATCAGTGTTCTTGGGGATCCGGAAAATGATGTTGATTTCAGCAAACACGATGTCGCCTCTGCAGCCGGTATCACTATTGAAAAGGTCATTGAAAGTGGTGATGAAAACAGTGCCATGCAGCTGATGGCAAAGGGCGCGGTTTCCTTAACCAAAAAACTTTTTGCGCAGAACGCCTTTGATGGAATGATTTCAATGGGTGGCACCATGGGAACTGATTTGGCGCTGGATGTTGCCCGTGCACTGCCATTGGGAGTTCCGAAATATGTCATTTCAACCATCGCATTTTCATCCCTGATCCCTCCGGAGAGACTGGCGGCAGATATTCAAATGATTCTCTGGGCCGGTGGTTTGTATGGTCTGAATTCAATTTGCAAATCATCATTGAGCCAGGCAGCAGGTGCTGTTACCGGAGCTGCAAGAGCAGTTGAACCGCCCAAAAAGGGACAGCCTCTCATCGGCATGACCTCATTTGGCAAGTCATGTCTTAAATATATGGTGACTCTAAAACCGGCCCTGGAAAATCGTGGATATGAAGTCGCTGTTTTCCATGCCACCGGTATGGGGGGGCGGGCCTTTGAGAGCATGGCGGCTGAAAAGCAGTTTGCCGCTGTCATGGATTTTGCCCCCCAGGAGCTGGGAAACTGGGTTCATGGTTCGCAAGTCCATGCCGGGAAAGACCGTATGCTCAATGCCGGCTTAAACGGGGTTCCCCAGATCTGGGCGCCGGGTTGCCTGGATCTTGTGGATCTGCCCAATTGGCTTCCATTGCCTGATCAGTTTGACCCGGATTGTTATCATGCACACAACCGCCTGCTGGGTTCCGCTGTTTTGAACAGGGAGCAGCGATGTCAGTCAGCTAAAGTAGCGGCGGAGAGGCTTTCACAGGCCATCGCCCCTGTACATGTTATACTGCCATTATTAGGGATTGAGGAGTGGGACCGCAAAGGAGGTGATCTTCATTTTCCCGAAGATCTTAACGCCTTTATGGAAGTGCTGGACAAAAATATTCAAAAGCCAATTGAGATCACAAAACTTAACGCACATATAAATGACGCCATTTTTTGCGAGACAGTGCTAAGCATATTTGATAAATGGACACAAAAAGGGATCATTGCCCCCGGAAAACAATAGATACCCCAAAAGGTGTAAATGAAAGCTAAAATGATGATGTCAGATATTGATGGCACTTTGCTGGATGACAACAGCCAGTTGTCAGTCAATACTAAAGAAATGATTACAAAATTTTCAAGAAGCAAGAGGTTTTTTGTAACGGCATCTGCCAGAACAAAGGTATCGACGCTTGCTGCTATTGGTGATCTTGCCTCAATCTGTAGTGCTTATGCATACGCAAACGGGGGCTATGTAGAAACCCAAGATGGGCGATGTTTGGTTGACAACCCTATCAAATCCTCTACATTGAAATCTATTTTGAAAATTGAGGGTATTAATGAAGCTTCTGTCTGTTGCGTGGGCATCAATCAGGCACAAGCATTTCTTAGAGAACCGGTTTGTGATAAAGCGTTTTCCATATTCGACCCGGAATATAAAAAGGTATGTAATACTAACGATTTGACGATCAAAACATATCTCATGGCTATCTATAATAAAAATATAAAAAAAATTTATAATACGATAAAAACAGAATTCAAACAGCTTCAAGTAAGTCCAATATCAAAATCTCCCAGTATAGGTCTCGATTTTATATTCATTCAGGACAAGAGATCTAGCAAAGGGAATGCACTGAAAGCCGTGTCAAAGCATTTGCAAATTCCTGTGGCGGAAACTGTGGCCATAGGAGATCAGATTTCGAATGACGGTCCAATGATTAAGGCTGCCGGGCTTGGGGTTGCAATGAAAAATGCCGGCAAAGAGTTAAAGGGTATGGCCGATATGGTCACCCGCTATGATAATGATAACGATGGTTTGGCTTCGTTCATAAATGAGCACTTGTGTCTAAGAAGCTAACCGGCTCGTCCCGTAATAATTTTTGAAGATTCTTGTCGCTTAGTCACAATAGTTTTTGCATAGAAGGCAGTAAAATTTTGAAATTCAAAAGGAGAGTAATTTGTCTATAACCAGTCGCTTTCGATCAAATTTTGAGACCACAATATCTGGTGCCTGGTGAGGATGGTCGACATTAACGATTATAATATAATCGTTAATAGCATGGTAATAATGCTGTACCGACTTCAGAATTTATCCAACTAATTTTATTTAATTCCAACTCTCAAATCACCCCGCCCCTGAAAAGATAATTGTCTCAGGGACGCCTCGAAATAGTCTGTTTTACCGAAAAGATTCTGCCAGGGACGATACCATCCGGGTAACATCCTCTTCTTTAAAACAATACTTCATGCCCAGGTAATTGCTGCGAAGGTCCACGATCTGTTCTTTGATTGGCAGATCTTTGAGAATCAGGTCCGCCATCAGCTGAGCAAGGGTTTGAAATCCGTTTTTATCCATGCCGAAACGGGTCATTTCACTGACACCGATGCGAAGCGCACCGGATGCGGTAAACCCCTCTTCAACCGGTGTGGCCTGGTAATTGACAATAATATTGTTGGCTTCAAGCTGCTGGGCTACGGCTGCTCCTTTGCCATAACCGACATTGACAATGACCTGGTGGGTGTCGGTGTAGGAGATGGCAGGATCTCCTGCCACATCCAGACCGCTTTCTTTCAATGCCTGTGCAAATATTTTTGCATCGGCAGTCACGGCTTTCTGGTACTCATCCCTGAACTGGTTCATCTCATAGGCGGCAAATAAAAGGCCGGTCATGGTGCCCAGGTGATGGTTGCTGACAGAGCCGGGGAATGTGCGCCTTTGAACCGCTTCCCACAGGCCCCACTCAAGATCATCATCCTTGAAATCCGATGCAATAACCCCGCGCTGGGTGCCGAAATAGGTTTTGTGGGTGGAGCCTGTCACAATATGGGCCCCCTCTTTTAAGGGTTCCTGGAAATGGGGGCCATACAGTCCCAGGACATGGGCCATGTCGTACATGACCATGCAATGGGGGGCAAATTCATCAACAAGTGCCCTGATCTGTGCCACAGGTTCCTTATGGATGATCATGCTTTTACCCAGAATTACAAGTTCGGGCTGGTGTTCTTTGATGATGGTTTTGCAGGCATCCACATCCAGTTTATAAGGATTGTCCGCATGGACCGGGAAGTTGATCACTGCCGGTTTTTCCGTTTTGGGATCCCGGGCCACAAAATCGCGAAGGGCGCCCATGGGCTGGGCACTCAAGTGGCCCCCTTTGATAATGTGGTTGTTCATGATTTTGGCGATTCTGCGCTGTTCGGACTTACGGTCGGACCGGTTGAGGAAATCAACCAGGGCGCTGAAAAAAGCAGTGTTGGCCATCTGGCCGGAAATAACCCGGGATTCAACATTGCGGCATCCAAAATAGGTTTGAAACTCCTGGTTAAGCTTGTCTTCTATTTCCTGGATAAACCCAGTCCCCTGGTAGTAGAAGACATCCTCACCTGAAAATGCCTTGATCTCTTTGTGTTCGGCATACCGGTTCACAGGATCACTGATGGACAATAGTCTTGATACATATGACTGGCTCATCTCTGACGGTATCAGGTTGATGCACTGATTCTGCCGCCAGGCATGGTTGTCGCACGCCTTTGAGACCAGTTGTCCGGCAAGGGCTAAATAGTCTTTTGATGCTGTTTTTTCCGTGGTAAGTTTCAGGTCAAAGTAAGGGATGGACCGGACATAGGGCGGTGCTTCGGAACTCATGTGATAGGGCACGACAAGGGCTGCGCACTTTTTTTTCCGGATTTCAATCTCAAGGGTGTCACCCTCAATAATGTCGGCATTAATCAGGGCCAGGGCTACGGCCCTTCTGGCCGGATTTTCCTTGAATTCTCCATGAAGCCCGCTGCCCTCAGGCTCCTTAAAAGGAATCATGGTGCCCGACGTGATGAATCCCACATGACGGTCACCCTGAAATACCCGGTATCCTTCCCTGGCAATGCCTTTTCCGGTAATGGCCAGCGGCATAACCATCCGCGGCAGGGCCTTGATGGTGTCAAATTTCTGGTCCATGATATTTTTAAAGTCAAGGTACTGCCGGTACAGGGCATCTTTGCCGATAAAACTGCTTTTTAACGGAGAAAAACTGACGGCAAACTTGGACAGTTTGGAAGCAAATAACGGGATCTCATTGTCTTCGTGGTCCTGCCCCAGTTCATGGCCGTACAACGGCAGGCAAGCCTCCAGCCGTAATGTGTCCCGGGCACCCAGCCCAATGGGGCTGGCGCCTTTTTCAAGCAGCAGGCGCCAGATGGCTTTTGCCCGTTCATTTTCCACAAATAGCTCAAATCCCAGGGGCTCGCCCGTATAGCCGGTTCTGGCAAGCCAGACCTCCGCATCTGCGATCCGGACAATGCTTAAGTTATTCCTGGCAGGTTCCGGCAGCTTTCCGCCGGTGACAATATCCTGGATAATGGAGCGTGATGCCGGCCCCTGAAGGGAGATCATTGCCACTTGATCGGTCCTGTCGAGCATTTCAACATCCATCAGCCGGGGCAGGTGACGTTCAAAATGGGCAATATCCTTTTCCCGGTTGGAGGCATTTACCACCAGAAGGTATTCATCCGCCTTGAACCGGTACAGATAGGCATCATCAATGGCACCGCCGTTTTCATTCTGGATAAGCGTATACTGGCTTTCCCCGACCTCAAGGGCGGCGGCATTGTTGGTCAATACATGCTGCAGAAAGTCAAGCGTATCATTTCCTTTAAAATAGAGTCTTCCCATGTGAGATACATCAAAAATTCCCGACGATGTCCGGGTGGCCATGTGCTCATTGATAATTCCGGCAGGGTATTGGATCGGCATATCCCAGCCCCCGAATGCCACCATTTTGGCGCCAAGTGCTACGTGTTCTTCATGGAGTATGGTTTTAAATAGATCGTTCATAGGATTCTCTCTGGTATAAATAGTTTATCGGTAAAAAATTTTCATTTTCCTCAAATTTGTAAATAAAAATCGTAATAAATGCAAAAGATTCTGTCAATGGATAAACGATAGTATCCGATAAAAAATACAGGGATGAATATGTAGGAGACAAGAATCAGAACGTCGTCCAAACACTAACTATGATGAATTTTTATAAAACCCCGTAACAAGACAGATCAATGCACAAAAGGTGGCGATACCCGAGACAAGGCAGATTCCCAAAAGTGCATATTTCGACCATATAAATCCGCCTGAAAATGCACCGATCACACGCCCGATACCGGCGGTGGCATAGAATGCGGCCATGGTGGACGCCCGAAGCTGCGGTACAAGTTCCGTTGTCAGGCTCATGGCTGTGACAATGGTGAATTCAAAGGAGAAGAAAACAAGAAAAAGCCCGGCCAGCACATAGACCAGGCCATGGTTCAGGACAGGCAGAAATAGGTAGGCCGCAGCACAGATCGATGTTCCGATGATCACCGATTTTTTAAGCCCGATCCGGTCTGAAAGAAGGGCGGTACATCCCTCCCCGAATACTTCTGAAAGACCGATGAGAACGGTTCCGAATCCAATAGCGGCAATGGATAAGCTAAAGGATGATTCCAGCCAGGCACCATAGATGACAAACAGGTTGTCATTGGCCAGGGACATAAAAAAAACAAAGGATAAAATTCCCAAAACCTTTCTTTGTTTAAGGATAATCTTCCAGTTTTGCCGCATGGACGGCCTATTTTCGGATTTAACCGGCGGATGGTTGTCCCTGGGCATCAGGCGGAGGATGACAAAAAAGCAGATCACAGACAGTCCGCTGATAATCAAGAAAGGGGTCTGCCATGCAAAACGCTCGATTATGAGGCCGGCTGCCGGGATTCCGAAAAGCGTGGACCCGGCCCAGGCAAGTTCTGTAATACCGATGATGCGCCCGCGGTTCTCATAGGGAACAAAATTGCCGATAAATGCCTGGAGACTGGGATCAAATATGCTTTTGGCAAGACCGGCCAGAAACAGGCAGATCACAAGGATGGAATATTTGGGTATCAGGCCGGCAGCGAAACAGCCAATGGTCAAAAGAGCCAGCGAGACGAGCATGAGAATTTTATATCCATAGCGGTCTGCAAAGCTTGCCCCAAAGGGTCCTAAAACAGAGGTGGCCTGATTCACGGCAATGGCTGAGGTGATGGCGGACAGATCCACATTCAGGCCTCTTGCAAACTCAGGGGCAAAGGGATAGATCATGCGTCTGGCAATATTGAACAAAAGTTTGGTGAATGTGGTGATACTGATAAAGGCGGTAAATTGTCTCGGAGTCTGGTTCATGGATTAATAAAAGAGCAGGTTCATTTTCTGGGCGATAACATCAAATTTCCCAAATATCAAAAGGAGACCGATAACAATGAGAAGAAACCCTGAAATTATATTCAGTGTGCGGATCAGGTTTCGGGTCTTTTTTAAAAACCCCAGGATGGAATGGACGAAAAACGAAAGAATTATAAACGGCAGCGCCATGCCGGATGAAAAGATGGCCAGAAGAAGAACCCCCTGTGAGACGGTTTCCTGGCTTCCGGCCAGAAAAAGAATGGAGGTCAGCATGGGGCCGATGCAGGGGGTCCACCCGGCGGCAAACGCCATGCCGATAAAAAATGTGCCCACAAGGTGCAGTGGTTTCTCTTTAACATGTAGCCTTTTTTCAAATTCAAGGGCTTTAATATTGATGATGCCCAGAAGATGCAGCCCAAAGATAATGATGACCCCGCCGCCGAAAAATCTTAAGACCCATGCGTAATCACGGACAAGGCCGCCAAGAAATGAGGCCGACGCCCCCAAAAGAATAAATACAAAGGAGAACCCGGCAACATAGGCCAGGGTGGAAAAGATAACTTTCTGCCGGTTCTCTTTTCTGTTTTCGGTCAGCTCGTCTAAAGATAATCCGGTGATAAATGAAAAATATGCCGGGAGCAGCGGCAGTACACAGGGGGAGAAAAACGAGAGAAGACCGGCGATGAAGGCCGCCGGGAATGTAATGGTTTCTGTGAACACGGTATATCCTTATTATAGCTATTAGCAGTAAGCGTTTGGCTATTAGCGGCCTTATCTTTAGGCCTGTCCTTTGGAGCCGTCTCGTCTAAAAAGACTATAGATTGCAAAACGGTTTATTACCTTCAAGACTAATGGCTGACAGCTAAAAGCTAATCGCTGACTGTATAATTACCCTATCCTGTAGAATTTGTCCATTAAGATGGGTTTTGCTTACATTATTATATGGTAATTGTTACAGCAAATCGCAGAATCTGGTTCCGAAACACGAGTGTTGTTTTCTACCACTGAGTTTTTCCCAAATCCACCACCTAATTTTAGCCAGCCCGCTAAATTTGGGCTTTTCGCTTTCTTCTCTGGCCACCATCAGGGTTTTTAAGGCCCATTGAGTGACAATCGATTTGCTTTTAGGTGATTCTTTTCTTATATGATCCCTTTGGGATATTTTTGAGAATCACTATACATGAACTTCCGGGAAAAAGGATAAAAAGAGATATGAAAGAAGACAATACCGTGCTTGCCGATTTTATGGCATCATCGTTGATGATGGATACAGATGGTGCCTGGTGCATTCTGGGCACCAATCGCAGTGGTATCTCCTCTTTTTTCAATTGCCTGGTAGAGAACAAAGACCGGCTGTGCCGTGAAACAGGCCATGCTTTTGAAAAGGCGGGTGTGGTTTCATTTCAGGACCAGCAGGCAATTTACGAGGCAGAACGAAACAAGGACCAGACCGATATCCTTGACCGTATTGATCCGGGAACCCCGGCCAAAGATTTTTTACATGATCGTGATTCCTGGTGGGAACTGATTACGGCTTTGTCCATGGACCGTCATCTTGATAAAGGGTATCGGCAGCTGAGCACGGGGCAGTCCAGAAAGCTGATGCTGCTGGCCCGGATTACAGCGGGCTGCAAAACGTTGATCATTGAAACCCCCTATGACGGCCTGGATGCCAAAAGCTGCCAGGAACTGGACAAAGCCTTTGCCATTTTGCACCAAAACGGGGTGACCCTTTGGGTATTTGTGTATGACCCATCGGATATCCCGCAATGGTGCAGCCATATCGGTGTGATACAAGACAATGTTTTGGCATTTTCCGGTGTCCGGGAAGATATGCTGCCGCGTATAAACAGTCTGGCGTGTGACCAGCCTGCCGACTTTCAGGCCGCAGCCGATGATGTGGGGCAGCCCGGTTCAGCCAACCTGGAGGGCAACCCGGTTAAAACCGATCTTGTCCGGTTGAATAACGGGAGTGCCGGATATGGGGGAAAGGATGTGTTTAAAGATCTTACACTGCACATTTGCCAGGGGGATCATACATTGGTCAAAGGTCCCAACGGCTGTGGAAAATCCACATTACTGCAGCTTGTCACAGGCGACCACCCGGCATGCTATACCAATGATTTGAAAATGTTCGGCAGGGTGCGGGGAAGTGGTGAAACCATATGGGAGATCAAGCATAAAATGGGGATCTTCTCACCGGATCTGCACCGGAACTGGCTGGTGCCCGGAACGGTCTTTCACTGCATTCTTTCCGGTTTTTTTGACTCCATCGGTCTGTATCAGCCCTGTTCCGGTTTCCAAAAGATGCAGGCTGTAAAATGGCTTGAACGTATCGGGCTTGAGGATAAAAAAGATGCGCCATTCAGGAGTTTAAGCCATTCTGATCAGCGGCTGGCCCTGATAGCAAGGGCCGTGATAAAGGCGCCGCAGCTTCTGGTGTTAGACGAGCCCACCCAGGGGCTGGATTATGCCAATCGGCATGCGTTGCTTGATTTTTTAGAACAGATCGCCACTGAAGAGATCTCAACCATTTTATACGTCAGCCACCGCGAAGATGAATTCCGCTCTTTTTTTGTCCAGACCATTGATATGGGTTCCACGAAATGAGTTTGCCTCGTCTGCAAGGCATCGGGCTGTGAAGCTGTAGTTGTTTTACCGCGAACAGTCTGTAACGCAGTAGAGGAGGTGAAATCGTTTCGTGGAATTAGATCATGGTGGATATCCGGGTCAGGATCTTGTCCAGTTTTTTGGCCGATACTTTCCGGGCTGTCTTGATGTGCTGGGCAAATATACTGATCTTATACTCTTCCAGCAGCCAGAAAAAATCTTCCACCGCATCTGATTTTTCCTTTGATGTCTCTTTTGTCAGCGAAGAGAGCAGGGAGTTCAAGTGGCGGGTATAGACCGTCAAGCGGGTAGCTTTCTGCTCTTCTTTCTGAGGATTGTCCACCATCTTTTGCGCACGGACGCCAATACCTGCGATGTACCGGTCCAGGTGCCGAATCCGATCAATAGTATAAAGGCTGGTGAAATTGGGCGGCACAAGATTTTTCAATTCCGAGAAAAGAAAGGTTAAATGGTCGAATGTTTTTTTCTTTTTCTGGTGCTTGAGGGAAAGTTTTCCGATCAGCTCAAAACAGGCCTGATATTCGTGTCCGACCCGTGAAATTGTTTTTATTATTTTTTGGCCGGTCTGGTAGAGTTTGGGAATGTGCTGTTGCCCATGGGCGTCAAAAGCCTCTTTTGTCCGGATATCCTTTTCAAAGAGAGTCGACAAAATCAGCGTGAAAACCGCCTGCTGGAATTTTGTCCGGCCGTTGAATGAGGCAGCCGTTTTTTTGATGTCCGGATTGCCGTTGATATCTTTTCTCAGCGCTTTGAAATCCTCGGGGAAACAGAAAGTATAAAGCTGGCCCACACCTTTGGGGTGACAGGCCAAGGCCCGTGAACGTGATTTGAACAGGCGCAGGCTGAGACCGGGGTGTGACGATCTGTTCTCTTTTTCAATACAGAGCCCCGGATATCCTTTTTGTGAGAACTCCTGATCCGGCTCAATAGTAATGACATTATCCAGATCGCCGAAATTCCATTCTGAAATATTGGTTTTTTCAAATTTTTTCTGCAACCGGCCAAAAGCGTTTTGATGTTCCCGGGGCAGGGTGTCGGAAAACTGGCTCAAGATCTCCTTGTCCCGGACCGCCTTGATCTCTTTCCCTTTTTTATCCCGGATGGAAATGCGCATTTTTAAATGGTCGGGCAGCTCATTGTCCGTCCACATAGTGGCCGGTATGGTGATGTTAAATCTTTTTTTAATAAAGCCGGACAGCAGAGAAAATAGCGGCCTGTCGTCACTGGGCAGCTCTTTGGCGATAATGGCGGCATTCTGTGACACCGGAACCAGTTGTATCCTCAGTTTTTTGGGAAGTCCCTTGATCAGGGCGGCAATTTTTTCTTCGAACAGTCCCGGAACCAGACGGTCAAGTTTATGCCGGGATACCCGGGCCGTGGATACTGCCGGCACCTTGATGGTGACCCCGTCTTTTTTGGATCCCGGATCAAAGGCATATTCCAGTTTGAAACGGCCATCGGGCATGGTTAAGGCATCCGGGAACCGGGCAAGCTGGGTCTCATCCACCCGGGATTTTTGAAGATCTGAAAGGTTCATCTTTAAAAAACCTTGAGATTTCTGCTCCTTGATAAACCGGGAAAAGGTCCTGATATCAAAAAAGGGCCTGGGCAGCCGGGACTGGTAAAATAAAAAGATATCATCTTCTGTTGCCATAATATCTTTTTTACGGGTTTTATGCTCGAGTTCCTCAACCTGTGTCATCAAGGCCTGGTTGTGGGTCATAAATTCAAATTTCTGGTGGATGTCGGCCTCAACCAGGGCCTGGCGGATGAAGATTTCAAAGGCTTCGTCCGGGTTGATCCTGCCGTAGGGCACTGACCGGTTGCTGACAATGACCAGACCGAATAAAGAGACCTGTTCCTTTGCCATGACCGCCCCGCGTTTTTTTTCCCAGTGGGGATCGCTGTGGGTTTTAAGGCAAAGCTCTTTGCCAATGGATTCCAGCCACTCAGGATCGATATTGGCAACGGTGCGGGCAAACAGTTGACTGGTCTTTACATATTCTGCCGCCACAATCCAATTCCCGGTCTTGCCAAAAAGACCGGAGCCGGGAAATATCATGGCCTGCTGGCCCTTGGCCGCATTAAAGATGTTTTTCTCTTTTTTATGGGCGATATGGGCCAGGTAGCCTGTTAAAAGAGATTTGTGCAGCGCAATGTACAACGGGCCGCCGATGTCGAACTCTTTGGATTTCAAATCCTTGATCACAGTTTGATTCAGGCCGCCAGCGTTTCCGGTGATATTGTGCTCCTTGAGTATCCGGAGTATCTGGCGGTGAATGTCGTTCCACTCCCGTAACCGTTTGAATGATAAAAAATGGGCCTGACAGAATTTTATCAGTTTGGACCGCGATTTCAGCTTTTTTTCAGTTTTTTTATAGGCATGAAAAATATTGAGCAACGTTACAAAGTCCGAGCTTGGGTCTTTAAACACTGCATGCTGCTGGTCTGCAGCCTGGGTTTTGTCCGCCGGCCGCTGCCGGGGATCTGAAACCGCCAGGGCCGTGGCAATGATGGCAGCCTCTTTTAAACAGCCGGCCGCATCAGCTGCGATAAGAATCCGGGATAGCTTGGGGTCAACGGGCAGCTTGGCCATGATCCGTCCCGTGGGTGTTAGCAGGTACCTTTTTTTGCTGTTTTTGGCTTTTTTCTCCCGAATGGCACCCAGTTCCAGGAGGGTATCAAAGCCGTCCTTGATGCTTTTGGGGGACGGTGCATCAATAAAGGGAAATGAGGTAACATCTCCAAGGTTCAGGGAGATCATCCTTAAGATGACCTCGGCAAGATTGGACCGCAATATTTCAGGGGAGGTAAAAAAAGGGCGTGCCCCGAAATCATCCTCATCATAGAGCCGGATGCAGACCCCGTTTTCCACCCTGCCGCACCGGCCCATCCGCTGGTTTGCCGATGACTGGGAAATAGGGCTAACCGGCAGTGCTGTTGTCCGGGTCCGTGGCGAATAGCTGGGGATTCTGGCAAGGCCGGTATCCACGACAAACTTTATGCCGGGGATGGTCAAGGAGGTCTCGGCCACATTGGTGGCCACAATGATTTTGCGGCCCACCTGCCGTGAAAATACCCGTGACTGCTCTTTGGCCGACAACCTGGCAAAAAGCGGCATGACTTTTGTGCCGGGCAACTGCCGGCCCCGGATCAACTCCATGGTTTCCCCGATATCCTGCTCCGAGGGCATAAACACAAGTACATCCCCGGACCGTGACCGGGTCACAAGGTGTTGCACTGCATCGGCGGCCGCTTCAACATATCCCTGGTCTTCAACAGACTGGTTGTCATCATCGTTGTTTAAAAAGGGTCTGTAGATGGTTTCAACCGGGAACATCCGGCCTGATACTTCAATTATGGGCGCGTCATCAAAGGCTTTTGAAAATTTTTCAGTATCAATGGTGGCAGAGGTGATAATCAGTTTTAAATCCCGCCTTTTTTTCACCAGGCGGCGCAGGATACCTAGAGTGAAGTCAATGTTCAGGCTTCTTTCATGGGCCTCATCAATAATGATGGTATCATAGGCATTTAAAAAGGGATCAGTTTGCGTTTCCGCCAGTAATATGCCGTCGGTCATCAGTTTAATATAGGCCTGGTCCCTTGTTTTGTCATCAAACCGTATTTTATATCCCACTGCATCACCGATGCTCTGGCCCAGCTCTTCTGCAATCCTTTTGCCCACATTGACAGCAGCGATCCGCCGTGGCTGGGTGCATCCGATCATCCCTTCGATACCCCGGCCGGCCTTTAAACAGAATTTTGGGATCTGGGTGGTTTTGCCCGATCCGGTTTCCCCTGAAATGATGATCACCCTGTTTTTTTTAATGGCAGAGATGATGGTCTCTTTTTTGGCAGTGATTGGAAGTCTGGGGTCAAAAATGATTCTGTCGGGAAGGTTTGCTGTGCGTCTGTCTTTTTCCTGAATGGATCGATCTATTTTTTTCTGGAGCCACTGGATCTTTTTCAGTATGCTGTCATTAGAAATTTTTTGAGACTTTTTGGATTTTTTTACCGTACGCAGCTGTTTTTTAAAGAAATACCGGTCCCTGATCAGGGCCTGAGAAATGCGCTTTTCTATTTTATTAAGATCCGTCATGGCACAAGAGTGTAGCTCATAGTATAAAAAAGTCAATTTTTCAAGATTTTTTAAAATAATGTTGACATCAAAGTTGGAATAAGAGACAAAGACATTTGTTCCTAAAATCAGGGGGCATGAAATTATAGTAAAAGACTATACTTTTAATTAGATATCGACAGGGGGAATAATAGCATGACAGATACCGCTATTAAGATCGGCGGCGCACGAAAGAGCGTCTTTAAAGACAAGGTTATGAAGCTTCTGCCGGATGGCGGAAACCTGAACGCATGTTTAACATGTGGTGCATGTGCTTCAGGGTGTCCGGCCACTGGGCTGGATGGCATGGATCCAAGAAAGTTCCTGAGAATGGCGGCGCTTGGAATGGATGAAGAAATATTGAGTAGCAACTGGGTGTGGATGTGTTCCATGTGCACACGGTGCATGTATGTGTGTCCGATGCAGATCAACATCCCGCAGTTGGTATTCAATGCCAGAGCAAACTGGAAAAAGGAAGACAAACCCAAGGGTATTACAAGTTCCTGTGACATGGCGTTAAAGAACGATACCTGTTCAGCCATGGGTGCCAATGAAGAGGATTTTCAGTTCGTTGTTGAAGATGTACTGGAAGAGTATCAGGAATCACAGCCGGAATTTGCCGACATGAAGGCAGATGTCAACCGGAAGGGTGCTTACTATTTTTTAAACCAGAACTCCAGAGAGCCTGTAACTGAACCCGATGAAATGGTTCCTTTATGGAAAATCATGCATCAGGCAGGCGCAGACTGGACATATGGAACCAAGGGCTGGGCAGCAGAAAATTATTGTCTTTTTTCAGCAGATAACGAGAACTGGGAAAAGATTATCCGGACCAAGGTTAAAGCGGTGGAGGATCTGGGCTGTAAGGTCTGGCTCAACACCGAGTGAGGGCACGAACTGTTCGCAGTCCTGGTAGGACTGCAAAAATTTAACATCCCTCACAACTTTGAAATCAAAAGTATTATTCAACTTTATGCCGAATGGATCAGGGAAGGAAAACTCAAGCCCTCTTCTGACTGGAATAAAGAAAGACAAATCAAGTTTACGGTTCAGGATCCCTGCCAGCTGGTTAGAAAAACACTGGGTGATCCGGTTGCCGAAGATTTGCGGTATGTCGTAAAAGCCGTGGTCGGCAAAGAGAACTTTGTGGATATGACACCCAACCGGTCCAACAATTTTTGTTGCGGCGGCGGTGGCGGGTATCTGCAGTCGGGTTTTCAGGAACAACGACGGGCATATGGCCAGACAAAGGCCAACCAGATCCTGGCCACCAAGGCACCGTACTGCATCACGCCGTGCCATAATTGTCATGCTCAGGTGCATGATATGTCAGAAGTCAATGACCATGCATGGGAAACGCTGCATTTGTGGACACTCTTAAATCTTTCCCTTGGCATTCTCGGCCCCAATGAAAGAGAATATCTGGGAGATGACTTAAAAGACGTGGATGTATTCCACCCGGAATCAGCCATGTAGTCCTGATAACATTGTGTAAGTATTTTACGCCTGGTGAGGCAGACTATCTGCCCCATCAGGCGTTTTTATTGTCGGGTCGGGATTTTCAAAAAAAGCGAAACAAAATTTTATACCAAAGTATAATATAAGGGTGCCTGTACTAATTGAAATTTTGTTTTGAATTCAAAGGCCGGGAAAAATTTACCGTACAGTGCTCTTTAATTGTGCTGGTTTGGACATTTGGTCTTTGGCGACTGCCTCGAACCCTTTGGAGGGATTCACAATATGTTTGTGGCAATCGCTTTAACTGATTGAATATGAAAACCAATTGTGATAAGAAATCTGAATTATGACTCAGATTATCAGTATAGCAAACCAGAAGGGCGGTGTTGGAAAAACAACAACTGCAGTGAACCTTTCCGCCGCCTTGGCCAAGATCGGAAAAAAAGTATTGCTGGTAGATTGCGATTCCCAGGCAAACGCAACCACGGGGATGGGAATTGACAAACCCTCTTTAGAAGTCTCGCTTTATCAGGGCCTGATAGGAGAGGCTCAATTGGATGAGATCATGCACCCCACGGTTCTGCCCAAGCTTACAATGGTGCCGGCCAATATAGATCTGATCGGTTTTGAGATTGAAATGGTGTCCGCTCAGGACAGAGAAAAAAAATTGAAAAATCTGCTTTCCCAGGCAGATCAAAAATTTCAGTATATTATCATTGATTGTCCCCCGGCATTAAGCCTTTTAACCTTAAATGCTTTTACCGCCAGCGATTCTGTACTGATTCCCCTGCAAAGCGAGTTTTATGCATTGGAGGGGCTGGGACAGCTTTTAGATACGATTAAGCGCGTTAAGTCGTCTTTTAATCCTGCCTTAAAAATTAAAGGTATTCTGTTTACCATGTATGACAAGAGAACCAATCTTTCTCAGCATGTGGTTGCAGATGCCAAAAAATATTTTAAAGATATGGTCTTCAAAACAAAGATTCCCAGGAATGTTAAGCTTGGAGAAGCACCAAGCTACGGATTGCCGGTGATCTTGTATGATAAACTATCACAAGGATCAAAAAGCTATGTTGCTTTTGCAAGGGAACTTCTAAGACGATGATGAAAAAGAAAAAGAAAAACACCGGACTTGGCCGTGGGATATCTGCATTGATCCCTGATTTTGATACGCCTGAAAGCAGTCCGGACTTTTTAATGTGTCCCATCAATGACATCGCCCCGAACCGTTACCAACCCCGAACTGTGTTCAGCCAGGAAGAGTTGAACCGCCTTCGTGAATCCATCGCTCAGCAGGGAGTCCTGCAACCATTACTGGTAAGGCATCTGGATGATTCCTATGAGTTGATAGCAGGGGAAAGAAGACTTCGTGCCGCCAAAGAGGCCAATTTAACCCATGTCCCGGTCTTTGTGAAAAACCTGACAGACGAACAGGTTCTGGAAGTTTCTATTATTGAGAATATACAGCGGGAAAATCTAAACGTTCTTGAAGAGGCCGAGGCCTATCATCGATTAATCAAGGAATTCCATTACACACAGGAAAAAGTGGCAAAAAAGATCGGCAAGAACCGTTCGACCATTGCCAATCTTCTGCGCCTGAGAAGCCTGCCGGATGAAATAAAGAAATGCCTGATTGCCGATAAGATTTCCATGGGGCATGCCAGGGCCCTTTTAGGCGGTGGCTCAGAGGAAAACCAGCTCTATTTGTATAAAATTGTGATCAAAAAAAAGCTGTCGGTCCGCGAAACAGAGAAACTGGTGAATAAAGCCAAAAAAGAGCCGCAGAAATTTAAAAAAAGGTTAACGGCCGAAGAGAAAAAGATTCTTGATAAGGCATGTCAACTGATATCCAGCCGTGTACAGTCCCGGGTCAATATAAGAAAGAGTGGCGACAAAGGCAAAATCGAAATCAATTTTAAATCTAAAAAAGAGTTTCAAAGACTGATTGACCTTTTGAGCAATATTGAATGATCCATATCCATGATCGAATTTCAGCTATGATTTTGCAACATGCGCTGCGGATTGCGCCTGGTCATCATAAAGGTGCCGGATGCAAGGCGGCAAGGAGAGACGGGTGAGGCGTATTAGTCATACTCCGCAGGGAAAAATGACCGCAGCCAACGCAGCAGGCGGTATCTTTATGGTGGGTCAGGCATGAAAATTGTTGTCGCAAAAACAGCCGGCTTCTGTATGGGAGTCCGGCGGGCAGTGGATATGGTGCTGGATGCCGCCAACCTCTCTGATGAACCTGTATTTACCTACGGTCCCCTGATACATAATCCCCAGGTCCTGGAGATGCTCAAGCAAAAAAAAGTGTACCGCCTGGATGAGATCCCCAAAACAGGTAAGGGTGTTGTGTTGATCCGGGCCCACGGGGTGCCGCCTGAAGATCAGGATGCCTTGAAAAAGGCCGGTTTCACTGTGATCAATGCCACCTGTCCCCGGGTAACGCGGGTGCAGGTTATCATCAATAAGTATGCGAAAAAAGGATTTTCCACCATTATCATCGGGGATGAAAAGCACCCCGAGGTGGTGGGGCTTTTGGGGTATGCCAGGGACAAGGGGCATACGGTGACCACTCTGGACCAGCTTGCCGAACTGCCCCGCTTTGAAAATGCCGTCATTGTCGGGCAGACAACACAGAATACCGCCTTTTATGAACAGATCAAAGAGTGGTGCAAGACCCATGCACCCCATTACAAGGTGTTTGACACCATCTGTGGTTCAACGGAAAAAAGACAGACGGAAATCCGGCAACTGGCAAAAGACAGTGATGCCGTGATCGTTGTCGGCGGCAAGCAGAGCGGAAATACAAAACGGCTCGCCCAGATCGCATCTTCCACCGGGAAACCCACCGCCTGTATCGAAGATGCCGGTGAAATCGATTATCAGGCGTTTTCCGGTGCCAGGACCGTTGCCATTACTGCCGGCGCGTCAACACCCAACTGGATTATCAAGGATGCGCATCAAAAAATTGAGCACAATTTAAACAGACATACAAAGTGGATGGCCTGGCTGATATTTATCCGGGACTTTTTGTTAAAAACAAACATCCTGGCCGCTGCAGGGGCCGGATTTTTAACCTATGCCTGTTCCGTGCTGCAGGGAATCAAATATGATTTCCATCACGCCCTGGTTGCCATGCTCTATGTACTGTCCATGCAGATACTGAACAATTTGTTCACCATTAAATCCGATACCTACAACCATCCGGAACGGGCGACTTTCTATGAAAACAACAGGAATTATCTTTCCTCACTGGCTATTCTGTCAGGGGCTGCCGGACTTTACTTAAGCTATGAAAGCGGGTGGCTGTCTTTTTTAATCCTTCTATTCATGAGTATCCTGGGGCTGTCCTATAATTTGAGGATCATACCGTTTTTAACCCACCAGTATAAGATTAAAAAAATTAAGGACATACCCGGTTCCAAAACACTGTTAATTGTGGCTGCCTGGGGCACGGTGACCTGCCTTCTGCCGGCGGTTGCCAACCGGACCAGTATCTTATCCGTCCTGGTGGTCTTTTTGTTTTCAGCCGGTCTGGTTTTTTCCAGAACCGCTTTTTTTGATATCCTTGCCATCCAGGGCGATCGCATTACCGGCAAAGAAACACTTCCCACCCTGCTGGGAGAAAAGAAAACCTTTGCAATTATTCAATATGTCCTTTTAGCTGAAATCTTTATGATTTTTATGGTTGGTGTGACTGGCATACTGCTAAAAACAGCATTATTACTTGCTTTCATACCCTTTCTTATGCTTTTATTAATAAGATTTTTCAAACAAGACAGCCTGATATCAGGTGTGCACCGGGAATTTATCGTTGAAGTGGTTTTCCTTGCCACCGGATTGTTGGCCGCTGTAATTTAATTTGCATGGAGAAATTATGGCAGAAAAAAACAGTGGTAAGCAGAAGATACCGCTTATCGGGCTTTTAGCGGTAAAAAATCACCTGATTTCAAAAGCCGACTTGCAGGCCGGGTTAACCACGTGTTCCGGCTCCCCTGATCTTCCCAAGGCTCTCAAAGAGTATTTTATCGCCAATGAGATGGTCTCTGAAAAAAATATCACGCGCCTTGTACGGGCTGCGAAAGCCCTGGAGTTAAGGCAGAAAGAGTTCAAGTTCGGCGCCACTGCCATTCGGAAAGGATTTATCAATCAGAGTGTCTTAAAGCTTGTCTTGGAAGAGCAGCAAAGCGATATGAAGGCGAAAAAGAAGGTCCGCATGATCGGGGACATGCTGATGGAAGCCGGAATGCTGACGCTCAAACAAAAAGACTATATCCTTAAATTGCAGAACCGGGTTCGGCAGGAGAATGCCAAAAAGGCCGGCAGCAGCAACGAGACCGGCAGCAGCAAAGAGGCCCCTGCGGCGGCACCGACCGGCAAAGATCAAAAGAAAGATGCTGCTGAAAAACCGGGTGAGAGTCCAGCCGTGGAAAAAGATGAACCTGATGATGAAAAAGAGGCCCCCGGTCTTCTGGAACCCGAAGTTATTACCGGTGGGATTAAACTTCAGATTTCCGGCGATTTTATGGCCGCCTTTTTATCCAAGACTGAATATTTTGACGATAATGTAACGGTCACCCAGATCAAAGAATCTTTGTTTGATAAAGGGGTTGTTCTCGGTGTTGTGTCAGATGAAATGATCCAGGGATTTATTAAATCCAGCGGATTTAAAACAAAAACGTTTCGTGTGGCCAAAGGGGTTCATCCTATTGAAGGAAAAGACGCCAGGGTTGAATTTTTCTTTAATACCGATTTTTTAAAGGCCGGCGGGGTAACTCAGGACGGTAGTATTGATTTCAAGGACAGGGGTGATGTCCCCCATGTTGAAGAGGGTACGGTTCTGGCTGAAAAAGTCCCCATGGTTGACGCCCGCAACGGTCATAATATCTACGGAGACGAAATTCCAACCACACCGGGCCGTGATATTCCATTTAAATTCGGGAAAGGGGCAAAAGTCTCCGAAGACGGTATCAAGGTGCTTGCCGCTGTTAAAGGATTTCCCAAATACGCCCTTTCCGGGCATATTTTTGTACATGACGTGTATGTGACCGAAGGGGATGTGGATTATGAAACCGGTCATGTCCAGTATGACGGTAACGTGGATATCAAGGGCCGGATTAAATCGGGTTTTAAAGTGAACGGCAACGATGTCAGCGTGATTGAACTGGACGGTGGTGTTATCCATGCAGAAGGGGATGTGAGTGTGGCCGGCGGAGTCAATGAAGGCACGATCTATGCCCGTGGCAATGTGTATGCCAAGTTCGTGCACAAATCCCAGGTTATCTGCATGGGAGATGTGGTGGTTCAAAAAGAGATCGTGGATTCCAATATTGAAAATTCCGGCTCCTGTGTTGTGGAAAACGGCAAGTTGATCTCTTCCCAGGTGACGTCCAAAATGGGGGTCAAAGCGAAAAATATCGGTACTGAAATGGCCGGCCCCAGTACAGTTAAAGTCGGGTATGATGTGTTTACCGAAAAAGAGCTGGAAAAAAACAAAGAGAAATCAGATAAGATCAGGACACAGATTAATCATCTCTTAAAGAAAAAAGAGGGAATGACACAGGAAAACCTGGATCTGCAAAAACAGATCACCGAGCTTGCGCATGTTCAGGACAGATCTCAGTTGGAGGAAAAAGAACTTAAGTCCAAGCTTGCGGAACATGAAAGAGGTGGCAGTGACCCCCAGGCCGTCAAAGAGTTGCAGGAAAAAATGGTCCAGCTGAAAGAGAGTGCTGCCAATGCTGAAAAGGATCTGGATGTCTGTTTTGACAAGAGCGAGGAGATAGAAGAGTTGTTGGAAAAAGAGGCCGTCAATCTTGAGATGCTGGAAAAAAGGATGGCTGATTGTAAAGAGGAGAGAGACAACCTGATCAAATGGTCAAAGGATAATCCGGGTAAGTCAATGGTCGTTGTCGAAGGTGCGATAATGCCGGAAACAGTAATCAAGGGTTTGCACAGTGAAACCAGGGTCCCCGAAATGATCCGGCATGCCAGGGTGAGTGAAATTTTATGCACATCTGAAGACGGCCAGAGCCTGAATATCTATGAGATGCAGGTAGGGAGTATTTAGGGGTTAGGTGTTAGCTTTTTATTCTTAGTTAAAATCCAAACGTATATATCACGTTCAATTCACGGAAAAATCACAGTTAGTATTCATCACAATGTTCTCCTTGCGCTGCAGTGTGGAGTCCCTTGTGAGCGTCCGCGTTTAATCTTATGCGGATGTTTCTTTGTGCAGGAGAAAATGAAAGTTGAAAATCCCATATCAAAATATCCGAGGTTAGCACCCCTGCACCGACATCCGGTGTTCTCCGGAGGATGAAATTCAAGAATCTCGATGAAAATGTGTCTTTAGTAAAAAGATATAGTTTTATTTTTCATGCTTTCCAAGAGTAAACTGTCCTACCATTAGACTTTGAACTTCTCTTTATTGTGAGATAAAATTTAAACAAATTGCGATCGTTGTTAGGATATCATCATTTTAGTGGTTGAATATTAATGAAAACAGAATTTTTTGAAAATTATCAATTTTTATACTTGACAAACAAAGAGTTATTTTTATATGGATAAATCAAATGGTACGACTATTAGCGATGAAATAATTGATTCTTCGGTTGGGGGTGGCCGAGGCTGGAAAGCGGGTTGTTCAGCCAAAACAAGCTTAAAGGCAGGCGTTAAAGCAAAGTGTTCGTATGAAAATCAAAAAAGGGGTCAACAATAGTGTTTGTTAAAACCTGTAAGATATTAGAAAAATTAAGGCTTTAAAATGAGTTAACGGCCATTCTCTGTTCCTGCGACAGATCGAGAATGGCCGTTTGGATTTTAACTGAAGCTTATTATTGACGTAATAAGCTCAATTAACGGAGAAAGTAT
>CAZLTD010000033.1:0-46528 GCA_964562385.1 uncultured Desulfobacula sp.
AAAAAGACATGTCCAATTTACCGATTTAAGCTCTAAGCAATTGTTTGATCTCAAATATTATCTCAGAAACAATGTTTCGGAAAAGGTGAAGGAACTTTCCTAACATTATTAATTATGATCGTTCCCACAATTTACAATCATTTAAAAACCTGAGGACTAATAAGTGTAAGTCCTCAGATTTTGTCTTCTCTGCTGAACACCTAATATACTGGTAGATGGGTTCTGCTCAAGAATCAACTTTATACATACAAATCATTATTCGGCATATCCAAGCTTCGGGCCGGGCAATCCGTTCGCGTCTGAGCGTAATTTTCAACAGCTTTTAAATTCGCTACGCTAAATGCCGTGAACTTAAGGTGCAGTGGCTGTTCAAACTGCACGCCATTTGACGTTTCGCTTCTTTCTGAACAACCCGGATGTCGAGATATGTTGGTGTAGGGGTGGGTCTTGTGCCCATCCGGGGTTATTAAACATCAGATTTTCTTGTTTTATTATTCCCACACGAAAACACATTTGTACAAGATGGAAACGCGGACACCCACAAGGGGTGCCCCTACAACAACCAATGAACCTGAGATCCATTTTTCCCCAAGTGATTTTTTCGGATTCAAGATTATGGAAAACAATTGCTCCCGATCTGGGAATGTAAAGATGCCCTTTTAAATCATGATTGGGTTTGATTTTCCGCTATATGCAGCGGGGTAGTTGACTTCATTATCAATTAATCCTCAGCCACCTTAGAATTTTGCTTCCCCACCGGACCGTCCAGGGCGCATCCCCGGGATCGTCCAGGGGCATTCTGCAATCAGGACCGTACATCTCTTCCATCATTTTCATGACCTCTTTTTTAATCATTCCGCGAAAGGGGATATTGGCGATCATGCCGTACATGGCGGCATTGCCTTTGGCCCCAAGATCCGGATTTGCTCTCACCGCGTCCACTGCCAGCTGCAGGTCAGAAAGATAATGCTCTGTCACATTTTTATGGGCCGGGGTAACCATGGCATGAAGACCCTGGGGTTTTTGAAGCCGGTCAATGTGCCAGCCCTTTGTCTCCATGATATCGCCCACGGCAAATATGTTGATGTCCTTGTCCTGTGATGCATAGGCAAAGACGCTCATTTGAGGTCTGCCAAGGACTTTCAGGCCGTTGATTGCCCTGATGCCGGTGATAAGTTTTTGGGTTGTCTCCATGACGCCTGCGGCCATTTGTTGATATCCTTCCACTCCCACAGCGTTCATGGCGGCCCAGGCTGCGGCAATGGGGCCGCCGGGACGGGTGCCCAAAAGGGCAGGGGAGGCGAACACGCCACCTGGCCAGTCCTGGTGGATGAAAAACTGGTGTTTCAGATAGGATATCTCTTTGTATAAGACCACAGAGGCGCCTTTGGCCCCGAACCCGTATTTGTGAACATCAGCGGACATGGAGGTAACGCCGTTACAGCGAAAATCAAACTGCGGCACACGGTGCCCGATTTTTTCAAGAAACGGCAGGAAAAATCCGCCGAGACAGGCATCGACATGGAACGGAATCCCTTTGGGGGCGGTTATTTTACCGATATCTTTAATGGGATCAATCACCCCGTGGGGATAGGAAGGGGCGGAGGCCACCACCATGATGGTGTTTTTGTTGATCTTTTTTTTCAATTGGTCAAGATCAAGGGTGAAATCGCCGGTTAAAGGGATTTTTACCATTTTGACATTAAAATATTTGGCAGCCTTGTCCCAGGCCACATGAATGCTTTCAGGAGCGATCATTTCCGGTTTAAACCGTGTCCAGCTCTTGTGGGCTTTGGCAGCACGTTCCCTGTATGCCAGAACGGGTAACAGGCAGGATTCCGTTCCCCCGGAGGTCATGGCGCCGCAGGTATTGTCGTCCCCGTTTAGAAGCTGTGAGCTCATCTGGATGACTTCATGCTCGAAGCGTTTGAGACTTCTGAAGGCCATGGGGTTCAGCCCGTTTTCACTGAAAAACAGATGGTGGGCTTTTTTAATAAATTTCTCGTGAGATTCATTGAGATGATAGACAAGCGACCATGTCAAACCGTTGCGGTGATCTGCGTCACTGTCCCGAAATCGTTCCATTTCGTTGAGAATTTCTTCATGGTCCCGGCCCCGGGAAGGTATGGTTTTCATGACGGCTCCTGTGAAAAAAGGGATGCGTTATCCCATAAAATATTTAAATATCCAGGCAAAGGTGATGCCCAGGTAGTTGCCAACGGCATAGCCGATAATTCCTGTTGTCAGGCCGGAAAGTATGACCTGTTTGTTATTCAGGGCCTGGGCAACCACAGGAACAAACGGGGGGGAGCAGACCGCTGACACCGAGGTGACCAGAAAGGTATCCGTATCGATACGAAATATTTTACACCAGATGGCATGCAGTACAAAGGTGCCGAAGACACACAGGCTGATATATAAAAAGATCGGCCAGTTGATATGAACCAGTTTTGTGATATCCGCCATGGAACCGACCACCAGGCAGAATACCAGGATAAAGAACATGCCCAGCTGATAGGTTTTTTCAATGGTTCTGATTCTGGTGATAAAAGAGGCCCCAATGCCTAAAGAGGTGATCATTAAAATAGTGACAGCCGTGGATACGGTTTTGGGGAAAAGTTCCGCTGTGCCTGCGGATGCGGCAAGGATGACCACGGACAGGGCAAAGGCGGCGGAAAGTCCCTTTAATACCGATGCGTTCAGCATGTTTTTGTATGAGTGGATATCCTCGCTGTCGTAGGATTCGTCGCCCTGGGCTGCGGTGTGGAGAATTTGATAGGGTAAAAGGAAACGGTTCAGCAGTTTTTGGGCGATGGTAATGGCAAACAGGATATAGGCAAAGCTGATGACCACATCATAGGTATGCATCATGACATAGGCGGTGGGATCCACGTTAAGGGCTGTTTTTATGGCTGCCATGTTGGGGGTGCCGCCGGTATAGACACCAATGGCAAGTCCGCCCATCTTCCAGCTGTCGGTGGTATGGTCTGCAATCAGTATCGACCCGGCACCGGCAAGTGCCACGATTATTATGGTTGATCCGGTCAGAGAAAGAATGGCTTTCCCGGCTGTTTTTATCCAGGCCCT
The DNA here is from genome assembly GCA_964562385.1 of uncultured Desulfobacula sp. Taxonomy (GTDB): domain Bacteria; phylum Desulfobacterota; class Desulfobacteria; order Desulfobacterales; family Desulfobacteraceae; genus Desulfobacula. Next base: position 3,088 of record CAZLTD010000033.1, read on the forward strand.
GACATCCATGGAGAACAACAACAGCGGCAGGGCAAGGGCCACACAGGCGCTGCTGATGATGTCCTGCAATCCCGCGGCATCCTGGGGCAAAATACCGCTGTTGCCCACAAAAGCCCCTGCAATATAGCAGACAAAGACGGCCCCGATTTTATCTATCCACTTCACGTGCATGCACAACAGAATAATGATAATGGGAAAGACGAGATAAAAAAGGCTTAACAGCACCATAACCGCTCCTTTTTGGGATGATGATAACAGTGTTTACAAAATACTTTTATAGTAAATGGGGAGTGATTGCCAGAAAAATAAAGAGGGAAATCTGCCCGGCAGCGAGGGGGTGCCGGATACAGCATCGTTTGCGGCGGTTTTTTTATGCCATGCTTTGTTTGACAAAAACCCGGCGCCCGGCTTAAGGTTGGGTCAAGCACGGGGAGTGACTCTGAATTTAGGGTGAAAAAAATATGGCAATAACTGATTATTATACGATTCTGGATGTTCAAAAAGATGCCTGTCTGGATGATATAAAAAAAGCTTTTTGGAAACCGGCAATGGATCTTCACCCGGATCTGCCGGGGGGCTGCGTTTTATGCCTTGCCCAAAACAGACAAAGCAGTGAACCGCCAGGCATCCTTTAAACCCATCGGGAAGAAAAAGAATGGATAAAATTGATCCGAAAATGTTTGGAATATCACCCAGAACGGTTCTCTATTGGGACGGGCAGGATAAATATCTTATCGAAACAGTCAGAAAAAGCCGGATTATTATGAAAGATGCAAGGCTTGTTCTGGACAGGGCCAGAGCGATTCGCGAAAAATATCCTGAAGCGATCGTGGGGCTCAGGACAAGCGCACCTGTGTGCAGCAAGTCGGTGCGCTTTTTAAAAGACAACAATATTGCAGTCATAGAAGCGGATTGAAAAAGAGATTTAAAAATTTATTTGAGGCATGATGGCGGGTGTGATAATTTAAGTGACCTTAAAATATAGAGCAAGTGTTGATATGGACTTTTTACGGCAAAAAAACAAAAGAGGTCTGTGTTAAAATGATTAAGAAAAAAATCAAACATTTTCTATACCGTTACGTGATACCCTATGGCGGCCTTTTGGCGGTCAAACTCATGTCGTTTACCTACCGCGTAAAAATCGTGGATCTTGAAAAAGAGCAGAGGATTTTAAAGGATCGGGGCAAGCTGATTTATGCGTCCTGGCACCAGCGGTTTTTCCCGGGGATTACCTTTTTTTCAAGCCGCAAACCCATAGCTATTATTATCAGCAAAAGCCTGGACGGTGAGATGGCGGCAAGGGCTGTAAAGGCTTTGGGATGGCACCCGGTGAGAGGCTCTTCATCCAGGGGTGGTAAAGAGGCGCTCAGCGAAGTGAAGACCCTTGCCCGTTTAAATTTTAAAATCGGACACATTGTGGACGGCCCCCAAGGGCCTTTTGGCGTGGTAAAACCCGGATTGATAAAAATTGCCCAGGCAGGGGATATGCCGATTCTGCCCACCATCACATCCGCGCAGAACAGGTGGGTTTTCAACAGCTGGGACCGTTTCATGGTGCCCAAGCCCTTTTCCCGTGTGATTATCCGGTTTGGAGATCCCATCCATGTGCCCAAAGAAACCTGTTCCTCAGAGTTCGAGGAATACCGGCTGCGCATTGAGCAGCAGTTTAAAAAAGATTACGAGGACACCGATGCCATATGGGATGATCCGGGGCGGATCCGGCAGGTTTTCTCTTAACCTTAGACAGTGTGAATCACTTTAAATTCGTTGCCGTCAGGATGATCTTTTCTAAAGGCGGCCAGCCGTTTTTCAAGAACATCAAATCTGTCAAACCCGGTTAAAGAGACGCAGGCCCGAAGACCTTCATGGCGGTCGCTTCCGGTGGTGGTCAAAGAGATGGCGCTGATGCCGTAATAGAGCAGTTCTTCCACAAGTTCCACACCGGAAAATCCAGGGTACGAAAGGGTAAAATAAAATCCATCGGCAATTTTTACGATATCGTCCATATCATATACAATGTTAAAACCGGCATCAATGAAGAGCGCTTTCATTTTTCTGGCCCGCTCCCCATACTCTTTTACATGATCCACAAAATCATAGGACCCGTCATTCACCGCTTTTAAAAGGGCGCAAAGACCGTATTGATTGGAATGGGACACCCCGGAGCTTAAGGCGTACATGGCGCCGAAAATGTAAGCATATCCGAAATTACTGCTGCCGAAAAACGGCTCAAGCCCGTTGCCCTGTGAGTTGAAAAGCTTGTCCGGGATGGCGGTCATGCCGATACGCTGGCCGGCCAGGGAAAATGATTTAGAGCTGGAGATCAGCAGGATATAATTATCGGTGTATTTGGCCACAGACGGAATAAACGGTTCCTGGCCGGGCCGGGCATAATTTTTTCGAAAATCCATGCCGAAATAGGCCAGATCTTCCATGACAATGCAGTCATATTTCGTGGCCAGGGTGCCGATGATTTCAAGCTCTTCTGGGGTAAAGCAGATCCAGGCAGGATTGTTGGGGTTGGAATACATTAATGAGGCAATATCCCCTTTTTCAAGATAGGATTCAAGTTTTGCTTTAAGCTTGTCGCCCCGGTATTCGTAAACGTCAAAGCTTTCAAATCCGGCGCCGATGACACTTGCCTGGCGCTTGTTCACCGGGAACCCGGGGTCCAGGAACAGTATTTTGTTTTTCCCCTTAATGCGTCGTGTGGTGCACATCATTGCCATGTAACACCCCTGCATGGACCCCACGGTGGGGAAACAGGAGACAGGATCGATATCCACGTCAATAAAATTTTTTACAAACCGGGAGATCTCGTCCTTTAACGGCGGGATGCCGTCAAAGGGCGGGTATTTGGACCCCACCCCTTTTTTTAAGGCATCAATTTCCGCGTTCACGGCAATATCTGGCGGATCAAAGCCGGGCACACCCATTTCCATGCGGATAAACGAAACATCGGCGGCAGCTTCAATATTATTGACGATCCGGTTTAATTCCCGGATGGAGGCAAGCCCCACGCAGGCAAGGCCCATTTTGTCGATTTCGTTTTTAACAATGGCTTGATTGATCGGTGTTTTCATGGCAATGTTCCGGCAAAGGTTAAATTTGATTAATTATCTAATCAGATTCTATACGTCCTTATGACTCAAATTGCAAGATCAATCTATATCCAGATGGACGGCTGAAATTAGATATCCTCTATTTTTGTTTGAGAACCTTTGGGGCCCGGTAGTCGGGGGCGCTCACCTGCGATGAATTAAGGCTGGGATTATGCATACTATTTTTTCTCGATAATGTTTTTTCAATGGGGCCAAAACGTATCAGCTTCTTGTCCCTAAGGATGTCCCTGCTTTAAATTTCTGGTCAGCAGTGCTGTACGACTTTGATACCAGAGCGATGATTCAAAACCCGCAAAAAAAATCAGAAATCAACAGCCGCATGAAAATTAAGATGAACAAAGACGGGTCAACGATCTTGACGTTCGGTCCAAAAAAACCCGCAGATGTTTCTGCCTCAAACTGGATCCAGACAAATCCTGAAAAAGGATTTTTTGCATACTTCAGATGGTATGCGCCAACCAAGGCATTTTTTGACCGCTCCTGGAAAATGGGGAATATCACAGAAATAAAATAATTGAGTGTTGAATGCTGCCCGCAGTTTTTTTCAAAAGGGTATGCAGTAGGGCAAAAGTATCTTTTACGGCTTGCTGTTTTTTTGCTTGATAGTCTCGTGCATTTTGTCGTTGAACCGTTTGACATGGTCCACGATAATGGCGGCGGCCGTTCCTGAATCCTTGGTTTTCATGGCTTTAATGATGTTGTCAAGGTCATCGAGATTCTCTTGAACGCTCTCCTCATTCATGGGAAAGTAGTCTTCATAATACTGGTGGATATTGTCGTGGATGCTCTGCTGGACAAATTGGAACACCGGGTTTCGGGACATGGTGCCGAAATAGGCGTGCATTTTTTCATCTGTTTTCAGAAAGTTGACAATATCGCCTTTTTCCGCCAGGGACAGGGCCTCGTTGTAAAGATCCTGCAGGTAATTAATGTCCTCATCTGTTGCGCGGACAGCGGCCAGTTCCATGAGGCTGCCTTCGATCTTAATTCGAAACTCAGACAGATGCTCAAGGGATATCTCGCCGGAACGAACCAGAAGGGCCAAAGATTCCATAATGGGCTCAGCATCAATCTGCTTGACAATGGCACCGCCGGTGACCCCCAGTTTAATCTCTATCAACCCTTTTTGCTCAAGGACCCGAAGGGCCTCTCTTAAGGTGCCCCGGCTGGTATTGAACATGTCTTTGAGTTCCCGCTCCGCCGGTAGTTTGGTGCCGGGCTCTAACTGTCCTGAGACAATGGCATCCTGAATCTGTTCGACCACATCTTGAAATACACGGCTTTGCTTTGCTTTTTTAAACATGTTGCGGATCCTTAGCTTTCTCTCCTATTTAAATTGTTCTGTTCCGGAGAAGTCTCGGTATAAATTAAAATGTTTTAAAGCATCTTCATCATCTTCTGTCAACTGTCCCATGACAATTCTTGTGATCAATTCACCCAGTCCCGGCCCCAGCATGTAGCCCTGGCCGCACATCCCGATGGCATTGATAAAATTAGGAAATTCTTTTGTTTCCCCGACAATGGGGAAGCCGTCCGGTGTCATGGGGTACTGGCCGCGCCAGGTTCTTCTGACCTTAAGATTGGCAAGTTTGGGGAAAAGGGACACCATGCGTTTGGCCACCTGGGGGAGGAATACACTGGTAGCCTCACTTTGTGTCCCTTTAATCAGATGTTTGGGGGTCAAGCAGAAGATCACCTGGCCCTCATTGTTCTGATAAAAATAGCAGTAGCGGTAGGCCTCGGTGGCCGGGTCGGCCGAGGGCCGCATATCAACGATCATGGGGCCGAAGAACCGTGCCACAGGTTCGGTGATGGCGCCTTCATGGCTGTCCGGTTCCACCGGGAAATCAAGCCCGGTCATCTGACCTACCTGCCGGGCAAAATTGCCGGCCGCATTAATCACCTTTGAAGCGGTATATTCGCCCTTGTCTGTTTTGACGGTGACTTCGCCGTTATTGGCAATGGCGATGCCGGTCACCTTTTCATTGAAACGGTATCTGGCACCGTACTCCAGACTTTTAAAATAAAAGGCGTTAATGGCTAAAAGCGGTGATGCACTGCCGTCTTTGGGAGAATAGGTGGCGCCTTTCAGGTTATGAGGGGTAATGCCGGGGACCAGTTTAAGGTATTCATCCGGTGAAAGCCATTCAATATCCAGGTCAAAGGATTTCTGGATTTTCATCAGATCCTTGAGTTTTTTGGCATCTTCATCGGTATAGGCCGGAAAACTATAGCCGTTTTGAATCCAGCCGATATCATCGCCGTGGGTCTCTTTCCAGGTGGAGAAAATATCAATGCTCCGCTGGCAGGCGGCAATTTTACCCTTGTCCGAGTGCGTGGCCCGGATACCGCCGATGGCTTTTTTATTCTGGCCCTGACCCGGGGAGGCCAGGGCATCAATAACCAGGGTTTTTATTTTGTTTTGCGCCAGGGCCATTGCCGTGGGAACCCCTACGGATCCGGCGCCGATGACGATCACATCATATGATTTCATTTTTCACCTCCATTGGCAAATGTGCCAAGGGGGACTTCGATATACAGGGGTCGGCGCACATTTTTAACAATGTCTTCCTGCGCTACTTTTTGGGCCCAGAAGATCTGGTCCATCAGATTGCCACAGGTTTTACTGCCGCACGGTCCCATGCCGGACCGGGTGATGGCCTTGATCTGGTTCATATCAGTGATTCCCTGTTTTACAAGCGTTCTGATCTCTCCTGCCGTGACCCGTTCACACAGACAGACCACTTCATCGTCCCGTATCTGTTCCAGGGGAACTTTACAGGTCATCTGTGAAGAGATCTCTTTTTGCTGGATGGTAAAGGCCACCACTTTTTTCGCAATGTTGGCCGGAACCTTTACCCGGACAATCTGGGTCAGGTTGCTGTCTTTGGTGGCGCGGGCTCCCAGAACCGGATATACGCCCAGAGGGTTTCCGTCCACATCCGTAAGATTGATGATATCGCCTTTTTTAATTTCAATATTGCCGATTTCATAGGGCAGAAAAACGACTGGGTTTTGTTTGTCTTTTCTGTAATCCACCAGGGTGATGGCAAGTCCCGGGCAGATGGCCAGGCATTTCATGCAGCCCTTGCATTTCCCGTCAAATTCTGGCCGTCCTTTAATGGGATCCCCCTGCATCTGGATGGCGTTTTCCGGGCAAACCGTGCTGCAGGGGTTGCAGGGTATCTCCTGCTTGCAGTGGATAACAGGGAAAATACCCTCTTCAGTTGCCAGGGCTTCAAGTGTCTGCACCGGACCGGGGTGGGATTTCAAAATATCGGCTTTCTCAAACCAGGCATCCGGGATATCCCGGGTGTCCGGCTTAAAGTGCTGAACCACTTTTAACCCGGCGATTTTTCCATTGAACATGGCTGAAGAGGCCTCTGCAATTTCTGAGGCATCTCCTGCCGCAAAGACCTTGATACCGGCAGTCTGTGCCTCCTGTGTGAATTCCGACACAGATTCGAGCCCCACAGCGATCAGGATGGTGTCGCATTCAAAGGTTTTATGGGTGCCGTCAAGGACCTGAAAATTTTTATCGATCTGTGCAATCGTGACCGATGACACCGATTCTTCGCCATTGGCGCAGACAATGGAGTGGGAGGTGTAGATGGGGACCCCCAGGCGTTTGAGTTTGTCTTCATGGACCTTGTAGCCGCCGCATTGGGGTAGGGCCTCGCACAGCCCCACGACCTGAATTCCGGCCTGAAGCGCATGGTATCCGGCAATAATGCCGACATTGCCGCCGCCAACGATAAACAGCTTTTGTGTGGGTTTTACAAGATCCCTGTTAACCAGGGTCTGGAATGCTCCGGCACCGTATACGCCTGAAAGGAAGTTGCCTTTAAATCGTAAGAATTTTTCCCGGGCACCGGCCGCATTTAAGATGACCTTTGGGGTGACGATTTTATAGATCCCGTGTTTGAGGATACCCACTTTTTTGTCATCAAACACATAAAGGGCGCAACTGTTTTTCCATACACGGATGTTATCCGATGTCTCAACTTTTTGAGCCAGCATCCGGCCGATGTCCATGCCGCGCATGCCGGCGTAGGAATCTTCAACAGAACCGAAAAATTTATGGGTCTGGAGGACCAGTTTTCCGCCTAACGCATCCTTGTCATCCACGAGGATCGCGTTTACATTATGGGCGGCAAGCTGCAGGGCTGCGGAAAGACCGGCAGGGCCCCCGCCGATAATCAATACATCGCAGGATAGTTGCGCAATGTCGCTGATATCAGGTGCTGTTTCAACATCGGGCAATGTGGGCAGGCCTTGAACACTTTTGACAATCATGTTCTCTTTTACTGCGGTCATGCACGCTTTTACCGGCACGCCATTGGCGATTACCGTGCATTTGGCGCACTGCCCGTTGGCACAAAAAATCCCTTGTGCAGATCCGTCTTTATGGTGATGGCCGAATATTTTTATATCATTGGCAAACAGTGCCGAGGAGATCATTTCATTTTTTTTGGCCACGATTTTTGACTTGTTCCAGTAAAAAGAGACAGTTTGGGTCTCGGGAACCGCCAGAACCGGGTGGGTGGTGATTCTGTTATCTTTCATTTGTACTCCTGCAAATCAAAATAATGGGACACGGCGGGGTGTCTCACGTCTTTCTAATGGTTAAACCATTTAACCGGGATTGTCAATCACAATTTTGGTCAAACCATTCAAACCCCGCTTTTGTAATTGACTCGAACCAGTGAATATTTTATGCTCTGCCCTATGAAAACATTTATAAAAATTATCCTGTCTATTATTGGCCTTTTTGTCCTGGGATTTGCCGGTCTGGTGGGGTATGCAACCCTGTCAGATTACAAACCCGTACCTGAAATTATAGTGTATGAGAACCCGTTGGCGAAAGCCGTGCCGTCAGACAAGGTGTTTGAACTGTTAATCTGGAATATCGGCTATGCCGGGCTGTCAAAGGATATGGATTTTTTCTATGATGGCGGCAAGCAGGTGCGCCCACAAAAAGCTACTGTCTTAACGAACATGACAGCTATTGAATCTTTCTTGTCCCAATATAAAGGGGCTGATTTTATCCTTTTGCAGGAAGTGGATAAAAAGTCCAAACGCTCCTGGGGCGTTAATGAATATGACAGGATTGCCGGCATTTTTCCGGACTTTCATTCCGGGTTCGGCAAAAATTATGATGTGTTTTTTGTGCCGGTACCAGTCAATGATCCATTGGGCTCAGTTCATTCCGGTTTGCAGACATTGTCCCGGTTTGAACCTTTTTCAGTTGTCCGGCACGCTTTTCCGGGCAATTATTCCTGGCCCCAGGGACTTTTCATGCTGGACAGATGTTTCTTAGTCTCCCGCTATCGCCTTGAGAATACCCAAAAAGAACTGCTGGTGATCAACACCCATAATTCCGCCTATGACGATGGCACTTTACGAACCAATCAGATGAAATATATGGAGGATTTTCTGGCAGGCGAGTATAAAAAAGGCAACTATATTATTGTGGGGGGAGACTGGAATCAATGTCCGCCTGAATTTGTACCGCAGTTTGAGAAAAATTTGATGGACAATGAAATCCGGATGGATATTGAAAAAGAATTTCTGCCTGACTGGCAATGGGCCTATGATGCAACCATTCCCACCAACCGGCGCCTTCCCACCGCTTATGATGAGGCCACAAGCCTGACCACGGTGATTGATTTTTTCCTGGTATCCCCCAATGTTGACGTAAAACAAGTCAAGGGGATTTACCTTAATTTTGAGAATTCGGATCACCAGCCGGTAGAGTTAAAAGTAGCCTTTAAAGGGCTAAAATAGACAACGTATCTTCAAGGATGAAAGATCATGGGGAAAGATTTATTTCACGATCACGAAAAACGCAAGTTTGACCGCAGGCAACTGCTCTATTATGTCAAGGTTTTTCATCACAAAACCGGTGAACTTGCCGGATACCTTGCCGATATATCCACAGAAGGCCTGATGCTTTTCAGCAAAGATCATATAAATGAAAATGCCCTGTTTCATTTTCAGATCAATCTGGATGAAGAGTTCCAGATGGAGGAAAAGCTGATTTTCGGTGCCCGCAGTGTCTGGTGCGGCCCGGATGCCAATCCCCAGTATTTTATCATCGGCTTTGAATTCACCGGCCTTGACCAGGCCGGTATCGACACTGTCAAATATGTGATCCAAAAATACGGGTTCGATAAGTAAACTCCAGGATCCAGGCGCTTAAATTTCTACGATAACCGCTTTACCTTTGAAATTATAATCCTCAGGATCAACCCGGATGTCGCGATATATTGGTGTAGGGGTGGGCCTTGTGCCCATCCGGGGTTATTTAACCCCGGCTATTTTATTATGGGGTTTTCAACTTTTATTTTTTTCCCACATAAAGAAACATCTGTTCAGGATCAAACGCGGACACCCACAAGGGGCGTCCCTACAACAACCTAAGAACCTGCAATGCATGTTTTCCCAAGTTGTTTTTTCGAATTCAACCTTATGGGAAAACAAACATTTTCCGCATATCTAAGCTTCGGGCCGGGCAATCCGTTCGCGTCTGAGCTTAAATTTTCAACAGCTTTTAAACTCGCTTCGCTAAATGCCGTGAACTGCGGTCCAGTGGGTCCTCAAACAGCACGTCATTTTACGCTTCGCTTCATTAAAAATCTGTAAGAAAATGTGGCTCTGATGACGTCTCACGGATCACCCGGCCCTTTGGCAGATTTTTGAATGTCCGGGCAATTTCAAATACCGATGAAAAGGGATGTGGTTTGTTAAGGCCGAATCGGCCAGTTCCAGGGTGTTTGCCTTGGCAAGCGCCAATAAAGTTGGTTATTTTGTAAAAAGTTCTTAGCGAAACGAAATGTTAAGAACGACAAGCTGTTTGAGGACCCACCGGACCGGAGTTCTTGGCGTTTAGTGGAGTGAGCTTAGAACTTATCAAAATGTTCAACCGGCGCTGGTAAGGTGAATACTCTGGAACGGGTATCTAAAAAGATCGTCAATTAAAATTAATGGTCTTTTTCGGGCAACGTCCTTTGTAAATCCTATCTTTTTTTGCGATAAGATTTTTTCTTTCCTCTTTGATGAGGCCGGTTCTTTTGGGTGACAATGCTTTTTTGTTTCTCTTTTTGTCTCGGGTTTTTTTCAACAAATATTTTTTTACCGGTGAACGGGTCCGTCTGGGTGTAATACATCAGGGTGGACCAGGTGGAGGGGGAGGGGGTAAAAATCTGGACCTGCTCGGGGGAGGTTTTCAGCTTTTGTGTGGCAAATTCTTTTACCGCTTTCATATCGTTGAGTGTGCAGCCCGGGTGGGCGGCGATGAGATAATAGGTTAAAAATTGTTTTTTGCCCGATTTTCGGCTGAGGCGGTCAAAGTGTTCTTTAAATTCCAAAAGTCGGCTGATATTTTGTTTTCCCATCAATTGAAGGACTCTGTCCTTGGTATGTTCAGGGGCTATCTTCATCTGACCGGAGATGTTATCAGCCGCGATTTTCTTTAAAAAGTTTTTCCCTGAGATCTGGTCCGAAAGAATCATGTCGTATCGTATTCCTGAACTGATGAATACTTTTTTAACGCCCGGCAGTGCCCCTACTTTTTTAATCAGAGCGGTCAGGGGTTTATGGTTTGGCCGAAGTGTTTTGCAGACGTTTGGAAAAAGACAGCGTTTATCGGCGCAGATGCCCTTTTTTAATTTCTTTTTGCATTCAAATCCGTACATGTTGGCGGTGGGGCCGCCAAGATCGGTGATATATCCTTTAAAATCCGGCAGACCGGCAATCTTTTCAGCTTCTTTCAGGATGGACGCTTCGGACCGGAACCGGATTGTTCTGCCCTGGTGCACGGAAATCGCGCAAAAGTGGCATTCGCCGTAACATCCCTGGTGGATGGGAATGGAGAACTTTATCGTATCAAGGGCCTTCACCGGTCCGTCTTTTTTGTAATAGGGGTGCAGATCTCTTTCATAGTCCAGATCATGGACTGCGTCCAGTTCGGCCGTGGTGCTATATGGCGCGGGTGGATTTAAGACGACAAATCGGTCAGTATGCTTTTGACATATGGTCCGGGCGGTGACGGGGTCTGTGTTTTGGTAAAAGATTTCAAAGCTTTTTGTATAGGCTTTTTTATTGTCTTTAACCGATTCAAAGCTGGGCAGTTCAAGACCCGCAGGGATTTTGGATATGTATGCAAGCCCCTTGAGGATTTGAGGTGGATTTCCTTTTTTAAGAGCTCCTGCCAGATCCAGAACGCTTTTTTCCGCCATACCGAACAGGAGGAAATCTGCTCTGGTATCAAACAGTATGGACCGGCGGATATTGTTGGACCAGAAATCATAGTGGGCAATCCGGCGCAGACTTGCTTCAATGCCGCCTAGGACAATGGGGGCCGTGTTTTTAAAATGTTGCCGGATAAGGTTGGCATAGGCGATCACGGCCCTGTCGGGTCGGCGGTTGTTGATGCCGCCGGGAGTGTAATCATCCGATTTTCTTCTCTTTTTCAGCGGGGTGTAATTGGCGATCATGGAATCAATACTGCCGCCGGTGATTCCCCAGAAAAGGTCGGGTTCTCCAAGCCTTGAGATGTCAACACCGCTTTTTGTGTCCGGCTGAGCAATGATCCCCACCCGGTATCCTTTGTCTGCCAGAATTTTTCCGATAACGGCAATGCCCATGAACGGGGAATCAATATAGCTGTCACCGGTGACAAGGATAATGTCCAGGCGTTTCCAGCCAAGGGCTGTGACCTCTTTTGGGGTTGTGGGAAGAAACATCGGGTATGTTGTCAGTCCTTTGAATGGTTTTTAAACCATGCTTTTTATGTGACAAAAAACCTGATTATACAACTGGTAAGTCACATTTTTTAAAAAAGCATATCATACAGCAAGTGCCATATGATTACAATCAGATCTGCCTTTGAGCATCTGTGGTGCAGTTTTGTGTGATGGTATTTGTTTGAAACGGATATTTGTTGTAGACGCCCCTTAAATAGACTCTCTGGGCCGGGCGATGGTAGAAAACCTTGAAATTGAAGTCATTGAGCCGTGAGTAAAAATTGTCAAATATGCTGATTTCGGTTTCCAGGTTGACACAGCAATGGTCCGGTAATTTAAACTGCCTGACCGCGTGGTGAACTATCAGGTAAAAACAGGCAGCGGAAAGATATTTGCTGTTTAATCTTTGACAAATTTCAGGATAGAATTTGGAGACAAATATATTTCCTGAAAAAATTTCGTGTGAGATAGTTAATTGCCTTGAAATCAGCAGGTGGTGATCCCGGCTTACGATATAATACTCAATGCAGGTGTCTTCCATGTCAAAGCAGATGGAATAATCTTTCAGCAGTTGCGGTATCTGGGCTGAAAGAAACTGCCAGGGGACGCATGCGGTCATGGCTGATGAATCCTTTTTTTATGAGCGGTTTTTACCGGTAAGACACAAAAAGGATTCTGAAAATTACCAAAAGGCTGTCTGTGCTTACGCTTGTCCCGGTTGTTTATAGAATCCGGGTTCCGACAACATGGGCAGCGTATCTGAAACACGGGCATTGGTCAAGGTTGTTGACCAAGTGCATTTTTTGCCTTTGATAACCGGTTGCATTTTCACTTGTTTGTGTTAGAGTAGGCTATCGGTAAAAACAAAGGGGGGGACTTAAATTCTTACACAAAATAGGTGTAAGTGTCTTTAACTATTATTTCCTCATTGGTAATTCCGGTTACATAGAATGGCAGTTTGGTATTGATGGGGCCGGTTTTACCTCGCATGACAGTGTAAATAGGATTTTCCCACCCCTTTGCGAGTACCGCCATGGGTGCCTCTGCGATTTAACGAAAACTCAAACAAATGTGGTTGAAGAAAAGATTAAATTGAGCCTGCTATCCCGACATAAAATTCTCATGCCGCCAAAGAACAGAAAATTCAGTCTGCAGAATCTGTCGATTCAATTAAGTCTTATCGCCATTGGCATTCCCACCTTAATCCTGGTTCTATTTGGCCTTTACAGGGTTTATACCCAGACAATCACTCTTGAAAATGAATTAAATATCTCGTTGAAAAATGAAGCAGCACAATTGTCGGCAAGCCTGTCAACGGCGTTGTTTAATTTTGACGATGAAACCTGCAAAGTTATCTGCACCGCGGCTTTGAAAAAACCGGAGATCATCAAAATTACCGTATGGGATATGGAGCAGGAATACCTGTCTTTTAAAGAAGAGAAATCTCATTATTCCCAGGGCAGCGCCCGGATTAAAACCGTAGAACTTCCCATATCATTTAAATTTGAAACCATCGGCAAAATTCAGGTGGTTGCAACAACAAGTTTTTTGGATGCAAATATCGCCCGGCTGAAAACCAGCAGTCTTTTACAGGTGATTTTACTGGACCTGGTTTTAGGGCTGGTATTAACGGTGGTGCTGAATGTCCGTTTTGTCCGTCCATTGAGGGATCTTCAGGTCTCCTCGGAAGAGATTGCCAAGGGCCGGCTGGATTATCCCATTAATGTTCATCGAAAGGATGAACTGGGCGCTCTTGCCGATAATATGGTCATCATGCGGGATGCTGTGAAAGAGAAAGTGGAGTCCCTTGAATCAGAGGTGGTTCAGCACCAGAAGACAAGCATGGCATTGGAGAAAAGCGAATCTTTTTTAAGGCTGATTATTGATCTGATACCCCATATGATTTCTGTGAAAGATGAAAACGGACGCTTTCTGGTCGTAAACCAGGCGGTTGCCCAGGATCTGGGTCTCAGTGTCGAAGAGTTGACAGGGCAGTTGCATTCACAGGTAAGTACTGATTCTCAGGCGTCGGCAAGAATGCTTGCGTCGGACAAAAAAGTGATTGAAACCGGAAATACAGTGAGCCTGCTGACTGAAACCCATATGGCATCCACCCGGCACTCAAAGTGGTATGCCACCAAAAAAATCCCCTTTACAGCCGCAGACGGTGACAAGGGAATTGTCGGCATCACCATTGATATTACGGAATTAAAACAGGCAGAAGAGGAGCTTAAAAAAACAAAGAACTATATTGATAATATTATTAACTCCATGCCCAGCGCCCTGTTCAGCCTGGATCGGGAAATGAATATTGTTCTATGGAACCATGAGGCAGAAGAAATATTCGGCATTCCATCGGCCTTTGCCACCCAAAAAAAGCTTTCCTCACTATTGCCGGACATGGAACCGTTTCTTGAAAATATCCAGAATACCATGACCACCGGTGCGCCCCAATATTTTCCAAAACAGGCAAGCGAGAACGCGGACGGTTTGATATATCGGGATATCACCGTATATCCTTTGGTTGGAGAGACCATTGAAGGGGCCGTTATCCGTGTGGATGACATCACCGATCATGTGCGGATGGAAGAGATGGTGGTTCAGTCGGAAAAGATGCTATCCATTGGCGGGCTTGCTGCGGGTATGGCGCATGAGATAAACAATCCCCTGGCAGGCATGATGCAGAATGCGCAGGTAGTCTTGCGGCGGGTGCAGGGTGAATTGCCGGCCAGTGTGGCTGCAGCCCGGGAAGCGGGTATCACCATGGAACAGATACGGTCATTCATGGAAAAAAGGGGGGTTATCCGTCAACTGGGCCTCATCCACGATGCCGGGGTTCGGGCCTCCCGGATTGTCAAAAATATGCTCAGCTTCTCCAGGAAAGATTTTTCAGGTAAAGTGGCGCAGGATATTATCGGTCTTTTGGATCAGACCATTGATCTTGCCAAAAGCGACTATGATTTGAAAAGCCGCTATGATTTTAAAAAAATCAGGCTGATTCGGGAATATGATCCGGATACACCGCTGGTGATGTGCGAGGTCAGTAAAATCCAGCAGGTATTTTTTAATATTCTGAAAAATTCCGCCGAGGCCATGCATGGACTGGAAACCGACTTACAGCCAACTTTCAGGTTAAGGGTAAGTCCTTCCGGCCGATTTGTCCGGATTGAAATTCAGGACAATGGCCCCGGTATGACCGAGGAGACCCGGAAGCGGATTTTTGAACCTTTTTTTACCACAAAACCGGTGGGTAAAGGCACCGGTCTTGGTCTGTCAGTATCCTATTTTATTGTCACAGATAATCACAGTGGAAAAATGAATGTGATTTCCGAGCCCGGAAAAGGGGCGACTTTTATCATCCAGCTTCCGATTAATTAACAGTGCCCATTCGGAAAGATAAAAATCTCCAAATGGGGCAGTTAGCTTTTAGCTATCTGGTTGAGAATAGAGATCATTATGCTAATAGCTAATGGCATCCATTCAAAATTCCAGTTATGCATGGACACTAAGAAATAAGACTTTCTAATCTTTCAAATTATAATCCCGTCACAATTAAATGACTTTGGTTGCAACTAGTTTGCGCATCCAGGGTGAAACTTTGCTTGACAAGGAGTGTTTCTGCGTATAGAAACAAAATTTGTTGTGCGATAGTCACAAACACCTTGATACGGAACTGATAAAACGGAGAATTGATCATGCAGACAAA
Source organism: uncultured Desulfobacula sp. (assembly GCA_964562385.1). Taxonomy (GTDB): domain Bacteria; phylum Desulfobacterota; class Desulfobacteria; order Desulfobacterales; family Desulfobacteraceae; genus Desulfobacula. Next base: position 18,663 of record CAZLTD010000033.1, read on the forward strand.
GATATTCTTGAATGAACAGGACATCCCCCGACAATGGTATAACATTGCAGCAGACCTTCCCGGTACGCTTAACCCCCCGCTGGGACCGGATGGGCAGCCGGTCAGCCCGGACATGCTGGCCCCGGTATTCCCCATGAACCTGATTGAACAGGAAGTCAGCACCCAGCGCTGGATTGATATACCCGAGGGTATATTGGACCTTCTTTACCGATGGCGTCCGTCTCCGTTGCACAGGGCTGTTCATCTTGAAAAAGCCCTGGGAACGCCTGCAAAAATATTTTATAAAAATGAGAGTATTTCGCCTGCCGGCAGTCATAAACCCAATACGGCTGTTGCCCAGGCCTGGTATAATAAGGAGTTCGGAATCAAGCGCCTGACAACGGAGACCGGTGCCGGACAGTGGGGTTCTGCCCTTTCCTATGCCTGCGCGTTGATAGGACTTGAATGCAAGGTGTTTATGGTCAGGGTCAGTTTTGACCAGAAACCTTTCAGAAAAGTGTTGATGCAGACCTATGGCGGCAATTGTGTGGCAAGCCCGTCCACAGAAACTCAGGTGGGCCGAGAGATCCTCGAACAGATGCCGGACACTCCGGGAAGTCTCGGGATCGCTATCAGTGAAGCCATTGAACAGGCCGTGGGAGATGAGACAGGACAGACACGGTATGCACTGGGCAGTGTTCTCAACCATGTCATGCTTCATCAGACCATCATCGGGCTTGAAGCGAAAAAGCAGCTCAAAATGGCTGGGATTGATAAGGTGGATACCGTGATCGGTTGTGCCGGCGGGGGCAGTAATTTTGCCGGACTTGCCTTTCCGTTTGCCCATGACAAAATAAACGGGGATGACATTGAGATCATTCCGGTGGAGCCTGCCTCCTGTCCGACTTTGACCGCCACACCGTTTTCCTATGATCATGGTGATGTGGCAAAGATGACCCCCATGCTTCCCATGCACTCCCTTGGCCATAAGTTTATCCCGGCCCCCATCCATGCCGGGGGATTGCGATATCACGGTATGGCGCCGCTGGTTTCCCATGCCGTTGAAGCAGGCCTGATGACGCCTGTGGCAATCAAACAACTGGAGTGCTACAAGGCGGCCATGACCTTTGCCCGAACCGAGGGCCTGCTTGTTGCTCCTGAAACCAGTCACGCTGTTGCCGGGGCCATTGCAAAGGCTCTTGAGGCCAAAGAAACCGGTGAAGAAAAGACCATTATTTTTAATCTAAGCGGCCATGGCCTGATGGATCTGAACGGGTATGAGAAATACCTGGCAGGCGAACTTCAGAATATCGCGTTAACGGATGAGGATGTTCAAGCATCCCGGAAGGCGAGTCTTGCGGGACACCCGGTCCCCGGGATTTAACCCGAATATTTCATAAGAGTGTTAGTGATTTAATTTAAATATCCGGGATTTAACAAACACCCAACTCCCCGTTTTCCAACCGGCAGGGCACTTATTAAAGTGCCCTGCCGCTGTTTTGTCCCGCTTTTCAACAGGTATACAATGAAACCAGGGTAAATAATACCTGCAGGGATATCTATGATACAATCGTGTTATACCATTAACAGATAGATGCCGAAAACGGCAATAAGGGCGCCTGCCCCCGCCCGCATGGAGACATACTCCTTGTGGATGAAAATCGAGAACGGGATGATGAAAACCGGCACCAAAGATAAAAAGGTGGACGCCACACCGGCACTCAGGTAATGGAGAACCAGCAGGGACAAGGATACGCCTAAAAACGGACCAATGGCTGATCCGATAACGGTAAAGGTAACCGCACGTCTGTTTTTAATTGCCTGTTGAACATTATTCCATTTTCGCGTAACGGAAAACAGAATAATGAAACAGATAAAAGCGATAAAAGCACGGATCTGAGTGGCCCCGAAAGCATCCAGATATCCCTGCTCAATCTGCATACCGGTTTTGCTCAAAAGATACCCCACAGCCTGCCCCATCATTCCGCCGAATGCGAATAATACCCCTTTTAATGAGATCTTTCTGATATTCAGGGATTCGGATGTTTTGTTCGATGATTTTTTTTCCAGAATGACAATCCCCACCCCGGTAATGGTAACAAAGATGCCGGTCCATTGAAGGGGTGTATAGGCCTGGCCTAAGAAAAGCCATTCTAAAAGTGCGGCCATGGGCGCCGACAGGCTGAAAATCAGCATGGCCACACGGGGCCCGATTTCTACCAGCGCCTTGAACAGGCAGATATCCCCCATGAAAAATCCCACCATGCCGGACAATCCTAAATAAATCCAGGCCCGTGCCGGGAAATGAAAGGGCAGGATCGTGCCGTGTTTTATCAGCATTAAGATGCTAAAAAGAGACAAAGCAGTTGTTAATCGGATAATGTTAACCGGCGTGGCACCTACTTTTTTGGATGCAGATTCAAAAAACTGGACACTGATTGTCCAGCAGAGCACAGTGGAGATGGCAATCAGTTCTCCTGCATAGGGCATGGGTGGATTCTCCTGAAACTAAGATGAAAGCAAAGTTATTTTTACGAAGATCGTAAAAGAAATACAAGCACAAATGCACTGCGATTAAAAAGGCTTTTATGCAATATGGTTTAATGGCACCTTACATTAAATTGCTGCAGCCGTTTTTTATTTTATGGCCGCAACCATAAATGTCGTGCCAGTGAATTATTCCAGATGGTTCAACAGACCATATCCCATTGTCAGGAAAAGCAGGGTGCTGGTATTTAAAATCTGAGTATTTAAAAACCCGCCGAAAAAAAGTGTCAGACAGATGGATAAAACAAAATAGCCCAAAGGTGTCTGTCGGTTTTTCATCGCCTTTTTAAACATGATTCCAAAAAGAGCCAGATAAACAAAAATTCCAATGAGCCCGAAGCTGACACCCATGTACAAAATATTGCTGTGCGGATGCGCCGAAGGATGTCCCAGTTTTTCAGTATAATATCTATAACTGCCGGTTCCGGTTCCAATGAACGGATTTTCCCGGATAAGCCCGGCGGCTGTGTGGAACATGAACGGCCTGTCAAACCGTGGGTGAAATTCCCCTTTTAAGATAATTTGTTTTTCCTTGAGCTGTGTTATTGTTTTGTTGACCTCATTTTGCACCACAGGCGACAAGGCCATGGAGAGAACAAGCAGCAGGATAACAATGGATTTGGTAGCAAGAGAGAATCGATGCATGATATTATTGGCAACAAGGGGTGATAGTAACGCAAATACAAGATATCCGTTCCTGCCCTCAAGCACGGTTAAATGAAAAAGGAATGCCGGAATGAGCAGAAAATACCCGATTTTTTTTTCCCATGTCCCGGCAGTTTTAAAATAGAATCCTGCCATCAGTATGCCGATGATAAGATACATTGAAACAAGGGTGTGGACGCCTCCAAATCCTAAAAATCCCTCCCTCAGTGGTTTCATGAATCCCAGAAACTGGACCAGGGCCAGGAAAACACCGATTAAAAGTCCGGCCCACAAAAAGTTTATCATCAGGGTGACCCGCTTTTCAGTAAGGACTAACCCTGCCGTTATAAACAAGACAAGCCAGTATTTGCCCTTTAGGGCATAATCAAGTCCCAATGACATATTTTTTGAATAAAGAAGCCCGATCCAGGGAAGGAGGACGATGCCTATAACCGGTATAAACCATTTTTTTCTGATCACGGTTGTCACAAAGGTAAATTGGTTGGACAGCAGCCAGAAAATTGCGGCCAGCCCAATTGCGATCAAAGGCGGTGATGTCCCGGCCGGTAAAAGAAAGAAGGTCAACGCCACAAAGCTAAAAATAAGGTCATCTGCTGTGAGCGTTTTTATGGATTTATTAATATGGAGCATCTGTTCTCCGGAAATGGCCTCATTTTTTTGAAATCAGTTCAAAAGTAATCATCCAGGACATCATCCTAATACCGGGTATTGCAACCAGTATCGTATCAATCGCTTCAAACAGGGGCAATAATTTAGGCACGTATGCACCGGCATAGCTGCATACATGCCAGTATTTGATTTCACCGATGTCAAAAAAACGGCTTGCGAAATCTACATCTTTTAGACTTAAAATATGTGCTTTCTCCCAGTCTGTTCTCATATCCGGTGTCGTTTGACGATACAATTTGATAATCGGGTTGTAGTCCAATGCCTCGATAGCCAATATTTTTCCTCCTGGTGCCAGAATTCTTCTAAGCTCCGGAAAGGCGTATGACAAATCCAAATGGTGGAGCATCCCGGAACATATAATTGTATCAATACAACTATCGGGAAGCTTTGTGTTCTCTGCATCAGCCTGGAAAAAACAGGTATTATCCAGGCCAGCTTTTGTTGCGTCGGCAGCGGCATTTTTTACCGAAACATCGCTGATATCAAAGCCCAGTGATAATTTTGCACCGGCCTGAGCCGCCTTAATGGCATTTTTCCCGTCTCCGCATGCGTAATCTAAAAAAAATTTTCCTTTTGCATTTTTAGCAATCCAATCTTCATAATATTGTGTGGATTTGCGTACAGTCGAATAAAATTTTTTGTTGGCATAAAATTTATCATAGGTGTCCTGGTCGATGTTTTTCATCTCTTGTCTATCTCTATCACGATTATGGAATTCCAACTCTTTTGTTTTTCGGTCATCCAGACTTTTAAGCCAGTCTTTATTGGATATTCGGCTTATCTTTTCTATGTGCATTTTCAGCTGTTCCGGTTCCATACATCAAATCCTTTAAGTCGGAGTCATCAAATCTTAATAAATTCTATTTTTTAATCCGGGGTTGAATAATTGCGAGTTTTATTACGGTTTCTGTAACAAAAATAATCACCCTGAGTTTTGTTGTGGTAATTTGTAAATAGGAACCGGGTTTTTGTCAATCAAATTGTGAAAGCGGGTCTTAAGATAAGGAGCGAAAAAAGAATTATACGGGATTTAAAAGCGGGCCGATCACACATATTTGGAAGGACAAAATTTTGTACCGGTGTTTTAAAAGCTCACAAAGCTGCCGGCAGTTCCTTTTTTGTTTGATTCCAAAGCGGTTGCAATTGGCAGTTTTGCAGATTAAGATGGCAACATGGACAAAACAAATACCGGACAAAATGGTAAGCTGGGAACCTTTTCCGGGGTGTTTACCCCGAGTGTCCTGACCATTTTGGGCATCATCCTTTTTTTGCGCCTGGGATATGTCGTGGGAAATGCGGGGCTTGCCCGGGCCTTTGTCATTATCCTGGTTGCCAATCTGATTTCTATTTTGACAAGTTTTTCCCTGGCGGCCATTGCCACGAATATGAAGGTGAAAGGCGGCGGGGATTATTACCTGATTTCACGGACCCTGGGGCTTGAGTTCGGTGGGGCTATCGGGATTGTTCTGTTTCTGGCCCAGTCGGTTTCCATTGCTTTTTACTGCATCGGGTTCGGAGAGGCGGTGTCCGGCATTCTTGCCCCTATGGGACATTTTCTTTCTCCCCAGCTCATCGCCTTTGGGGCACTTTTGTTTTTATTTGTTCTGGCATTTGCCGGAGCCGACCTTGCCACAAAATTTCAGTATGGGGTCATGGTGCTGCTGGTGCTTGCCCTGGCCTCTTTTTATATCGGTGGGATTCAAAAGTGGGACACACAAATATTAACAGCTAATTTTGCTGCCAAGGGGAACGGTGTTCCTTTCTGGGTACTGTTTGCCCTGTTTTTCCCGGCTGTAACCGGATTTACACAGGGGGTCAGTATGTCCGGAGATTTGAAAGATCCGGGCCGAAGTCTGCCGTTTGGTACTTTTCTGGCTGTTGGTGTCTCGATTGTTGTCTATTTTACCGTGGCCCTGGTTTTTGGGGCTTCAAACTCACTTGAAACATTGTCAACCGACTACGGGGCTATGAAAGAAACCGCAGCAGCAGGATTTTTAATTGATGCCGGTGTCATCTGTGCCACCCTGTCCTCAGCCATGGCATCCTTTTTAGGCGCTCCCAGAATTCTTCAATCCCTGGCCGCTGACAAGATTTTTGTGTTCCTGAACCCGTTTGCCAAAGGGGAGGGGAGTACCAATAATCCGAGAAGAGGAGTGTTGCTGTCACTGGTTATCGCCATTGCCGTGATTGCCTTGGGACAACTGGATCTGATAGCCAGGGTGGTGTCCATGTTTTTTTTAATCTCATATGGATTGCTGAATTATGCCACCTGGTTTGAGGCTGCCGCGATGAGTCCCTCTTTTCGGCCGCGGTTTAAATGGTATGATAAAAGGATCAGCCTGGCGGGGTTTGTCGGATGTCTCGGTGTCATGATGGCCATTGATGTGAAAACAGGGGTGGCGGCCTGTGCTGTTTTGTTTGCTATATTTCAATACCTGAAACGGATCCAGGTACCGGCAAGATGGACTGACAGCCAGCGCTCGTACCATTTGCAGCAGATCCGGAAAAATTTGTTGGCAGCCGAAAATAAGCTTTCGCACCCCAGACAGTGGCGTCCCTATATACTGGCGATGTCCAATTCCGGGCAGATTCATGAAAAGCTGCTGGTCTTCTCGGAATGGATCGAAGGAAACAGCGGTATGACAACAGCGGTCAGGGTGTTTCAAGGTGCCGGATATGCTCAAATGAAGGCCCAAAAACAATATCGGGAGAAATTGGCAGAACTGATCAAAAAAGGAGGGCATCATGCTTTTCCGCTGGTCATAACCGGTATTGACAGTGAAAATACGATTTCCACATTGATGCAGGCTCACGGTATCGGACCTGTTACCGCCAATACGGTTTTGTTTGACTATGATGAGGTCTGCAGTTCCTCCTATACTCAAGTGGGTATGCCGCAATTTAAAAATCATTTCAATCTGATCCGGCGGCGGGGTGGCAATCAGGTTTTTGTCAACATGAATGCCTCACAGATGGGGGCTGTTGTAAAAGAGGATAGTGAAAAAAAGCAAATTGATGTCTGGTGGCAGGCCGATGATTCAAGCCGCCTGGCGCTGCTTTTAGCCTATCTTTGTACCCGCCGGAAAATTTTGGGGTCTGCACGGATCAGGCTTTTAGCCGTCAACTATGACCGGGAGAATGCCGATGTCCAAAAAGAGCTGGATACCATGCTGGACGATGTCAGGATTCCGGCGGTTTCAAAGATTGTTCTGGGACTGGACATCGACACTATCCTTAAAATATCCGGGAAATCAGATATTGTCTTTTTTCCTGCCACCATTAAAGAGGGCCACTTGCGTGTACTGGACCGATTCGACCCGGACCCGATCATGGGGGGGGACCCATATCAGCGCTTTGGTCACCGCCGCCATAAGCATTGATCTTCAAACAGATCCCGAAGAGGGTCCGGTAAAGGAATTGACGCAGATTCACGATGATCTTGAGCATGCCTTAAAAAGAGCCAAGATGGCACAAAAAGCGGCCAACGAAGCGAAACAGCAGGCCCGGCATCAGCTTGTAGATATTAAACAAAGCATGTCCGGTCGCAAAGAAGATCTTGAAGAGAAGATTCAAAAAATGGTTGCCATGACCAAAACGATTTCTGCGTCCAGGCAAAAGGCGTTGAAGGAAAATGCCAAACTGGATGCGGCAACAAAAATCGCACGGGATAAGGGCATCCAAATTGATGATTAAGGCCAGGGCAGGTTCTCAATCTTGATCAGGCGGCTGCAAAGTGCTATAGTCAAAAACTTTATTAAATTGACCCAATTGAGGTTTTAACGACTTGAAAAAAAAGGATAAACTGGTTTTCAGATGTCAGTCCTGCGGCGGACATACCCCTAAATGGATGGGGCAGTGCCCGGAATGCGGGGCATGGGATACCCTTGTTGAAGAACGGCTGATAGCCGGCGGTTCTCAAAAAAAGAAAAATGCATTTATACCGCAGCCGGTTCCCATCGGATCAATAGATGTTAAGGAATCAGACCGCATACAAACCGGGCTGGCTGAATTTGACCGGGTGCTGGGCGGGGGGATTGTTGACGGCTCCCTGATCCTGATCGGCGGGGATCCAGGGATCGGAAAATCCACCTTGATGCTGCAGGTTCTTTCCCAAATGGCAGATGCCGGGAAAAAATGCCTCTATGTGTCCGGCGAGGAATCCATCCGGCAGATATCCATGCGGGGCAAGCGCCTTAAAACAGCTGGCCAAGAGATGTTCGTCGTATCTGAGACCGATCTGGAAACGATCCTTTCTCTGGTTGAGCAGACAAAATATGATGCACTTGTGATTGACTCGATTCAGACGGTGTTTCACCCGGAGATTGCGTCAACACCCGGCAGTGTTACCCAGATCAGGGAAGCTGCCATGCAGTTTATGAAGCTGTCTAAATCCACCGGGATCCCCATTTTTCTCGTGGGCCACGTCACAAAGGTCGGTGCCATTGCAGGTCCCAGGATCATGGAGCATATGGTGGATACGGTGCTATATTTTGAAGGGGATAAAAGCCATATCTTCAGGATATTGCGGGCGGTTAAAAACAGGTTCGGTTCCACCAACGAGATTGGTGTTTTTGAAATGAATGAAAAGGGGTTAACCCAGGTTCCTAACCCGTCAGCGGTTTTTTTATCAGAACGAACCGTGGTGGCGCCGGGATCTGTAGTGACCTCCTGCATGGAAGGATCGCGCCCCATTTTGATCGAAATCCAGGGTCTTGCCTCAAGCTCAGGGCTGGGTACGCCCAGAAGAACCGTTTTAGGGCTGGATAATCATCGGGTGGCACTGATTGTGGCGGTTATGGAAAAACGGCTGGGCATGAATCTGGCCGGGCTCGATATTTTTATGAATGTGACAGGCGGGGTAAAGGTGGTGGAGCCGTCCGCCGACCTTGCCATTGCCTGTGCCCTGGCAGGAAGCTTTCTGGACCGGCCGGTGGACAAGAAAACGATTTTAATCGGTGAGATCGGCCTGACCGGTGAGATCCGCGCAGTGGGCCAGGTCCAGGCAAGAATCAAGGAAGCTGCCAAAATGGGATTTACAAGAAGTCTTGTCCCCAGTACCACGATTAAGCAGATATCGAAAATCAACGGAATGACCATTGAAAGTGTCAGTTTCCTGAAAGACGCCATGGAGGTCTTATTTTAATGCCGGCAAAAAAAAAGGCAAATAAAAAGAAAAAAAAGGCCGGGTCAAATCAGTGGGAAGATCATTTGACCCGCAGGGCCCGTTCCGAGGGGTACCCGGCCAGATCCATCTATAAACTTGAGGAGATCCAGAACAAGTTTAAGGTTATACGGAAAAATGATGCAGTGCTGGATCTGGGCTGCGCACCTGGATCATGGATGCTTTTTGCATCCAGACAGGTGGGCGATAAAGGCCGGGTGTTCGGCGTTGATTTAAAACCAATTGATATCAAACTGCCGCCAAATACCAAGAGTGTCACAGATGATATTTTGAATATGAACGATGCCGGATTTTTTGGTAAAACCGACGGGTTGAATGTGATTTTAAGCGATATGGCCCCGGCAACCACCGGTAGAAAGGATGTGGATGCACTGCGCTCCTTTGAATTATGTGAGATGGCTCTGGACGTTGCGGTACAGCATTTAAACAGCGGTGGGCATTTTGTCTGCAAGATATTTCAGGGGAATGACTTTCACGCTTTTCAAAAAAATGTTAAATCTCTGTTTAAAGAGTGCAAAATATTTAAACCGGAAAGTTGCAGAAAACAAAGTAAAGAAATATATATTATAGCCAAAGGCAAGAAGTAAGGAGGATTGATAATATGTCAGGACATAGCAAATGGTCGACCATCAAGCATAAGAAAGGTGCGACAGATGCGAAAAGAGGGAAGCTTTTTACAAAATTAATAAAGGAGATCACCGTTGCTGCCAGGATGGGTGGCGGAGACCCGGATGCCAATCCCCGGCTACGGCATGCATTGACCACGGCCCGATCCCAGAATATGCCCAAGGATACCTCTGAACGCGCCATTAAAAAAGGTACAGGCGAACTTGAAGGCGTAAATTACGAGGAAATCGTCTATGAAGGCTATGGCCCCGGTGGTGTGGCCGTCCTTGTCGAATGTATGACCGACAATAAAAACAGGACCATTGCCGAGGTGAGACACGCCTTTGGCAAGGCGGGCGGAAATGTCGGGACAGACGGATGTGTCGCCTGGATGTTTGACAAAAAAGGGTTGATCACTGTGGCCAAAGATGACAGTGATGAAGATACGTTAATGGAAGTGGCGCTTGATGCCGGAGCTGAAGATATTAAAGATGAAGGGGATGATTTTGAAGTCATCACGGAGCCATCTGATTTTGATGCTGTCAAAGATGCCATGGATGCCGCACAAATCAAGTATGGTCTGGCGGAAATTACCATGATTCCGCAGAATATGACAAAGGTTGAAGGCAAAGAAGCTGAACAGATGATAAAATTCATGGAAGTGCTGGATGATTGTGATGATGTTCAAAAATTTTATTCCAACGCAGATATCCCGGACGAAGTCTTTGATGCCATGTAAATTTTAACTTTTTTGTGATTCATTGATAGATACGGGTCAGGCGCCTTGAAGTTTCAGGCGCCTGACCTATTTTATTTAAAGACGGTAAATTTGTAGAAGCACAATGAAGTTCCATGGACAGCCGGTAGGGCAGACCTGATATGACAATAGATATTGCAAAATTAAAAGATTCAAAACAATTTTTAAACCTGGTCCTTGAGAACATGGATGCTGCCATATTTGTTGTGGATGAAAACTTGAAAATATTTCAGTTTAATGACAGCTTTATCTCCCTGTTCAGCCCGGCGTTTTCCAATGTATCAAAATTGACATTCGGATCGGCATCCGGGTGCATCAATGCTGTAAATGAGAACAAACCCTGCGGGGAAACCTCGTTTTGCAGCGATTGCACTTTCAGGCAGTCGTTAAAACAGGCGCTGTCACAATGCCGTTCCAATAAGAGACAGCCTCTGGAACGCGATTTCCAGATCAATGGCAGGCGCGTGAAAAAATATCTTGAGTTCTCCTGCCGTCCCATTGAGTACCTGGGGCGCCGAATGATCCTGGCTTTTATTTATGATATCACACAAATAGAACACTCCAAGCGGCAGTTAAAACAAAAGCAGAAACAGATCGACATTGATCTTGAAAAGGCGGCCCAGATCCAGCGAAGCCTGCTGCCGGCAAAACGCCCGGATATTGATAATTTAAATGTTGACTGGTTTTTTGAACCCAGCCACAAGGTCGGGGGGGATGTGTTCCATATCTATAAGGAGCACGACACATTCACCAGTTGCTACATGCTGGATGTCAGTGGTCATGGTGTGTCAGCCGCGCTTGTGGCGGTGATGGTCAAACAATTTTTGGATCACCTGCATATCAAGGGGTTGAGAAACGGAATACCTTATCAACCCAGGGCAGTCTTAAAGTTGCTGGATCAGCAGTTTCCTTTTGAGCGATTTGGCAGTTACCTGACCATTGTCAGTCTTTTGTTTGATACAAAGACCGGTTGTCTGACCTGGGGGAGTGCCGGTCATGTACCGCCGGTGATTGTCAAAAACAGCGGCAGGCTTAAAGTCCTTGAGCAACGCGGGGGGATTATCGGCATTGACCGCAATTCAAATCCGCAGCAATATGAAACCGTTTTGTCTGCCCGGGACAAACTGATCCTTTATACAGACGGTCTGGTGGACTATTTCGGGGAAAAAGGGTCCCCGTCCAATATCGACAGTCTGTACCAGGCCTTGAAGACAATGGGGCCGTTGTCAGCAGACCGGATGGTGAACCAGATAGTTGCCCAGAGACATTTAAAAGGCGGCAATACGCCCGCAGACGATATCAGCCTTTTGGTTCTGGAGTACCGCCCCTGATGTTGCCAAAACTCATACGTGAAGCAATTTTTACAGGTTGATCATCTTTTCAACCGCTCCTAATGCATTTTTTCTGATATCTTCAGGCACTTTTATCTGACCGCTTAAGTTTTCAAGGCTTAAAGCAAGGTTTTCCAGGCTGATTTTTTTCATATCCTCACAGTACATTTTATCAGAAGCGGCAAAGAACTGCTTGTCCGGGTATGCCTTGGAGATAGGGTATAAAAGTCCGACTTCAGTGCCCAGGATAAATTGCGATTGATCCGATTTCCCGGCAAAGCTGATCATTCCGGAGGTGGACTGGATGCTGTCGGCCAGTTCAAGCACCGGTGGCGGACATTCGGGGTGGGCAATAAAAAGGGCATCAGGATGTTCTTTTTTCGCCTGCAACACATCATCAGCGGTCAATGTGTTATGAAAAGGACAGTGCCCGTCCCACAGGTGGATCTTTTTATCCGTATTGGCTGCCGCATACTGTGCCAGGTTTTTATCCGGTGTCATCAATACCTCATCAGCATCCAGGCTGTTGACTATTTTGACCACATTGGCCGAGGTGCAGCAGATATCGGAAACCGCTTTGACCGCTGCCGACGAATTCACATACGTAATAACAGGAATTCCGCCAAGTTCTTCTTTTCTGGCACAAAGGGCCTCAGGTTCAACCATGTCGGCCATGGGGCAGCCTGCGTCTGTGCGGGGAAGGATCACGGTTTTATCCGGGCTCAGGATAGATGCGGTTTCTGCCATAAAATGAACCCCGCAAAAGACAATTACATCGGCTGTCGTTTTGGATGCCTTGATGCTCAATTCAAGTGAGTCGCCGCAAAGGTCCGCGACATCCTGGATTTCAGCAGGCTGATAATTATGGGCAAGTATAATAGCATTTTTTTCTTTTGCCAGTTGTTTGATTTTTTCTTTCATTGTATCGTCCTTGGTGTTCGGTTCAGTCTCCTGGCCTATAATCGGGTTGAGACCTTTTTTGATTATTTGGGAAATTCAAATTAAAGACTTAAAGCCCACCGGTGGTTATTCCATGTCAATAGCACTAACGCCCTCTGGTACTTCAAATTCAAACCGTTCTGGTGCAATCTGCGTAAACCGGGTGTCGAAAAATTCGAACAGGGTGGTATCCTCAAACTGGTTGTAGGTGACAACCCGTGTTATTTCATACTCTTTTTTAGACAGCCTGATCACGATGGATTTGATATCTGTGGTTTCTTTTTTGCTTTTCAGGTCAATCTCTATATACTCTTTTGCAATTTCTTTGATCCGAATTTCAAAGTTTTTCCGGATCAGGGAGATGTCTGATAAAAAGGCCCCGCCGGCCCCGGATTTGAAAAATTGGGCAGCATCTCCTGTCATGACCTGATTTTCACTGGGCCGGTAAATCCACAACAATTCTCCATTGGTGATAATTTGATGGGTTTCAGGTTCTTCGTATTCCCACCGCATTTTCCCCGGATGGCTGAAAAATGCTTTTCCCACTGCCTTTTCTGTAATATCCAGGGCGGCAAGTCTTGAAATTTGAGAGAACCGGGCCACAAAGCTTTTACCAGTGTATCTTTTTTCAAGGTTTGATAAAATATCTTCCTTGCTGACGACGGTCTTTTCTCCAAACACCGGGCTGCAAAGACACAAGCTGATTAATATGATGATAAATGTTTTATTCACAGCGTCTGCCTTTCCTTTTTTAAAATATTTACCGTAGCAGTTTTTGAATATCTTTGCGTTTGTCCTGGGCATAGATTCTACGAAGTTTTGGTTTTTCGATTTTCCCGGTGGGGTTCCGGGGAACATCACCGAAAAAGATTTTTTTCAATTGCTTGTACCGGGGCAGCTCTTTTTGAAATTCGATAATATCACTTTCACACATGATACAGCCCGGTTTGACACTGACAATACCGGCCGGAATTTCGCCTAGCCGGTCATCCGGGATGCCGATGACGGCAATATCTTTTATTTTGGGATTCTGCTGGAAAAAATTTTCAATCTCCACAGGGAAAATATTTTCCCCGCCGTAAATAATCATATCTTTTTTCCGGTCAACCAGCCAGATGAAGCCGTCCATGTCATAACGGGCAATATCGCCTGTATGAAGCCACCCGTCTTTTATGGTTTTGGCCGATTCCTCCGGGTTTTTATAATACTCTTTCATAACGCCGGGGCCTTTGACAATCAATTCACCAGACTCATTACCAAACAGATGATTGCCCAGTTTGTCCACTATTTTTGCTTCCCAGCCAAGTCCGGGGACGCCAATGGGGCCAATTTTTTCGGCGTTTTCTACGCCCAGGTGGACACACCCGGGGCCTGTGGATTCGGTCAGCCCGTAGTTGGTATCATAATCCTGTCCGGGGAAATATTTTTGCCAGTTCTCTATCAGGCTCGGGGGGACAGGTTGTGCACCGGCATGCATCAGACGCCACTGGGAAAGACTGTGTTTTGAAAGATCTATTTCATTGTTTTCAATGGCAATCAAAATATCATGGGCCCAGGGAACCAGAAGCCATACAATGGTGCACGCTTCTTGGGATACCGCTTCAATGATCCATTTGGGGGTGACCCCTTTTAAAAGGACGCACTTGCCGCCCACAAGAAAGCTGCCCATCCAGTGCATTTTTGCACCGGTATGATAAAGCGGCGGAATACACAAAAAGACATCTTCTTTTGTCTGGCTGTGGTGGGCATTCTCCACAACGCAGGCATGCTCAAGATTATTATGGGTTAAAAGAACCGCCTTGGGGTCACCGGTGGTGCCGGAGGTAAAATAAAGCGCTGCATCATCATCAATATCCAAGGCTACATTGGGGGGGGCACTGCCGTCTTCGTTTTGAATAAAATCCTCATAGGGCTCCGCCCATGCGGGACATTTCTTTTTGGGACCTGTGAATATCCAGAGGGTAACGTCTTTTTCCAACTGGGGTCTGACAGATTCGATTCGTTCGGTAAATTCTTCGCCAAAGATAAAGGCCTTGGACCTTGCAATGCGGGAACACAACAGGATTTTATCTGCTTCAAATCTGAAGTTTAAGGGAACCGCCCATGCACCGGTGGACAGAATGCCGAAATAGATGGGCAGCCATTCAAGGGTATTGGTCATCAACTGTGTGACCTTGTCTCCTTTTTTAATTCCTTTTTTCTCAAGAGCACAGCCAAGTTTGTTTGCGGTCTGATAAAATGAATACCATGTTAATGTGCGGCGCAGATCAATGGATGGTGTCCGTTCAACAAGTGCTGTGTCATTTTTATAAAGCCGGGCATTTTGGGCCAGTATTTCGGTAATTATCATAAAGTGCTAAAACCTTAGGTGTTAAAATAAAAATCCTGCCGTGGGCAACTATAGACCACGGCAGGATGAACTTCAACTGGTTTTATAATTTTTAGGCCGGTATTTTACACTCCGGATTTATTTGTCTTTTTTAACCTCTTCGAAGTCTGCATCAACCACATCATCATCCTCAGGAGGTGCCTCACCGGCAGCATCTGCACCAGGGGCTGCCTGCCCGTCCTGAGCCGCCTGCTGGTACATGACTTCGGCCAGTTTGTGAGATGCCTGAGACAGGGCCTCTATTTTTTGTTTGATCTCTTCCACATTGTCAGAATCTTTGGCCTGTTTCAATGCTTCAGCGGCTGCTTCAATGCTTTTCTTTGTCTCTTCGTCAACCTTGTCCCCATGTTCTTTCAAGGTTTTCTCGGTCTGGTCGACCAGGGCTTCCGCGCTGTTCTTTGTGTCGATCAGTTCCCGCTTCTTTTTGTCGTCTTCGGCATGCAATTCAGCATCCTTGACCATCTTGTCGATTTCATCGTCAGACAGCCCGCTGGCAGCAGTGATACGAATTGACTGTTCCTTGCCGGTTGCCTTGTCTTTAGCTGCAACATGAACGATACCGTTGGCATCAATATCAAAAGAGACCTCTATCTGCGGGACGCCTCTGGGTGCCGGTGGAATATCTGCCAGTTCAAACTGGCCCAGTGTCTTGTTATCACCGGACATCTCTCTTTCTCCCTGGAGAACATGAATGGAAACTGCCGGCTGGTTGTCGGCGGCAGTTGAGAATACCTGGCTTTTCTTTGTCGGTATCGTCGTATTTTTGTCGATGAGCTTGGTCATGACACCGCCAAGGGTCTCAATACCCAGAGAGAGCGGGGTAACATCCAACAGCAGGACGTCATTGACATCTCCCTGGAGAACACCGGCCTGAACAGCCGCGCCCATGGCAACAACTTCGTCCGGATTAACGCCTTTATGCGGTTTTTTCCCAAAGATCTGCTCAACACGTTCCTGGACCGCCGGCATGCGGGTCATCCCGCCGACCAGAACCACTTCATCAACGCCTCCGGCGCCAAGGTTTGCTTCTTTTATAGCCGTTTTACAGGGGGTTACAAGTTTGTCTAAAAGGTCTGAAACAAGGGATTCCAACTTTGCACGGGTCAGCTTGACATCCAGATGTTTAGGACCGGAGGCATCTGCTGTAATAAACGGCAGGTTAATGGCTGTTTCAGTGGATGAAGAAAGTTCCATTTTGGCTTTTTCAGCAGCCTCTTTTAACCGTTGGAGGGCCATTTTATCGCCCCTGACATCAATGCCCTGGTCTTTTTTAAACTCGTCGGCAATATACTCAATGATTCTTAAGTCAAAATCTTCACCACCCAGATGCGTGTCGCCGGATGTAGATTTAACTTCAAATACACCATCACCGATTTCAAGAACGGAAACATCAAAGGTGCCGCCACCCAGATCAAATACAGCAATTTTTTCTTCGCCTTTTTTGTCCAGGCCATAGGCCAGGGAGGCAGCCGTCGGCTCATTGATAATTCGTTTGACTTCAAGACCGGCAATTTTACCGGCATCTTTTGTGGCCTGTCTCTGGCTGTCATTAAAATATGCAGGAACCGTGATGACAGCTTCAGTAACCTCTTCACCAAGATAGTCTTCTGCGGTCTTTTTAATATTGGCCAGAATAAAGGATGATATTTCAGCAGGGCTGTGTTGTTTGCCTCTCAAGTTGATCCGGGTATCACCGTTTGAAGCAGCTTCAATTTTATACGGCAAAATGGGGATGTCACCCTGTACCTGTTGTGAGTTGAATTTCCTTCCGATCAGTCGTTTTACACCAAATACGGTGTTTTCAGGATTGGTAACGGCCTGACGTTTAGCTGTCTGCCCGACGATACGCTCGTTGCTTTCCGAGACTGCCACAATGGACGGTGTGGTTCGCCCACCCTCTGCATTGGTGATGATTTTAGACTCACCAGCTTCCATGACGGCAACACATGAATTGGTTGTTCCCAAATCTATTCCGATTATTTTACCCATAACAATTCCTCCAAAATATATTTAATTTTCTTTAGTTTCTTCAGTTTCTTTTTCAACTTTTTTCGAGACAACAACCATAGCCGGACGAATCAGTCTGTCATGCAGCAGGTATCCTTTCTGGAGCACCGTGGTAACCGTATTTGCCGGAAACTCATCGGTCTCTTCCTGTGTAACAGCCTGATGAAAATTGGGGTCAAAGGGCTGATTCTGCGCTTCAACAGGTTTGACATTGAATGTTTCAAAAAGTTTAAGGATCTCTTTGTGGGTCAGTTTGACACCTTCGAGCAGGCTGTCTTCGTCGGAATTATCCTGGGACGCCGTTATCGCTCTTTCAATATTGTCCACAACGGTCAGCATGCTTTTGAAAACCATTTCATTGGCAAATTTTTTAAAGTCATCAATTTCGCGTTGTTTGCGTTTTTTATAGTTTTCAAATTCAGCCGAAAGCCTTAAAACACGATCCTTTTCAGAAGAGAGCTGCTCAGTTAATTCTTTGAGTGCATCCTTTTGCTCTTTTTTAGAAGTCTTGCTGGATTTTGTTTTTTTAGCTTTTGGTGCTGGAGACGCTTTTTTTGCGGTAGTGCTTTTTTTTTTCTTTTTTTCAGTTGTCAATTTTTTCCCCTGCTCAAAGTATCCCTTATAATTAGCGTAATTTAACCCGTTCGGATTCGAATTTATGGCTGAAAAGTAAGTCCGTTTAAAGGCATGTCAAGATATAAATTGAGTAGGAATTAAACCCTGGTGACGCAAAATTCAAAAAGGCCTTGTATTCAAATCATTACTATTGTCTGTCACAAAGCATTGGTGGTTAAAACGACATTGATAATATGGCTTTCCCCTGCTTAAAGAGCATGCCGTTAAATTAGGTGTTGTATATGTCTGCGCAGGGTAATTTCCCGGTTTTTAAGTTTGAACCTATGGGGTGAGATGCTTTGTTCAAAAAGATTGCACTCATTCATGGGGTAGGGGAAAAAAAGATCCGGCTGGCAGCGGCAACAGGAAAATTGCATGACCGGGATCGATCCACGACACAGAAGAGATCACTTATCGCTGCTTCCTTCCGGACCTGACGAGGTTCATGGCCTTCTGTTACGAGGCGACCGATCAGAATAATCCAAAGCCGGCTGCACAGCCGGAAGTTGTATATATAGATGTTATTTTATTTTTTTTCAAGCCTATTTTACGCCAATAGGAGATAGACGCCCATGAAAATTGTGTTTGAACTGTTCTTTTTTTTTGATATAGTAGTGACATGCGTAATTTATTGATGTAAAAGAGTTTCGGTATTGCGTTAGCCGTAAATGTTGGCAGGAATGATTAATTCTTTACCACAGGAGAACAAGATGAGCGAAATAGTGAACCAGGGAGACCAGACTATCATCAAGCCGGGAACTGATGTTGTGGCTTCAATGGCAGAAGATTTTAAAGGAGAGTTGCTTTCAATTATAAATGAATCTTCTGTCGAAGTGGTCATTGACCTGGAAGGCGTTGATATGGTGGATTCAGTAGGTATCGGGGTTATCATTGCCGCACATAATACATTGAATCAATCAGATCGAGAGCTTAAAGTGATCAATGTCTCAAAAGATGTGTATGGTTTGTTTACCACGATGAGGTTGAATCGCCGTTTTACTGTGGAAGGAGCGGGATAACCCTCGACATAAGCAATATGAAATCAGGGAAACATTTTCTATGCCTCTTATGCCTGACCCTGGGTCTGTCCCTTTTGATTTCAGCGTGTTCGGATGAAAAAGAGAAAGGCGATTATTCAGGTGTCTCAGAATTGATAGCTGGCAGAAACAAAGCCCGCTATGAGGTGGCTGAAAAACCATCTCAGAAAAAACAGGTCACTCAAAAAAGGATCTCAGGACAATCAAGTCCGTCGGTCCAGAGACCGAAACCCAAACCGGAACAGATAAATTCAGTTGTTTTGTTTGAACAAAATATCGATATTGTCGGGACAGATTCACAAAAGAGACTGGCCAAGGGAGTTGCTTACATCAATAAGCAGGGTCAAATCGTCAGAATAAAAATCATAAGAGATTAAAGTATAAGAACGGGCGTTTCACAGGTTTTTTTAGGAAACGTTTTAGATGGGCAGTTCTTTTCTGTTTGAGCCGGCGGGAAGATCTACGAATTCTTCTGGCTTTTTTTCATTTTCAGGTGAGCCAGACGGGTCAGGGCCGGTTGGGGGGGGCGGCAGGTTTCGTCACCGGGATGTCAATGGCCTCACTGTTTTCAATACCCAGTTCCTCTTCGTACTTTTTTATAGCCTGGTTTGCTTTGTATAATTTGTGTACGGAATCATCCCGAATTTTTTTTAATTGATTGATGGTTTTAATCTGTGTTGTTACTTTATTTTTGTAGTCATTGATGATTTTGCCGTATTTTTTCGCGGCTTTATTTTTGGTGGTTGCAGTCATGGTTTGGGTCATGAACAGGTTGAACAATTCTGCGACAACCGCAATGATTACTACATATATCAGACCTTCGGTCTGAAGATAGTAAAAAATAACTGTGACAAGCAAGCAAGCAAAAAAAACCATAATAAATAATGTTCTTATAAAGAGTTTTGAAGTATTGTTATATATACAATCGGTTCGACAAGACTTCAAGTTTAAAAAAAGGTTTTATAAAGCCAAAGGGGTCGTTTCAATCACGCAAGATTTAAACGGATGTTTTTTGAAGATATAGGGAAGGGCGTGTTTTAGTGGTCGGGGCGGAGAGATTTGAACTCCCGACATCCTGCTCCCAAAGCAGGCGCGCTACCAGACTGCGCTACGCCCCGATACCGACCAATTAACACAAACAGGACAAATAACAGTTTTATTAAAACAAAGCAAGCAGATTTATGGATGCCCCTTTATTTTTTTTGTAAATAAAGATCAATGCTCTGCGCAATCAGTTTTGCATAATTGTTTAAAAACAGGTCCTGCTCGATTTTGTTTTGCGGCAGGTTCGAAATCGGGAAGGGTTCTATCAAAAGGCTCGGCATGTTACTGCCTTCAAGAAGCACTACCGGGGAGGCCTTTATAAAAAACCGGGTGCTGTTGATTTTGACAGAAAATATATCAAAAAAAGCCTGGGCGAGTTTTTTGCTGGCTCCTGTGTGCTCAAGGGATATTGTTTTCCATTCAGGGGAAGAGGTGTCCTTTTTTGCTCTGATGCCGGGTTGGGTGTAGTAGTGAAAAAAACCTGACCGGCTACCGGAGTGTCCCAGATGCAGACTGATATAAAGATCTGCCCTGCGAAAGTTGGCCGTTGAAATCCGCTGGTCCACGGAAATAGTCGTATCCTTTTTCCGGGTCAGGATAACATTGTATTGATCATCCAGTAATGCGGCGGTTTTCTTTGCCAGTGCCAGAACAATATTTTTTTCCATTAACGCAAAAGAAGAGATTATGCCGGGTTGTGAACCGCCATGTCCGGGGTCTATAACAATAAGTTGTTGTGTGGTTTTGATCTGTCTGTCAGCCAAGGACACTGCTGGGATGAAGGCCAGGATAAACACAAGGGTTAAAAGAGTAAAACTTGCTGGTTTGGGCAATTTTCTTGACACCTTTATATATAAGCGTTATTTTAGTAAACTTTATGTAACAGCAATAAATATGTAATATAAAATTATATATTGCATATTTTTTTAATGAGTTAAAGAAGTGTTTACTGGTGGTATAATTTTAATTAAATTTTGAATACAGGACAAAAAGAAATGCAGTTTAAAATTGAAGACAAGAGCAGTGTCAAAAAAGTGCTCTCTTTTGAAATTCCCAAAGAAGATGTTGCCAAAGAACTTAACAAAGCATACAACGATTTGAAAAAGAAAGCTGATGTAAAAGGGTTTAGAAAAGGGAAAGTCCCCAGGAAGGTACTGGAAAACAGATTTTCAAAAGATGTTCATGCCGATGTTGCCCCCCGTCTGATTCAGGAAGCATTTTTTAATGTTATCAAAGAAGAAAAATTTAATATTGTCGGCGGCCCCCAGATGGATCCACCGGAGCTGGACACTGAAGCAGACTATTGCTTTGATGTTACCATTGAAGTGAAGCCTGAGATTGAGGATATCGAATACGAAGGTATCGCCCTTGAAAAAACAAAATATGAAGTGTCTGACGCGGAAATCGATAGCCAGATACATATGATCCAGAAAACCATGGCGAAAAAAGAGACTGTAAAAGAAGAGCGCCCGGTCACGGATACGGATTTTGTATTGATCGATTATGAAGGGTTCCTGAATGGCGCGGCCTTTGACAAAACGCCTAAAATTGAAAATTACCTGATGGGTATCGATCAGGGCACATTGCCCAAGGAGTTTTCTGAGAAACTAGTCGGCGTGATACCGGTTCAGGAGCTTGAAATTGAAGTTGTCTACAGCGATGACTATCATGATGAAAATCTTAAGGGGAAAACCATATTGTACAAGGTTACTCTTAAAGAGATCCAGGAAGAAATTCTACCGGAAATCAATGACGACATGGTTAAGGGCCTGGGCCAGTTTGAAACTCTCGAGGATGTAAAAGATTCCATCAAAGATAATCTTGGCAAAGGATACGAGCAGAGAATCAAACATGAACTTTCCGAGCAGATTTTTCAACAGCTTTTGGATAAGTATGAATTTGAGGTGCCTGAGGCAATGATCGAAGGCGAACTCAACGGCATCACCACTGAAGCTGAACAGGCCTATGCCGCCAATAATACCAGCCTGGAAGAAGCCGGTTTAAGCAAAGAAAAAATTCGGGAACAATACCGCGATGTGGCTGAAAAACAGGCCCGCAGACATTTGATCTTAGACAAAATTATCACCCAGACTGAGCTTGAACTGACCGATGAAGAACTCGAGAAGAGTTTTGAAGAGATGGCAATGGGTATGAATGCCCCGGTTGATTCGATAAAGAATTATTTTAATATGGATCCCAAGCAGCTTGAATATTATAAACACACACAGCTTGAAAAAAAGGCGGTTGACATTATAATAGAGAAAGGCAGCGTTACGGAAGTTGAACCTGATGCTGTTGAAGATGGAATCCAGAATGAAGAGCAGGCGGCCAAAGAGGGTGCTACCGAAGAAAAAGAGTAAGGAATCCCTTGTGGTCCGGCGCTGCCAATTTACGATTAAACAAAATAAAGGAGCTTGAATCGTGCCTCTAATTCCAATGGTTGTTGAACAGAGCAACAGAGGGGAGCGTGCTTACGATATTTATTCACGCCTTTTGAAAGATAGAATTATTTTTATTGGCTCTGCCATTGATAATGAGATTGCCAACCTGATTGTTGCACAGCTGCTGTTTCTTGAATCTGAAGATCCTGAAAAGGATATCAGCTTTTATATTAATTCACCCGGCGGTGTTGTGACCGCCGGGATGGCAATTTACGATACCATCCAGTACATTAAGCCCGACGTGGCAACTGTCTGCATTGGTCAGGCTGCCAGTATGGGAGCATTGTTGTTGACCGCCGGTGCCAAGGGGAAGAGATCTGCCCTACCCAATTCACGGGTAATGATTCACCAGCCATTGGGCGGTGCACAGGGTCAGGCCACTGACATTAAGATCCAGGCCACGGAAATATTAAAAATGAAAGATAAGCTCAATGAGATTATCTCGTTTCATACCGGACAGGATCTTGAACGTATTGCCGATGATACGGAACGCGATTTTTTCATGTCTGCTGATCAGGCCATGGAGTATGGTATTGTCGATAAGGTTGTTGCTGATCGAAGCGAGTTGGAAGATGATACGGACAAATCTTCAAAGGAGTAGGTTAAGATATGGCTCGAAAAGATGAAGGCAATGATCAGTTTTTCTGTTCTTTTTGCGGTAAAAATCAAAAAGAGGTAAAAAAACTGATTGCGGGTCCCAGCGTGTACATTTGTAATGAATGTATTAAATTGTGTGGTGAAATAGTTGAGGATGAAGAAAAAGAAAAACAGGCTGAAAAGAATGGTCTGAAGGACTTTTTAACACCCAAACAGATTAAAGAACTGCTGGATGCGTATGTCATCGAACAGGATCGGGCCAAAAAAGTGCTGTCTGTTGCTGTTTATAATCACTATAAGCGTTTAAGTTCAACGCTTGAAAAGAAAAACGATGACGTTGAAATTCAGAAAAGCAATATTCTGATCATCGGACCCACGGGCTGCGGCAAAACTTTGCTGGCCCAAACCCTGGCGAGATTTCTCGATGTCCCTTTTGCCATCGCAGATGCCACGGCCTTAACCGAGGCCGGTTATGTTGGTGAAGATGTGGAGAATATTGTCCTGTCTTTGGTCCAGAATGCTGATTATGATATTGAGAAAGCCCAGAAAGGGATCATCTATATTGATGAGATCGATAAGATTTCCCAACGGGGTGATAATCCGTCCATTACAAGGGATGTGTCGGGTGAAGGCGTTCAACAGGCATTGTTGAAAATTATTGAAGGGACTGTGGCCAGTATTCCACCAAAAGGTGGAAGAAAACATCCTCAGCAGGATTATGTCAAGGTGGATACATCCAATATCCTTTTTGTATGCGGCGGGACATTCACGGGCCTTGAAAAGGTAATTGAAAGAAGAATTACCCAGAAAACCATGGGATTCGGTGCCAAAATAGAAATTAAAAAAGATAAAAATATCGGGGAACTTCTTGAGCAGCTTAAGCCGGAAGATCTTATCAGGTTTGGTCTGATCCCCGAGTTTTTGGGCAGGCTTCCCATTATTACCTCTATTGGGGAACTCACTGAATCATCTCTGGTTAAAATTTTGACAGAACCTAAGAATGCTTTGGTCAGACAGTACAAGGAGTTGTTTAAAATAGAGAGTGTAGAGCTTCAATTTACTGATGAAGCACTGGACGCCATGGCAAAAGAGGCAGTCAAAAGAAAGTCCGGTGCCAGGGGCCTTCGTGCGATTATGGAAGAAACAATGCTCGATATCATGTATGAAATTCCTTCCCAGAAAAATGTAAAAGAGTGTGTGGTGGGAGAAGAGGTTGTTTTGAAGAATGAGGCGCCGATACTGCTTTATGAGCAGCCTAAAAAGCAAGCGTAAACCCAATAAACCAGTCTAAAGCCAATGATCAAAATTCCTAAGTTTTTTCATCCGGATGGCTCGGAAAGTGTAAAAAAACAATTACCACTGGTGCCGCTAAGGGACATGGTTTTGTTTCCTTCGGTCACCACGAGTGTGTTTGTGGGCCGGGACAAGTCTATTGCGGCCCTGTCCAAATCCATGGCTGCCGATAAGAAGTTGTTTTTAACCACCCAGAAAAATCCTGAAGTGCTGAAACCCACTATCAAGGATATTTTCCAAATCGGGACGGAAGCCAAAATTACACAGCTTTTAAAACTACCGGATGGTACGGTCAAGGCTTTGATTGAGGGGTGTGAAAGAGGCAAGATCGTCAAGATGGACGAACAGGATGGCTGTCTGACGGTAGAATATATTCAGCAGGATGAGCACCCCATATCCGAACAGGCCAGTGAGGCTGCTATCCGGACCGTGACAGAAGCTTTTGGGCATTATTCAAAATTGTCCGGAGCGGTTCCCCAGAGTTTTTTAAAAAATCTGGATGCCCTTGCCGCGTTTGAATCAAGATTTGCCGATACCATAGCGAGCCAGATGCCGTTTAAAGTGGCGGATAAGCAAAAGCTATTGGAATGCGGCGATGTGGAAGAACGACTGTTTCTGCTGCTCAAGCTGATCCAGAAGGAAACTGAAGTGTTTACCATGTCCCAGAAAATCAAGGGACGGGTAAAAGACCAGATGGAGAAACTGCAGAAAAAGCACTATTTAAATGAGCAGATGCGTGCCATCAAAAAAGAGATGGGAGAAGACGGTGAGGGCGGTGAGTTTGCCGATCTTGAAAACCGGATCAGACGCAAAAGAATGTCAAAGGAAGCCGCAGGCGTTACCAGAAGAGAGTTGGATAAGTTAAAAATGATGTCTCCCATGTCTTCGGAAGCAACCGTGGTTCGAAATTACATAGACTGGTTGATTTCGCTGCCCTGGTTTAGAAAGAATCGATCGGTTGAAGATCTGCAGAAAGCCGAGGATATTCTGGACCGGGATCACTACGGGCTTGAAAAACCGAAAGAGAGAATTCTGGAGTATCTTGCCGTTCAGATTCTGGTAAAGAAGATCAAGGGGCCTATCCTCTGCCTCGTTGGCCCACCAGGTGTGGGGAAAACTTCTCTGGCAAGATCTGTGGCGTCTGCCACAGGCCGTTCATTTGCCAGGATTTCACTTGGCGGTGTGAGAGATGAGGCAGAGATCCGCGGACATAGAAGAACCTATGTTGGCGCCATGCCCGGTAAAATTATCCAGACATTGAAAAAAACCGGATTTAACAATCCTGTTTTCTGTCTGGATGAGATTGACAAAATGACGGCAGATTTCAGGGGGGACCCCTCTTCGGCGCTTTTGGAAGCCCTGGATCCTGAACAGAACAAGAATTTTAATGACCACTATCTTGAAGTGGATTATGACTTGTCTGAGATTCTTTTTATTACGACGGCAAATACGCTTTACGATATCCCGGCCCCGCTTCGTGACCGGATGGAAATCATCCAGATACCCGGTTATACAGAATATGAAAAAATTCAGATTGCCACAGGCTACCTGATTCCAAAGCAGATAAAAGAGAACGGACTCACCTCAGAAGACGCTGTTTTCAGTAAAAATGCCATCTCTGCCATTATTAAACAGTATACAAAGGAAGCCGGGGTCCGGAACCTGGAACGGGAAATCTCTTCGGTGCTTAGAAAGATTGCCAAACAAATTGTACAGACCCAGAAGCGAAAACTGCATAGAGTCTCCACAACCATGGTTGCCAAACATCTGGGGCAGGCAAGATTTCGGGACAGTGCCCGGGAAAAGGAAGACAAGGTCGGTATTGTTACCGGGCTTGCCTGGACTCAGGCAGGTGGTGAGCTTTTAACCATTGAGGCGGTCACCATGCCGGGTAAGGGAAATGTTCTTGTTACAGGAAAGCTTGGTGATGTCATGAAAGAGTCTTCCCAGGCGGCTGTCAGTTATGTCCGGTCCAGGAGCGAGGCTTTGGGGATCAAGGACGATTTTTATAAAAAACTCGATATTCATATTCATGTGCCTGAAGGGGCCATTCCCAAAGACGGTCCTTCTGCCGGGATTTCCATGTGTACGGCCGTGGTCTCTATTCTGACCGGGAAACCGGTATCCCGTAAAGTTGCCATGACAGGGGAGATCACTTTGAGAGGCCGGGTTCTGCCTGTAGGCGGCTTAAAAGAGAAACTGCTGGCTGCCCATGCAAATGGTATTAAAAAGGTGATCGTATCCGAGGAAAACAAAAAGGATATCAAGGAGATTCCGGCATCCATCCAAAAACAGATGAAAATAGTTTTTGCCGAAGATATGTCTCAGGTGCTGGAAGGGGCTTTGCTGTAAGAAGTTCTGGATCGAATGTTCACATAGTAGTGCCTTAATCTAGTCAAAATATGATAAAAACTGTGACATGGCATCTATTTCATTCAAAGATGAAACGGATCTGCGAATCTGGATGGTTTTGTCATACTCGTCCTTATCCATCAACAATCCCTCTTTTCGGGTCCCTGACTTGTTGATATTAATGGCCGGCCATATTCTTTGTTCGGCACATTTTCTGGAAAGAAAAAGGTCCATATTGCCAGTGCCTTTGAATTCCTGAAAGATAACATCATCCATCCTGCTACCGGTGTCAACCAGAATAGTGGCTATAATGGTCAGTGACCCCCCATTTTCAAGCTTTCTGGCGGCGCCGAATATTTTTCTGGGAAACTCCATGGCATTGGCACCAAGACCGCCTGTCATTGTTTTACCGTAACTGTCTGTGTCTATATTAAATGCGCGGGTCATACGGGTTAAAGAGTCAATGAAAACAACGGCATCCTGACCAATTTCAGCACATCTGATGGCAGTATGCATGGCAATGCGGGTCATGCGCATGTGTTGACCAATCTGCTGGTCTGCGGATGAATAAAGAACATGGGCATCGGTTAACCCCCGTTGAAAATCAGTGACCTCTTCCGGTCGTTCGTCCACGAGCAGTACAAATACCTTGGCATCGGGATGATTTGTCACAACCGAGTTGGCCATGTGCCTTAAGATAGTTGTTTTTCCGGATTTTGGCGGTGAAATAATCAAGCCTCGTTGTCCCATGCCGATGGGAACGATCAGATCAAGTGCTTTCCCCGTAATATCGTCATCATTTTGTGTGAGATGCAGCCTTTCATATGGATTGACGCTTGTCTGATCCTGAAGTAACGGTACTGCCAAGAATTCATCAAAGGGGAGCTTATTGATCGTTTCGATTCTGATCAGCGCAAGATTTGGATTGTTTGGGCTTTTCTGTTCGCCAAATCCTTCAATGAAGCTGCCTTCTTTTAAATTAAGTTTTCGGATCAGGCTGTTTGGAACATATGGGTTTTCCGGTTTCGGCTGGAAGTTTTCTTCAATATTTCGAAGAAAACCAAACCCTTTGTCCATAATTTCGAGATATCCTTGTACAGGTTCCATATAGTAAACTCCTTGGCTGACATTAATAACGCAAATAACAACTGGTAGATCGTTTCAGGGTATTAATTTATTAAAGAATTCATTATTGGGTGAAAGATCGAATAGCAGCTAAATCCTGCTTTATTTATAACACTTTTCAATCCGGGTGACAAGCAATGGCGGTAAATAATCGTTGCACGAAAAAATGTTGCAGATAACTTGGACGTTTGTTTGTTTTTTGCTTGACACGTATTTTGAATATTGATATAACCCCTCTTGTTTTTCGGGCGATTAACTCAGTTGGGAGAGTGCAACCCTTACAAGGTTGA
>CAZLTD010000034.1:0-46121 GCA_964562385.1 uncultured Desulfobacula sp.
TCATCTTAAAATTGGTGTCATATTCTTTGACATCTTCATCCGTCAGTGTGAAATAATGAGGCGCGGTTTCGCAGGTGACAGGCACCCCTCTTTTTTTGGCCTGCCGGATGGCCTCGACTGACTCGACCGTACTGATGTGACAAAAATGCACCCGGGCGCCGGTAAGTTCTGCCAACGCAATATCCCTGACAACCATTATGCTTTCAGCAGCATTTGGAATCCCTTTAATTCCCCAGAATGTTGCAAACACCCCTTCATTCATTGAACCGCCGTCCGCAATGCCATGATCTTCTGCATGTACAAATACCGGCAGATGAAGTCCTTTGCAGTATTCCAAAGCTCTTCGCATGACATTTGAGTTGTCCACCGGAACCCCGTCATCGGTGACAGCTACAATACCGGCCTGCTTCATGTCATATATTTCAGCCAGCGTCTGGCCCAAAGAGCCTTTGGTGATGGCCCCTGCCGGAAACACTTTAGACAGACCAAGTTCCTGGGCCCGGTTGATGATAAAACGGGTCACCTGGCTGTTGTCATTGACCGGATCAGTATTCGGCATTGAGCAGACAGCCGTAAATCCCCCGGCAGCCGCAGCGGCAAGCCCGGTTTCAATGGTCTCTTTGTATTCATGCCCCGGTTCTCTCAGATGAACATGAATATCGATCAATCCGGGAACAACAATCATCCCGGTGGCATCTATAATTTCACCTTCTCGTTCATTACCGACAGCACCCGGCTCAACAATGGCATCTATTTTATGATCCTTGATAAGGATATCTTTAAAATCATCCAGATTACCCGGATCGAGAACCCTTGCCCCTTTAATCAGAATCTGCATGACGGCCGCCTCCTGCTACTAGATAAAACAATGCCATTCTCAATGCCACACCGTTGGTCACCTGCTCTAAAATAATAGAACGGTCACAATCAGCTATATCACTGGAAATTTCAACTCCCCGGTTCATGGGGCCCGGATGCATGATAAGAGCATCCTTTTTTGCCAGACTCAATCGCTGTGTATTAAGCCCAAAAAGAGCGGCATATTCCCTTTCTGTGGGAAAAAGAATATTTCCCTGGCGTTCTTTCTGGATACGAAGCATCATGATCACATCGGCATCTGCAAGGCAGGTTTCTATATTCGGCGCGACCTGACATCCAAGTTGTTCAATTCCCATAGGGATCATGGTCTCCGGCGCGCACACAGAGACGGTGGCACCCATTTTCGAAAATCCGATAATATCTGACCGAGCCACTCTTGAATGGGCAATATCCCCCATGATGGCAATTTTTAACCCGTTAATTTCCCCTTTTTTCTCCCTGACACTCATCATATCAAGCAATGCCTGGGACGGATGCGCATGGATACCGTCTCCGGCATTAATCACGGAACATTTCACCCTTTTGGCAATCAAGTGAGGTGCCCCGGATGACGGATGTCTTAAAACAATCACATCCGGTTTCATTGCTTCCAGATTTCTGGCCGTGTCAATAAGGGTTTCCCCTTTTACGATTGAAGAAGAGCTTTTGGATATGGAGATACTGTCTGCACTTAATCGCTTCGCTGCCGTGTCAAAAGACAATTTTGTCCGTGTGGAAGGTTCCTGGAAAAAAAGGACAATGGTTTTGCCCCTTAGTGTCGGCACCTTTTTAACCGGTCTTTCGGAAATTTCCTTCATTCCCTGCGCAGTGTCAAGGATCAAGGCTATTTCATCAGGCTCAAGCGAATTAATGTCTAAAATATCTTTTTTTTCAAACGGCATTTCTTAACCCTTAAATTAAAAGATTTCCAATTCGGTCCCATCGTACACCAAATTTATTTTTATTCCATGACCAGTAGATAATAAAGGCCTCACCCCGGACGGCCTTTAGATCCACAAAACCCCAAAACCGGCTGTCATGACTGTTATCCCGGTTGTCCCCCATAACAAACAATTTGCTTTCCGGTACCTTGATTTTTTTTAAATTGTCCCGTGGTGCGAACTGGCCGGGTATAATTCTGCTCTCTTTATAAACCGCATAGGGCTCATTTTTTACGGGTGAGCCATTCACATACAGCTGTTTGTTTATGATTTCAAGCTCATCTCCGGCTGTCGCCACCACCCGTTTTATAAAATCCTTGCTCGGGTCTTCAGGGTACTTGAAAACAACAATATCCCCTTTTTGGGGCTCTTTAACCGAGATCAGCGTTTTACCGTTTGTAAACGGCAGCTTTACGCCGTAAATAAATTTATTTACCAGGATCTGATCACCGATCTGGAGGGTTTCCAGCATGGAACCCGATGGAATCTTGAACGCCTGGATAATAAACGTCCGGATGAACATCGCTATAATTATGGCGATAATAATGGCTTCGGTATTTTCCCGCAAAGCACTTCTGGTTTTCTTTATGACCATGTCTTCCCTTTAACTGATATCTGTAGCAATCGTGAATTAGTAGAATGTCTGCTGTGGTTGTCCGATGAAAAACTTACCGTTCATAATGGATTTTTTCAACATATCTGCAATTTTGCGGGCCTTGACCATACTTGACAGCGGTACCGTAGGCACCTTTTTCCCCTTAACCATAATAGTGCCACTTTTCAGTTCCGAATAACTGACCTGGCCATAGGACTTTGTTTCCCCGGCCGGATAGTCATATCCATAGTCAATAATCTGTGTAAATAACTGATCATCGGCAACTGATGTATATTTTAATATCTCTTCATTTAATATAGGAATGGGAATGCCAAAACCGATGGACAGGCTGACACCATATCCCCTGATGCTTTGTCCCACCAGCCACTCCGGAGACATCTCTTTTAAGTCCCCAATAACGGACAGTGTGCCGGCCGGCGCCAGTGGTACGCCGTTCAATCCTCTTTCCACTTCTTTTTTATGCTGAGTTCCGGTCCAGGTAACGTAGCCCTGGGCACCGCCTAAAAAGATACGCGTCCCCACCCCAATGGTTTTCAGGTAAGGATCGTTTAATAATGGACTCAGCTGCCCGGCGCTGCAATAGTTGGCATTTCCCATATCAGATTTTAAAGTTCCCATATAGGTATATCTGTTTTTATCCGAACGGTTTATGGCGCAATTGTAATTCTGATAGGCATTCCTGGGATTGCAGAGCATGGCGTTGGGTAAATCATTCAACGTGACGGTTTTTTCGATTTGTCGGTTAGGATAACAATCGGTCCCATAGCTTTCAGCCCGGATATGGACTTTTTTACCGGCCACCAGGTCCTGGATCACATGACCACCGCCGTAATTAAACTCCCCTGGATGACGTTTGTTCAACGGATCATCTTCACAAATCTGGGTTGCACCGATATAACAATCAACCGCAGCGACCCCGGAATAGGCGGCAACATTGTTGAACCAGGTCTTTGTTGTCCGAACCACAGGTTTGGACTGGCCGATATTGATGAATGCGCCGGATGAGCACATGGGTGCAAAAGTTCCTGTGGTGACCACATCCACCTTCTTGGCTGCTTCTACCACACCTTCTTTGTCGGCTATATCAATGATTTCCTCTGCCGTTACAACAACGGCCTGCCCGTCTGCAATTTTTTTGTTAATCTGCTCAATGGTCTTTGTCACTTTATAATCGCTCATTCAACACCTTTTTTAGTTATTCGGGTCCTGTTCTATGCTGTCAATTTTAGAGGTAATATTATTTTTAATCCAGGTCTTGTCCCACCATTCCACCGGGTTTACAAAGGTATTGTGAACAATCATGGAAAAATGGAGGTGATCACCACCGGCCAGGCCTGTCAATCCGGTCGATCCAATATCCTGCCCTTTGGTAACCATATCGTTTTCTGACACTGAGATATGACTTAAATGTGCGTACAGGCTGCACAACCCAAAGCCATGATCGATAATTACAGTGTTCCCAAAAATGCCTTCAAACTGTGCAAAGATCACCTTGCCTGAATTGGCGGCCACAACCTTTGCATTGGATGTTGAGGCAAGATCCACTCCCAGATGAACGGCAGTATCGATTTCCTTATTGTGGTATTTATATTTTCGGGTATCTGCAAATCCTGCCCGCCGGGCAGCTCCCCGCATTCTTAAAAACCGCCCGTCCCAGTGCCGTTTGTTTTCCGATACTGACGGAACAGCCAATATTGTATCTACATTTTTTTTCCTGACTTTGCCGTTGATCAGCAAAAATTTACTGACCAGTGGCTCCTTGTGAGCCGGACCTGTGTTCTCAATGGAAGCATCGATTTCAAAATCAGGAATTTTATTTTCCAGAAACCGATCGGAAATATTTAACACATCTTTTTTAAACCGCTGATCCCGAATATAGTGGTAAAATCCTCTTTTGGCCGTATTCCCGGCAGGATCCTGCGCAATAACTAAAATCTGCGTACCGGGTCCCTGCTGATGGTTAAGTGCAAAAAAAGCCGTATGAATCATCTCATCGGCAAACATTCCCGAATGCCCGGGGAAAAAATTATCACCCACCTGTACACCGCTTTTAAGGTTCTTTTCAAACAACTTGTATATAACCATTCCGGAACCGCCCCGCGCAATATTGTGCCGCTTGGTTAAAACAGCCACTTTTGGTGGCTTTGAATCAATAATCACTTTTTTTTCTTTATAAAACACATTGCCTTTTCCCCACTTCCTCCAGGAATAATCAGACACCATGACGCGTATCACCGCCTCTCCGTCAGTCATGCCGTATTTCCATGACTCAATGGGTATTAAAAAAGAGGTCTGGGTCGTTAGATCATCAGAAAAAAGGCCGGCCAGAAATGAAGAAGAATATGTTTTTTCAATCAGTTTCTTCTCTTTGCCGTTTTGCATGATTGATACCATTATTTTCCGAAGGCCGGTTTTCTTGTCTTCTATGCTCACCGACATTTC
Source organism: uncultured Desulfobacula sp. (assembly GCA_964562385.1). Classification (GTDB taxonomy): domain Bacteria; phylum Desulfobacterota; class Desulfobacteria; order Desulfobacterales; family Desulfobacteraceae; genus Desulfobacula. Next base: position 4,858 of record CAZLTD010000034.1, read on the forward strand.
ATAGGATTTTTTCAGATACTGTGATGGCAGTTTGATGTCAACAACGGGCGGGGTTCCCTCGAACCTGTTTGCAAGTACCCAGGCAAACGAGATGAACGCCATCAGAACAAGAGTGGATAAGGCTACTTTCTTCATCAATAATACCTATCTTTTCAGGAGGTTAGTCAGTGTCAAAACAAAATTATAGTAATTTATCAGCTTGAGCCGAACTTATCAAGGGATTTTGTACCGACCGACTGCCGCAAATCGCAGAAAAAGGTTCCGATACACGGATATGCTTTCCTATCGCTCAATTTTTAAAGATCGTTGAGTGACAATCGATTTGCCTTTGGGTGATTATTTTCTTATATGACTTTTGTTAGAACATATTTTTGAAATTCACTATAATGTCTCTTTTTGGGGCGCATCACTTCAAAAGATTACCAAAAGCATCAGGCGAACGCAAAAGAAATCATAAAGAGGCATAAGCGCCTATCATTCGACTTGCAAAAAACATTAAATCAACTCAAATATTCACTCCGGGATTTTGTATTCTTGACATTTTCTATCCTAAAATATAATTTGGCCACAAAAAACTTTCTATTTTGGACTCATTTATGACAAATTATTTTTTTAAATCAGCTAATTCGAAAAACGCAGGCTTTTTTCTCATCGCAGGCCCCTGTGTCATTGAAAACTTTGATCTGACATTGTCTATTGCAAGTCACCTGAAAAAGGTGACGGACGAACTTGAGATCCCCTTCTTTTTCAAGGCATCTTTTGACAAGGCAAACAGAACCTCTATTCACTCATTCAGGGGGCCCGGATTTGATGAAGGTCTTAAAATTTTAAGCGCCATCAAAAGAGAACTTAACGTCAACATTATTTCAGACATTCATCTGCCCGACCAGGCGAAACTTGCAGCCAAAACCCTTGATGTTCTTCAAATTCCCGCCTTTTTATGCCGGCAGACGGATCTGATCTCAGCGGCCTGCAAAACCGGCAAGCCTGTTAATATAAAAAAAGGGCAGTTTTTATCACCCAAAGAGTGCAACAACATTCTTATTAAAGCTAAAGAATCCGGCAGTGCAGATATATGTATTACGGAACGTGGAACATCTTTTGGATACAACAACCTGGTGGTTGACTTTCGATCCATCCCTATTCTTCACGACCTGAATACCCCTGTTGTGTTTGATGCTACCCATAGTGTCCAGCTACCGGGCGGTGCATCAAACTCTTCTGCCGGAGACCGCCAGTATGTTCCGACACTTTCAAAAGCTGCCATTGCCGCCGGAGCTGACGGGTTGTTTATTGAGACCCATCCGGATCCGGACAAAGCGCTTTGTGACGGCCCCAACTCCCTGCCTCTGGACCAGATGAAAGATTTGCTGGCAACATTGATCGCCATCAAAAAAGCGGTGGGCTAAAATGTCGTTAAACAAGAAATTGTCCGGGATCAAACTGCTGCTTTTAGATGTTGACGGCGTTCTTACTGACGGTAGAATCACCTATACCGATTCCGGTGAACAGATCAAACAATTCAATGTAAAAGACGGGCTGGGGATGCGCCTGCTTATGGACGCCGGCGTTGATGTCGGCATTATTACCGCCCGCAAATCCAAAGCCCTGGCACACCGATGCCATGACCTGGGTATCCGGTTGTTGTATGACGGCATAAAAGACAAATGCGCCGCACTCAAAGCCATCTCCCAAAAAACGGGTGTTGACATCAGCCATATTGCGTTTGCCGGTGATGACCTCATCGACATTCCCGTACTGACCCGTGTGGGTGTCAGTTTCTGTGTTGCAGATGCAAGCGAAGAGGTCAAAACTCAATCAGACGTTGTTACCACCCGCAACGGCGGCTTTGGAGCTGTGCGTGAAATATGCGAACAGATCCTCAAAGCCAAGAACCTGTGGGATGGTATTGTTGAAAAGTACCTGTTATGACCCACTCACTCAAACAGAAACTGACAACTCCCCTGATCGCCATTCTGGTTATTGTCTGTCTCGTCATTGGCGGCTATTTTTATATAAATAAACGGCTGTCCCAACCTGTCACGGTCAAAGAGGTTAAAATTGACACTAAAGCTGCGTACAAATTAAATGTGCTGAAACAGATTTCAAAAAAAAGCGGCATTAAAGAATGGGAATTGACGGCAGCGTCAGCAACGCTTTTAAAAGATAAAAACAAAGCGGTTCTTGATAAGGTCTTTGTTAAATTTTTCACCAAAGACAACAAGGAAGTTCAACTGAAATCTCAAAAGGGAGAACTGAATACAAAAAGCCATGACATGACCTTCTCCCAAAACGTTGTGGTCACCTTTGAAGACGCTGTTCTGAGAACTGATCAGTTGCATTATAACAAAAAAGAACATATAATACATTCCGATTCCCGAGTGCGGCTTGAAAAGCAGGATTCCGTCATCGAAGCTGACTCAATGACAACGCAATTGGACAACAATAAAACCATATTAAAAGGACATGTTAAAGGACTGTTTAGTGAACACTTCAAACTTCAGTAAATCTGCATTACACTGTTTTATGTCACTCATTGTGGTGACATTAATTTTTGGCTTATCAGCGAACACGGTATACTCTGAATCGAATAAAGATTCTGAGGAACAGGCGCCTTTGCATGTAATTTCAGATAAGATGGTCGCACTGAGAGATACCTCCATGGTAGAATTTATCGGAAATGTCAAGGCCACCCGATTGGAGTCCATTCTCCTTGCGGATTCCATAAAAGTCTTTTTTAATGAAAAATCTGAAACAAAAGATGAAACAGCTCAGAGCAATATCAAGAAAATTGTTGCAACCGGCAATGTACGCGGCACGGATAATGACCGGAAAGCCTTTGCCGACAAGGCCGTTTACACTGCTAAAGATGACGTTCTGATTCTTACTGGGAAAGCCGCCAAACTGCTGACCGGTACAAGTTATGTCACCGGCAAAAAAATAACCTGGTTTAGAAAACTCGACAAGGTCATTGTGGAAACCGACGGTACCAACAGAGTTGAAGCCCTTTTTAATCCTGAAGATGATTTTACTGAAAAGCAATAATGACCCAGCTGCGATTAAATAATCTGGTAAAGATATATAGTGGTAAAACTGTTGTCGACAAGGTCAGCCTGCGTGTACGGCAAGGCGAAGTCACCGGACTTCTTGGCCCAAACGGTGCCGGGAAGACCACCACCTTTTATATGTCGGTCGGATTAATAAAACCCGATGGCGGTAAAGTTTTCATTGACCAGGACGAGATTACCCAACTGCCGATGTATATCAGAGCAAGAAAGGGTATTGGATATCTGCCCCAGGAGTCGAGTATCTTTAAAAAGCTGACCGTGATGGAAAATATAACGGCCATCCTAGAGGTTCTTCCAAACAATGGAATGAACATTGAAAAAAAAGCCCGGGATCTAATGATTGAACTTGGGATTGAGAGCCTTTCAGGTCAAAAGGCACATTCTCTATCCGGTGGAGAACGCCGTCGGCTTGAAATATCCCGTGTTCTGGCAACAGATCCCCTTTTTATTTTGCTGGATGAACCTTTTGCCGGCATTGACCCGCTTGCAGTAATTGATATTCAGCAAATTATTTATCAGTTGACTAAAAAAGGAATCGGCGTTTTAATATCAGATCATAACGTAAGAGAAACATTGGGCGTTTGTAATAATGCGTATATTATGAACCAGGGGAAGGTTATTGAATCAGGAAATCCTGAGACAATCATTTCAAGCAAAATAGCTAAAAAAATCTATCTGGGAGATAATTTTAAACTTTAATATGGAACTTGGATTACAACAGAGCCTGATCTTAACTCAGCAACTGGTTATGACCCCGCAACTGCAGCAGGCCATTAAGCTGCTACAGCTTTCCCGTCTTGAACTTGCCGAAATGATTCAACAGGAAATGGAACAGAATCCGGCCCTTGAAGAATCAAACACACTTGAATCCAATGAAAATAAAATTACTGCCAAAGAAAAAGAAACACAACCGTCTGAAACTGAAACACCGGTAAAAGAAGTCACCATTGATGATACGGTCAGAAATGATACGGATTGGGAAAACTATATTAATGAGTACAATTCCACAGGCCGTGTCTACACACAGTCTGAGACCACTGAAGCCCCGAATTTTGAGGCGTTCACATCAGAAAAAAAGACACTGGATGACCATCTTCTGTGGCAATTGAGACTCCACGCCCTAAATGAAATTGATGAAAAAATCGGGCACATGATCATCGGCAACCTGAACAGGGACGGATATTTGTGCAGCGATATTGAAGAGATTGCCAGTTCACTTGAATCCTCAACAGAACACGTTGAAGAAGTCCTTGGTATTCTTCAGACATTCGATCCACCAGGCGTATGCGCCAGAGATTTATGTGAAACCCTGCTTATCCAGGTCGGGCAGCTGGGAATTGAAAACAGGATTATCACTGAAATTATCAAACACCATTTAAAAAACCTCGAAAACAGGAACAGCAAGAAAATTGCCAAAGCACTGAAAATTTCAGTTGACGATGTCCGTGCCGCCGTTAAAATCATCCAGTATCTGGAACCCAAACCCGGTCGCAAATTTTCAACGGACGAACCGGCTTATATCACGCCGGACATTTACGTATACCGGCATGAAGACGGCTTTAAAATTGTCATGAATGACGACGGTTTGCCCAAGCTGCGAATCAACCGGTTTTACAAAAATGCCGTTGCAAAGGGCCAGAAAATTTCCAAAGAGACCAAAAATTACCTTAATGAGAAAATGCAGTCCGCCTCCTGGCTGATAAAGAGCATTCACCAGCGGCAAAAAACCATATACCTTGTAATGGAAAGTATATTAAAGTTTCAAAGAGAGTTCTTTGAAAAGGGTATTGCCTATTTAAAACCATTGATTTTAAAAGACATTGCCGAAGACATTGAGATGCACGAGTCCACCATCAGCCGGGTAACGACCAATAAGTATGCATATACACCCCAGGGACTGTTTGAATTGAAATACTTCTTCAATTCATCCATTGAACGTACCGGTGGTGAATCCATGGCATCTGCCAGCGTCAAAGAAAAAATTCGATTACTGATCCAAAAGGAAGATGCAGAGGCCCCGCTCAGTGATGAAAAAATAGCGACAATTCTTCAGGATGCCAATATTCAAATCGCCAGAAGAACCGTTGCAAAATACCGAAAAGTTCTAAACATACTTCCTTCAAATAAACGGAAACAACTTTAGGGAGGTTTTTATGCAGACAACCGTCACCTTTAAAAAGATAGATCCGTCTGATTCCTTAAAATCTTATATTCAAAAAAAACTCGATAAATTTGATAAAATGCTGGACGGTCAATCGGAAGCCCATATTGTATTGTCCATAGAAAAAATCAGACATATTGCTGAAATCACCCTGACATGCGACCGGCTGAAAATTCATGCAAAAGAATATTCTGAAAGCATGTACTCCTCTATTGATGCCCTGATGGACAAAGTAAAGGCCCAGATTAAAAAAAGTAAGGAAAAAGTTAAAGGACATATGTCCGGCAACAAGAGGAGCATCAAAGATGAAAACAGTGACATAGAATACTTGGATGACACCTTTGACAGTCCATTAACCGAGTCAATTATTATGGAAACGATCGATGACAAACCCATGGATGTTGAAGATGCAGTTGTTCATTTAAATTCAACAAAAAAATCTTTTTTTGTATTTAATAATGCCCGGACTGAGCAAATCAATGTCTTATATAAACATAATAACGGAAAGCTGGGACTTATCCAGCCCAGAGGATAATTAAGTTAAATGAAAATCAGCCAACTCCTTGATAAAAATGCGATAATAGCCGATCTTAAATCTACTGACAAACTTAGTGTGATCAACGAACTGGCATCGGCCATATCCCAAAGCACTCAAGCCTCAGCTGAACAGATCACTGAAGTTTTAATAGATCGTGAAGAACGAAGCAGTACAGGTATTGGCGGCGGGATTGCCATTCCTCACGGCAAACTTGACTCAGTCGACGGCGTGGTCGTGGGCTTTGGACTCAGTATAAACGGCGTTGAGTATGATTCGTTAGACAATAAACCGGTTCACATCTTTTTTGTTCTGCTGACCCCGGAAAATTCCACAGGCGACCATCTGAAAGTATTATCACAGATTTCCAAACTATTGAGGATGGAGTCTTTTAAAAAAGGTTTAATCAGCGCTACCTCAGTTGGTGACATTCAACAAATCATCAAAGAACAGGACGAAGATTTCTAATTTGATGCAAAGCGTATACATCATAACCGGATTGTCCGGATCTGGTAAAACAACGGCGATTCAGGCTTTTGAAGATGCAGGATTCTATTGTGTCGACAACATGCCCATTGAATTGTTGCCTAAATTTTTAGACCTTCCTTTAAAAGAGGATCCGGATATCAAGGGCCTGGCCTTTGTCATGGATATGCGCAGCCAAAATTTTGTATCAAATTACACTCCCGGCATTAAAGCGGTCCGGGATCTTGGGTTTTCCCCAAAAATTCTTTTTCTTGAGACCAGCACGGAAACATTGCAAAAAAGGTACAGCCAGACCCGAAGACAACACCCGGTATTCAAAGCAAAATCATTGCTTGACAGCATCGTTAAAGAATCGCAGATGATGCAACCGATAAAAGAAACAGCGCATCATTCCATTGATACGACCGGATTGAATGTGCACCAGCTTAAATCAAAAATTTTGACACTGATTCACGATGGCGACTCCCAAATCAACCTGACAAAAATCAATATTATCTCTTTTGGCTTCAAATACGGCATACCCAGTGATGCTGACATGGTTATGGATATGAGATTTCTGGCAAATCCATATTTTATTCCTGAACTCAAACCCCAGAACGGGGAATCCACAGCAGTCAAGCAATTTGTTTTAACAAATACCGAGACCCAAAATTTTCTTGAAAAATACCTGGTGCTTTTAGATTACCTGATTCCGCTGTATAAAAAAGAGAACAAGGCTTATTTGACAATCGCATTCGGCTGCACCGGTGGCAGACACAGAAGTGTTGCCCTTGCCGGACGCATTTTTGAACATCTTAGAAATAAAGGATTTAATCCCGGATTAATCCATAGGGATATCGACCGGGATATAAAAAACACATGATTGGTATCTTAGTTGTTACACATGCAAATTTAGGCAGCGCCCTTATTGAAACGGTTGAATTTATCCTTGGCGACACACAGGAGAAACTATCTTCCGTTTCAATTAATATCCAGGATAACCCTGACAGTCTGCGAAAAAAAATCAAAACCGGTATCAGCTCTGTCAGAACCGACAACGGGGTTCTTATTTTAACGGACATGTTTGGCGGCACCCCCTCTAATCTTAGCTACTCTTTTTTGGAAGAAGGACATATCGAAGTCATCTCAGGTGTAAATCTACCTATTCTACTCAAAGCGGTAAATGCCCGAAAAAAAATGGATATGGACGCTATTACCTCAGCGCTCGTGGAGCATGGGAAGAAAAGCATTTCTCTTGCCAGCGGGATATTAAAAGGGAGCAAACGGGCCTGATCAAACCCTTGACCACCGCATCATAAGGAGGCACGCCATGACAATAAAAATAGGCATCAATGGATTTGGCAGAATCGGGAGGATGGTCTTTCGCGCAGCATTAGACCACCCTGGAGTTGAAGTCACTGCAATCAATGATTTAACCGACACCCAGACAACTGCCCATTTGCTGGAGTACGACTCTGTTCACGGTTGTCTGAACGCAAATGTATCTGCCACCCAGGATAGTATTATTGTAAATGAAAAAACCATTCAAGTAACCGGCTTTAAAGATCCCGGCCAAATCCCCTGGCAGGATAGCAATGTTGACATTGTCTGTGAGTGTACAGGATTTTTCAGAGATCGGGACGGTGCGTCCAAACACCTTGACGGTGGCGCCAGAAAAGTATTGATATCCGCCCCGGCAAACAATCCTGATATCACCGTTGTCATGGGGGTCAATCATGACGCATATGATCCTTCTGCCCATCATATCATCTCCAATGCCTCGTGTACGACCAATTGTCTGGCACCGGTGGCAAAGGTGCTGCTGGAAAATTTCGGCATAGTCTCCGGGATGATGACTACCATTCATGCCTATACTGGAGATCAACGGATTTTAGACTTCCCGCACAAGGATTTAAGGCGGGCCAGGGCAGCCGGACTGTCCATGATACCAACTACAACAGGCGCTGCCAAAGCTGTTGCTCTTGTTTTACCGGAGCTTGAAGGAAAATTAAACGGACTGTCTGTCAGGGTACCGACGCCCAATGTCTCCATGGTTGATTTTGTTGTGGTTACACAAAAAGCGGACCTATCCGTTGAGGATGTCAACAAAGCCTTGAAATCCGCATCAGAAAGCCAGTTAAACGGAATACTTGGCTTTTGCGAGAAACCACTGGTCTCGATTGATTTCAATTCCAATCCGCTCTCTTCTATTGTTGATGCTTCCTGCACAGACGTTATCAACGGTAATATGGTTAAAATTTATTCATGGTATGACAATGAAGCAGGTTACTCCAACCGACTAATTGATCTTGCCGTCATGGTTGGAAAATCCTTGTAACACTTCCGGAGGTTGATAATGAGTAGAATTCCCCTGATCGCAGGTAACTGGAAAATGTATAAAACCGGCGCAGAGGCCGTTGAAACGGCCGGACAACTTGCGCAGTTGTGCCGTGATGTTCAAAACACGGATGTAATGATCGCCCCGACGTTTTTGTCCCTGCCGCTTTTGGCCCCAGCGCTGGCCGGAACAAATATAAGCCTTGGCGCACAAAATCTCTATTTTGAAGCCCAGGGGGCTTTTACAGGAGAAGTCAGTGCCCCGATGCTCAAGGATGCCGGTGCCCAATATGTTATCATCGGTCATTCCGAAAGACGGCAATTCTTTGGAGATACTGACACTTGGACCCAAAAAAAGGTCAAAGCTGCCGTTGAGTCCGGATTAAAACCCATTCTTTGCATCGGCGAGACCGAAGCACAACGGGATGAAGAAAAAACCTTTAAGGTACTTGACAAACAGGTATCAGATGGGTTAAAAGGCTTTGGTCTTGATGAATTGGCTGATCTGGTTCTTGCTTATGAGCCGGTATGGGCCATCGGAACCGGTAAGACGGCGGATGGACAACAGGTCGATGAAGTTCATCAATATCTGCGCTCTTTACTGGAAAACATGTTTTCCAAAGAGTTTTCACAGCAGACCCGTATTTTATACGGAGGCTCTGTGAATCCTTCAAATGTAAAAGAGCTGATGAGTATTAAGGATGTCGATGGTGCGCTTGTTGGTGGCGCAAGCCTTGATGCAAATACTTTTATTAACATTATAAAATTTAAAAGTTAAACTTTATGACAACAATAGTAGTCGCATTACACATAACAGTTTGCATCTTATTGATCTTGATCGTCCTGCTTCAGAGCGGAAAAGGCGCTGAAATGGGAGTATCAATAGGTGGCGGCGGAGGACAGACACTCTTTGGAGCAGCCGGTCCGGCCACTATCTTAACAAAGATCACAACAGCAATCGCTATCATTTTTATGGTAACGTCACTGACTTTGGCCTATCTTTCCGGAAACCAGTCGGAAAGTTCGGTAATGACTGGGACACCGGCACCTGTTGAACAGAAGACACAATAGACCAATTATTTAAAAAAGCCGAAGTGGTGGAACTGGTAGACACGCACGCTTGAGGGGCGTGTGGGGCAACCCGTGGGAGTTCAAATCTCCCCTTCGGCACCATATATTTAAAAGCCACGGGCAAATGCTTCGTGGCTTTTTACATTTTGGAATAATGAATGTCTAAAGATTTCCGGAGAAATTGTTATCGGTGTTGTTTCTATTACGTTACATGGGAAGAACAACACCCGAACGGTTGCAAAGCACTGAAATTCAAGTCCAGGCAACTGCCGAGTATGGTTGTTTTTCAGTCTTCGGGAAAACCCTGTGAATATTTTAAAGAAAAATCAAATAAGAAACCCGGCCCGCCTTGAATTATTATTATCTTTGTTTATCTTAAGTCTATTATGAAAACAGAAAAGATCACAGCGACTCAAGATCCAAAAAAAATTGAAAAAGAGCTAGGGGAATTTTTAAACAAGAAATTCGGCCCCAGCGTTAAAATCATTTCTCCTTCAATCCAACCGCAAGCGGATGCCGTTGCAGGCAAAACAAAGGATGAAGGCAAAAAAGCGCTTATCAATTTTGATATCAAGCCCAAGGAACTCATCGCTTATCTCGACCAGTATGTTGTCCGTCAGGACAGGGCCAAATCAATTCTATCAACAAAGATATGTACCCATTTCAACCGAATCAGGCACGCCCAGACCTCAGGAGAGGGTGTTTCTAAAATCACCGGTAATATAAAGTCAAATATCCTTCTTTTGGGACCCACTGGAATCGGCAAAACTTATTTGATCAAATTAATTGCCCAGAAAATCGGTGTACCCTTTGTCAAAGCCGATGCTACCAAGTTTTCAGAGACCGGGTATGTCGGGGGGGATGTCGAGGATCTGATCCGCGACCTTGTCAAAGAAGCTAATGATGACATTGAGCTTGCCGAATGCGGTATTGTGTATATTGATGAAATCGATAAAATCGCAGCAAGCCCCAATGTTATTGGCGCCCAGGTCTCAAGGACAGGGGTTCAAAGAGCTCTTTTAAAACCCATGGAAGAAACGGATGTGGATTTAAAAGTACCCCATGATCCGGTATCCATGATGCAGGAACTGGAATCATTTCAAAGAACCGGCAAAAGAAGTAAGCAACGCGTGAACACTGCCGATATCCTTTTTATTGTCAGCGGCGCCTTCTCAGATCTCAGCCAGGTGATCAAAAAACGAATTAGCAAACAAGCCATCGGTTTTGGATCCACACCCGTCAAAACCAAGAACACTCAGGAGCTGTTAGCCCAGACCAAGGCTGAAGACCTGGTGAAATTTGGTTTTGAATCTGAGTTCATCGGACGGCTGCCGGTTCGGTGTATCTTGGAGACGCTTTCCCAAAACGATTTATTTGAAATTTTAAAAATGCCGAACAACCCGGTGATTTTAAGTAAACGGTTGGATTTCAACGCCTATGGGATCCATATTGTTTTTACGGATAATGCATTGGTGCTGTTGGCCCGGCGGGCGTTTCAAGAAAACACAGGAGCCCGAGGGCTTGTCAGTGCCGTGGAAGAGGCCCTGCTCCTTTTTGAAGAAAACCTGCCTTCCCAGGATATTAAGCAGTTTGCCGTGACAAAAGAGGTGCTTGAAAATCCTGAGAATACACTGGATGAGCTTATCAGCCACTCAAATGACGCAAAATGGACAGCTCTTTATGAGAATGCTTTTGACAATCACAAAGAATATGTGTCGAAATATCTTGAGAAAAACTGGAAGACCCTTTCCCTTAAGCATGGATTGACGCTTTCCCAGGTGCGAACCCAGATGGTGGCACACTACTATTGCAGCCATGTCATGGAAATAGAAGATGCGGTTAAAAAAATAAAAAAATTCCATGACTCTGTCAGAGAGATTGAACTTGAGGTATCAAAAAGTTATAATTTAAATGTTGTGTTTGAAGAAGATGCCATTGATTTTTTAATCGAACAATTTGTGCATCATCAGGCAACAAGTGAAGAGATACTGACCCAACTGTATGACAACTATTATGATGGATTTAATCTTATTCGTGAAAAATCCGGCAAGAATAGATTTTTTCTGTCTAAAAATAGCCTAATTGACCACGAAACTTACCTTAACGATCTAATCAGGAAAGAGATACTATGATTGGAATTTCAAAACTTTATTGTGCAACCGTAGAGCCGTCAGATGCATTAAGATACTCAAGACAATCAAAAGATTTACCGTCTCATCTGCTGCAGTTTTCAGAAGATAAAAAGCCGGTGGTGGTATGGAATATGACCCGCCGGTGCAATTTAAAATGTGTTCATTGCTACGCCAAATCCGAAGATATCTCTTATGACAACGAGCTGACCCATGAGCAGAGTCTTAAAATGATTGATGATCTGGCTGACTTCGGTGTTCCTGTACTATTGTTTTCCGGTGGAGAACCGCTTGTTCACCCAAGATTGGTTGAATATGCACAATATGCCGTCAGTAAGGGGATGCGGGCTGTTATATCCACCAACGGCACCTTGATTACCAAAGAGAAGGCAAAGTTGCTCAAAGAGATCGGGTTGTCCTATGTCGGCATCAGTCTGGACGGTCTTGAACCGACCCATGACAAATTCAGAGGTGTAAAAGGTTCATTCAAACGGGCTATGACCGCCATAGAAAACTGCCAACAAGCCGGTATCAAGGTGGGATTAAGGTTCACCATCAACAAAAGGAATGTCAACGATATTCCCGGTATTTTTGATCTTCTGGAAGAAAAAAACATCCCCCGCGCCTGCTTTTATCACCTGGTTTACTCCGGCCGCGGATCTGAAATTGCCAAAGAAGATCTTTCCCATGAAGAGACAAGAAAGGTTCTTGACCTGATCATGAACAGAACCAAAGATCTCCATGACCGCAACCTGGCAAAAGAGATCCTGACGGTCGACAACCATGCCGACGGCCCCTATGTATACCAGCGTCTGCTGGATGAAGATCCGGAGCGGGCTGCCGAAGTACTTGAGTTGCTTGAGATGAATGAGGGCAATAGCTCCGGTCGTGGTATTGGATGTATCTCCTGGGACGGTGAAGTTCACCCGGATCAATTCTGGAGAGAGATCAGCCTGGGAAATATTAAAGAAAAGCCCTTTTCCAAGATATGGACAGATGTTGACAACGATTTTTTAATGAAAATGAAAGATAAGAAAAAACATGTCAAAGGCCGGTGTGCCGAATGTCGATGGCTGGATATCTGTGGCGGAAATTTTCGCGCCCGGGCAGAATCCGTGGCCAATGATCCCTGGGACAGTGATCCCGCCTGCTATCTGACGGATGCGGAAATTAAAAAGGAGAAATAATAATGCTGTTTCCTGATTTTCGGGCAAGAAGATTAAGAGCCAATCCCAATTTCAGAAGAATGATCAGGGAAACTTCCCTGTCTGTTAACGACCTTATTCTTCCTCTATTTGCCATTGAGGGTAAATCCGTTAAAAGGCCGATTGAGTCAATGCCGGGACATTTTCAGCTCTCTGTTGACCATATTGTAAAAACGGTACAGGAGGCAAAAGATGTCGGCATTCCGGCTGTTATCCTGTTTGGTGTGCCGGATAAAAAAGATGGCCTGGCAACCCGTGCCTATGCAGCGGATTCAATTGTCCAGAAAGCGGTCCAGGAGATAAAGCAAAAAGTACCGGATATCAATGTTATTACCGATGTCTGCCTGTGCGGGTATACCGATCATGGACACTGCGGGATTGTGGATAATGGGATTATAGACAATGATGCCTCCCTTGACCTTTTGGCAAAAACAGCATTGTCCCATGTTCAAGCTGGCGCCGACATGGTTGCGCCCTCTGATATGATGGACGGCAGGGTTGCAGAAATAAGGGGCTTGCTCGATGATGAAGGTTTTTCCCATATCCCTCTCATGTCCTATGCCGTCAAATACAGTTCCGCCTTTTACGGCCCGTTCCGCCAGGCCGCCGAGTCCGCACCTCAGTTCGGGGACAGGAAAACGTATCAAATGGATCCGGCAAATTCCGATGAGGCTATCAGGGAAGCCACCATGGATATTGAAGAAGGTGCCGATATCATCATGGTAAAACCGGCGTTGTCATATCTTGACATTATCTACCGTTTAAAACAGGAAATTGATCTTCCCATTGCCGCCTACAATGTCAGTGGGGAATACTCCATTATGAAAGCCGGAGAACTGATGGGCTGGGTTAATGCAAAAGAGCTCATTATGGAAACATTGTTATCCATAAAAAGAGCCGGTGCAGATTTGATTTTAACCTACTCTTCCATAGACGTTGCAAGGGAGCTGAACGCACAATGAATCATCCACACGGTCATGGCAACAAACCTGCCGAAAATACTATCAGACTGGTCGCCTGGGAAACCACCCGCCGGTGTAACCTTGCCTGCAAACATTGCCGGGCGGTGGCAGAAGATCACCCCTATGAAAATGAACTGGATACCCAGGCCTCTTTCAGGCTGCTGGACCAGATCAGGGAGGTTGGATCCCCCATTATCATATTGACCGGCGGAGAACCTCTACTAAGGGATGATATATTTGACATTGCCGCCCATGGTACTAAAATTGGGCTTCGTATGGTCATGGCGCCCAACGGCACACTGATCACACCGGAAACCGCCAAAAAGATGAAAGAGTCCGGTATCAAGCGAATCAGTATCAGCCTGGATGGATCCACCCCTGAAACCCATGACGAATTCCGCGGGGTAAAAGACGCCTATAAAAATGCCCTTCAGGGAATTCAAATTGCCAAAGATGCCGGAATAGAGTTTCAAATCAACACCACGATTACGAAAACCAACCTGGATCAAATACCCAAGATTCTATCTCTTGCTGAAGAGCTGGGTGCTGTGGCCCATCACATATTTTTGCTGGTCCCCACAGGCCGCGGAAAATATATTGCAGACAGTGAAATCAATGCCAAGGAATACGAAGAAACCCTGAACTGGTTTTATGACCAAAGGGATAAAACAAGCTTGCAGTTAAAAGCGACCTGCGCTCCGCACTACTACCGTATTTTAAGACAGCGTGCAAAAAATGACGGTAAAAAGGTAACCTTTGAAACCCACGGCCTTGACGCGGTTACCCGCGGCTGCCTGGCGGGAACCGGTTTTTGTTTCATCTCCCATGTCGGGCGTGTTCAAACCTGCGGTTTTCTGGATGTAACCTGCGGAGACATAACCCAGCAGACCTTCAGGGAAGTCTGGGATAACTCACAGGTCTTCAACCAGTTAAGAGACTTTAATAACCTGGAAAATAAATGTGGTTTGTGTGAATTTAAACGGGTGTGTGGCGGATGCCGTGCCCGTGCATATGAAGCAACCGGCAGTTTTCTGGCAGAAGAACCGCTCTGCTCCTACCAGCCTGCCAGAACCAAATAGATCTTCTTCATTTAAAAAAAAGGCCGAAAGGAGAAAACTCCTTTCGGCCTTTTTTATTTTATACTCTTTTTTTTATGTCCTGATAATTCGTTTCGTTAACCCGGCAGCGGTTAATAATCCAGAACCTATGACCAGTAAAGCCACATACGCAGGCACAGGGTTGCCTACAAAATAACCGCCGATTTTATCGGCATGTGCAAATACT
This sequence comes from uncultured Desulfobacula sp., assembly GCA_964562385.1. Classification (GTDB taxonomy): domain Bacteria; phylum Desulfobacterota; class Desulfobacteria; order Desulfobacterales; family Desulfobacteraceae; genus Desulfobacula. The sequence continues at coordinate 20,075 of CAZLTD010000034.1, forward strand.
GGATAAAAGAAAATGGCGGTGATGAATATGGCAAAAAGAACTATATAGCGTTTCATTGAACCCCTCCTTTTTTAAAGGGATAGTTTCATGTTTGGTATATTGGTTTAAGCTCTGGTCTCTAAAACAGCAAAGAGTGTGCCAACTCATTAACTCCCCTGCACTACTTTAAATAACCTCGCAAATATAAATAGTTACAAATTACCCAGCCGCAATGCCCTCACAGATAGAAGATCATATAGTATGAAAAACATTGGATAAAACTAAGTATTTATTTTCACAATTCTTGATAATTTATCCGTATCTGCCGTGTTGTATATTGACTATTCTACAGCTGCCTGTTACCATTTTTAATAAGCTGTAATGCATTCCAATTATTCACCTAAAAACACAATTTAAAACTACCATAACCGTTTGCTTCCGTTGCCACAGCTTTTTTCATACTTTGGGCGAAGCCTGCCGCAACACATCCTGTTGCCAGGTTTGAAGTGTTTTACAAAAACAGATCAAACCAATTGCTTATGTCACGTTTATTTAGATTTACATTCAAGTATTCATCATTTATAGCCGGATGCGTTGTTATCCTGCTTTCCGGTTATTTTTTTTATACATTTGGAGACAAAAAACCGGCTTTATTAACTGCCATGGATTATCAACTGATGGATATGATGTTTAAATACAGAGGATTAGTTAAAGATTCAAGACAGGTTGTAATCGTAGATATTGATGAAAAAAGCTTGAATACGTTAGGGCAATGGCCATGGTCAAGAAATACGCTTGCTCAAATGACAGACATGCTAATAGATGGCAATGCCCGTTCAATCGGTTTTAATATTGTATTGACCGAAAGAGACCGAAGTTCTCCTTTCTATTATTTTAACAATTTACCCTACCAATTGTTAGACAGGCTTCCTGAAGAGATCCTTGCCGGACTTCTAAGTGACCCTGACCTGGATTATGATCTTTTATTTGCCCAGACACTTTCAAAAGGGCCGACCGTTTTAGGATATGTTTTCAAACCTATAAATGATGGTCTTAAATCCGAAGAGCAGGTTCCTTTACCAACCACCGGCTTAAGAATTCACCCCCCGGGTGTGATCGCTAAAAACCTACCCCTTATTCCTGCATACAGGGCTGTTATTAACCACCCGTCTGTTTCAATGGCGAAATCGGAGGGTTTTTACAATCAATTTGCAGAAGATACGGGCACGACCCGCCGGGCCCCTCTTGTAATGCTGATGGATAAAATCCCCTATTCGTCGCTGGCGCTGGAAACATATAGAATTGGCGTTAAAGCATCAACCATAATGCTCCATACATCAAAAAAGCTGCAAAATCCTAAACCTCCGGTACTTGGGATTCAGATCAAAGATGATTTTATCTCCACCGATGGCTCTGCACGCCTATTTATTAATTACCGTGGGCCGGCAAAAACGTTTATGTATATTTCCGCCATTGACATCATTAACGGATCCCGGACAAAAGAGGTGAACAACAAATTCGTTCTTGTAGGCTCTTCAGCCAAGGGACTGCATGATCTTCGGGCCACCCCCTTTTCCAATGCCATTCCGGAGGTTGAAATCAATGCTACGATTATTGACAACCTTATTCAGTCTGACTCTTTTGTCTATGACGATTTATCTGAAACCAGACTGACCTATATTTTAATACTGGCCGGCGGGCTTATTATAACCCTTATCCTCTCAACCTGGGGTCCGCTTGCGGGCACTCTTCTGGCAATTATCAGCATTATTTTTACAATACTTTTAAATTATAATCATTTTTTCCTGAACTACCGGTATGTGGGATTGGCTTATCCCTTGATGACCTATGGTCTTATCCTGATGATCGCCAGTATTTATAACCTGTTCCGGGAACAAAAAACGAAAAGGTATATCAAAAAGGCATTTTCCCACTATGTGGCCAAAGATGTCGTGTCCGAGATGATCAAAAACCCAAAGTCCTTGTCTTTGACGGGTGAAGAAAAAGAGCTTACTGTTTTGTTCAGTGATATTAGGGGGTTTACAGGTATGTCTGAAAAAATGCCGTCCCAGGCCTTGGGATATTTCATGAACAATTACCTGTCCCGGATGAGCCGGATTATCATAAAAAATAATGGAACAGTGGATAAATTTATCGGGGATGCCATCATGGCATTTTGGGGAGCTCCCAAAGATGATCCCATGCACGCTTACAAGGCTGTTAATGCCGCCATCCAGATGAAAGCTGAAACCCAAAAAATGACACGGGAATTCTCTCAATGGAATTTACCGGATATTCAAATCGGTATCGGTATTAACACAGGTGTAATGAGTGTCGGCAATTTCGGAAGTAATGAACGATTTGACTATACCGTGATGGGTGATAATGTCAACCTGGCCTCCCGGCTTGAAGGGGCCACCAAAAACTATGGCACCACTATCCTTATATCCGATGCAACCAGCAAAATCATATCCAAACATTTTTTCTGCCAGTATATTGACAAAGTTCAGGTTAAAGGACGAAACAAACCCATTGATCTCTTTGAACCGCTGGTTAAAGGCACTCCCGAAAAAGAGCTGGCAAATGAAGTGCTGACATTTGAAAATGGGATCAAGGCATATCAGAATAAAGAATTTAAAAGGGCCAAGGCCGTTATTGGACAATTATACCAAAAAAAATCCATCCGTCTCTACAAATCATATCTTGATCGAATCGACAGTTTTCTGGCCTCATCTCCACCCCCGGAATGGAAGGGTGCTGAACGCCGAAGCAGACTTCCTGTGAACAAATTAAAAACCAAATAGCCCTGTGGTTATATTGAGTTCAGCGTCAATGTTATCGGACGTTCTTCCTCGGTATTTTTTGAAAACACGGCAGTCCCCGGTCTTCGATATCGATTCTGACTGGATTCAACGGCCAGCCACTGCTCTCTGAGTTCCTTGAAAACTCTAAATGCATTGGACTTTAAGTCCACGACGCTTTTTTCAATGACCAATTCCAGTTTTCCATTTCTTTCTTCAAGATGCATGAGCCCGGCAATGGGAATGCCGATAGGTTCCCATTTGTCAAAAGAATGCTCAAGATTTTTTATGGCGGCCATCTGCCCTGTGGCATGGTTCGCAATCAGGTGAAAGGCAGTCATACCAAGATTATAAGTATAGTTGCAGTCAAAATGAGTGGGGTCCGAGCCCCTTCCATCATAGCCATAGAAATGTGTCTGGGTTTTAAACCGGGGAACGGATTTTTTAAAAATCTCTTCAATAGCGTCAGGTAATGCCTGGGGGTCATCAATAAGATTGTTATCAATCAAAGAGCGAACAAGGGTTTTTTTCGATATGATATTCTCTTTCAGCATCAGGTATTGTTCCTGTGGATTCTTGAACAGCGTGCTTTCAAAATCTTTGTGCTTCAGTCCTGCATTTTTCATCGTTGATTCATAAAAAGAGCGTTCTATGCCGATTTTATATTTACCCTGCTCTTTTAAAACATCAAGATAGTCTTTGACCATATCCATAATGATCTGTTCAGTTTTCACCTGGGAAAACTGAAAATTCCCATGGGTATCCCTTTCAACCAGAAGCCCCTCCTGGAAAAAGGTGGGCAGCTGATTAAAAAGCTCGTCATCCCTCAGGTTCCAGATAGCAACATTGCCTGTATCTGCCAGCCCCCGGGACAGACGTTTCAGATAATCCTGCTTATCTCCCAGCCTGGGAAATGAAAAATGAAAATCTGTATCATGAATCTGATTATACTCTGCTATAATTTTATTGAGTTTAATGATGAAAATCTGGATTTCATTAATAAATTCCAGGATTCCTTCCGGAATGATGATCACACCGAAATTTTTCCCCTTTGCGGCCCGTTTAACAATGGTATCACAAATCATTCGGGATAAATGGCGCAATGTCATTCCATAAGCAGTGTAGTCTACCACACCTTTTTCCTTTGCTTTTTGAATCCTGCTTTGATCCACGTAATCGGCAAGTTCTTCACCGATAAGGCTTAAATTTGCATGGGTTTGAAAAGCACACTCCAGTGTGAGGTGGCTGGCAACCCGGCCCATTACTTTGCAGATGTGCCAGTATTTTATATCAGAGCTGGCATCGGTGGTCAGGCTGCTGATATTCCTGGAAAAAGCGATGGCCGCAGAGTGAAAACCAAAAGAGATGGAACAAAGCGATTCACCATCATCGGTTTTTACCTGGATGTCTCCGTCAATGGTCTTGGGAACACCAATCACTTTGATATTGGAAGATTTAAATGCCTGGGCCAGAAAAGCGGCATTGGTATTTGAATCATCCCCCCCGATGATCACCAGTGCATCAAGGTTAAGTGCTTTGCAGGTATTCAGAGACATTCGGATTTTTTCTTGGGAGTCTATTTTGGTACGACCTGTCCGGATCATTGAAAATCCGCCTAAATTTCTGTGGGCATCTACCAGGCTTGCGGTAATCTCAACGTGTTTATTTTCAATCAATCCGTCCGGTCCCATTAAGAATCCATAGATTTTTGAATCCGGATTGTATGCTTTTGCCTCATCATAAATACCGGCAATAACATTGTGTCCTCCCGGAGCCGGCCCTCCGGAAAAAACCACACCAATATTTTTAGGCAAACAAAATTCCTGTTTCTGCTCCTTGGTTTTCCGGTCGCCAGGCACAAGCCTTTGAACGCTATTGTCTATGATATCAGGCAGTAAGCGCTGAGATTCTTTATCTTTTGCAAATTTAAATTCCAATACATTTTCACAATGGGTGTATTTGGAAGAAAACAGTTTTATCTTTTTGGGTGAAAAAGATCTTCTTTCGATTGTTTCTGTGTTCACATCCGAGGTTGCATGTGTAGCTTTTGGGTGATTCAGTAAAAATTCAATATCCCGTTGCGTTTGAGCTGTCATATATGCTTGCGTTTTCCTTTCTATTAATAGACCGAGACCTGGTTCCGGCCATTCTCTTTTGCCCTGTAAACGGCTATATCCGCACGTTCAAAAACCTGCTGATGTTTTTTATCGTCTTTTTGTGTCTGGGCAACACCGATACTGACGGTGACCTTGACCTTTTCTTTTTTATATATGAATTCTATTTTTTCTATTGTCTGCCGAATCTTTTCAGCCGCTTCTTTGGCACCTTCTGAACCGGTTTCCGGCATGATAACAACAAACTCTTCTCCTCCGTAACGCGCCAGCATATCATTTTTACGTAAAAGAGGAACGGTTCTTTTAATGATCTCCTGCAAACATTTATCCCCGATAGCATGACCGTAATTATCATTCACCAGTTTAAATTTATCCGCATCAATCACCAGCAGTGAAAAGTGAGTTTCATATCGCAGGAACCGGGCCATTTCATCTTCAACCCTTTTATCATAAGCCCGTCTGTTAAATGCCCCGGTCAACTGATCAAGATTCAACTTCTTCTCCAGTTCTTCCGAGTACCGCGTTGCCTCGTCCAGTTCCTGTTTTAATTTAGTAAACCCTGATTTAAATGCGTTCCGGTTCTTTTGGGCAAGCTCTTTAATCTCAGTATCAGTATCCTGCTTTTTTTTGAGAGCCTTTTCAATGGTCTGTAAATGCAGGGTTACCTGGGCTTTCAATTCTTCAAGGCTTGCGGCCAGATCCACGTTTTTTTTGAGTCCTCCCATGTGCGACTGCAATTGTGTTTCAAACGCATCGTTGCTTTCGAACATCGAATCGGTCTGTTGATACGTACTGGCAAGTTTGGCCTCAATTTCAAGTATCTTCCCCACAACTTCCCGGACAAAGGAATTCACCTTTTCCCGATCCAGATTGGTGTCTGAGATATATACAAAAACCAGACTGAAAACACTTTCCCGGATATTGCTGATGTCGGCTGTGTCTTCGGCTTCATTGAGCATCGACGTAATGATATCCAGCTTTTTGTAATATTTTTCATCCAGGGTGGAACGCAGGTTGTTAATCACATCATGATAGCTTTGCCGGTATTCATCAATAAAATTCAAGGAAGAATCTCTTAAAAAGGAGGCCAGCAACCCTTTTTTCTTTTTAGGGGTAACGGACCCGATATCCTCTTTGAGCATGGCTGTCTTAATCTGCTCAAAAATGTATTCAATCTTTCCCTCTGATTCTCCTTTTTTCAGGGCGGCTCCCAGATTTTTGCACGCCTTTGTAAATGCTGTCGGCTGGGTTGCCAGTGTATCGATAATGACCGGAAGAAATTTTTTATACAACCGACTTGTCCGTTCAAACCGGTCCTCTATGGAATCAAGCTCTTTAAGCAGGGTATCCTTTTGCGTTTGCAGCTTCTTCACCTGGTCCTGCAGCGTCATTATCCGTTCTTCCTGGACAGAACTCATTGGATTATTTCCTTTTTGTTAAAGCCCTTGGTGACTATCCGGTAATATCCTTTTTAACCATACTTGAGCATAAAGTAAAAGTGCTTTGTTTTTCTTTTCTAGTTCACCCCAATTGTATTTCAGGATTTGGCCAATTGTGTACTTAAATATCCGTCAATAATCAAATGGACGATATGATGACTGACACATACCACAAGGGCAAGTCCAAAGTCACTGAAATAGCTGACCTGTATTATCACAGACAGCGGCAGGGTTTTTTGAGCCCCCATAAAAAGGATGCTTTCAAAACGGCCTTTTTCAATATGAAATATTTTGATAAGCATCCATGCTGCACCTAAAAGAATAAAATGAAATAGCCCGGTCATTACAGCAATACTGACAAATGTGATCCGGCTTGTTAAAAACGCCTGCCGTGCGGTTGCCACAGAGACAAACACAATACTTAGAATCAAAGCCTGGTTAATCCATTGTAAACGGTATCGTCCGGGATCAAATCCGGAAAAAACCTTGGTCTTCAAAAAAAGGCCGCATAGCAGTGGAAGCAATACCAGGACAACCAGCTTGAGCAGAATCCCGCTTTTGTCCACTAATAGTGTTTTTTCCATTTCAAGCGCTGACAACAAAAGCGACAATACAATGGGGATGGAAAAAATAGCCATGATGTTGGACACGATGGTGACAAACAGGGCATGGGCCATATTGCCCCCGGCAGCCTGCGTCATCACCACCCCGGAAGATAGGGTTGTCGGCATCACACTAACAATAAACAGTCCGATGATAATACCTGGCTGTAACGGAAGATAAGACAAAAGCCAGGCCGCCATCGGGGCCAGGATCATAATTATCAAAAGAGCAATCCCTGTGGCCCGGGCATCCCGAACGCCGGATCGGATCTGTTCCACGTCAAGCATCAATCCGGATATGACAAAAATCAGAAAAATCATTACCTGAGGTCCGTTCAAATCTTTCAAGATTCTACCGGCCGTTTCCAATGAACGACTTGAGTCTAAGATGACCGATACAAACACAATGACAAGCCCGATCAAAAACCACTGTTTTTTTATTTTTTCAAGCATGTGGCTCCCACGATAAAATGAATAGGAAAATTTATGACATTTATAGGTTAGAGTCAATACAGTTAACCTTAAAGTTGTAAGGTTGGACTTGATTCTGCCGGACAAAAAAGGTAAAAGTTCAAACAAAATAATTAACCAATAGAGGAAAAGACGTGGTATTTAATTTCTTTAAGAAAAAGGCCCCTGAAAAAAAAGCCCCCCAGCCTGACGTACAAAAACAACCCCCTATCGAGCCGGATGAAAATATAACACCAGAACAGCCATCCGGGTTGTTTTCAAAGTTGAAAAAAGGCCTGACCAAAACCCGGCAGGTTTTGACAACTGATATTAACGAATTGTTCGTATCTGACAAATCTATTGATGAAGCACTTTTTGAAGAACTTGAAGAGCGGCTGATCACATCGGACCTGGGTATTGACACCACCATGATGATGATGGAAAAAATCCGGAAAAAAGCCAAAAAGTTATCCAGTGCCCAGGAGCTTAAAAAAATACTCAAGGAAGAGTTGGCCGCCCTATTCCCCGATAGATCTCAACAAGAACGCCCCGCTTTCGAAACAAAACCCCACGTCATTATGGTTGTCGGCGTTAATGGTACCGGAAAAACAACCACACTGGGAAAACTTGCCATGAAATTCAAATCCCAGGGCAAAAAGGTATTGATCGCTGCTGCCGACACATTTCGGGCTGCTGCCATCGAACAGGTGGAGATCTGGGCTAATCGCTCCAATTCATCCATAGTCAAGCATAAGGAAGGCGCCGACCCTGCGGCTGTTGCCTATGATGCGATTGCAGCGGCAATGGCAAGAGATATGGATATTGTCCTGGTGGACACTGCCGGCCGCCTCCACACCCAGAAAAACCTCATGGAAGAACTCAAAAAAATAAAACGGTCCATTGATAAAAAATTCCCTGGCGCCCCCCATGATGTATTGATGGTTTTAGATGCCACCACCGGCCAGAATGCCATCTCCCAGGCCCGGCTGTTTAACGAGGCTGTTGATCTGACTCAAATTGCATTGACAAAGCTGGATGGCAGCGCCAAAGGCGGAATTGTTGCCGCCATTGCCCATACCATGAATTTGCCGATCAAATATATCGGTGTGGGGGAACAGATTGAAGATTTACAGGATTTTGATGCAACCCTTTTCATTGATGCCCTGTTTGATTAGGAATCGTTACAAAATAAGTTGCTCTAAATTGTTTCCAAAAACCCTTAAAAGACTGGATATTTTAAAAATATAAGATCACGTGATTTTGGGAATAACGGCTGGAAAAGCCACCCACTGTTAGGAGGAATCGTGTTTGGAATTGAAAACTATACCGGCTTTGTGATTGCAGCCATTATATTAAACCTGACCCCGGGTGCAGACACGATGTATATCCTCACACGAAGTATCTCCCAGGGAAAGAGTGCCGGGCTTGTCTCAGTTGCGGGTATCATCTTCGGATGTATTATCCACGTGTTTTGTGCGGCGTTTGGTCTCTCCTTGATATTAACGACCTCAGCCACGGTTTTCACATTCGTAAAATGGATCGGTGCCGGTTATCTTATATTTCTTGGGATTAAAACACTTTTGGAAAAAAGCAGCCGTTTAGCGCCGGATTCCGTGGAAAGCGGATCTAAAAATCTGTGGAAGATTTTTAAACAGGGCGTTTTTACCAATGTGCTCAATCCTAAAGTGGCACTGTTTTTTCTTTCATTTCTGCCCCAGTTTATTAATCCTGCCCAGGCCACAGGTCCGTTGCCGTTCCTGATTTTGGGCAGCACTTTTTTATTTACCGGTACCGTGTGGTGTCTTGCCCTTTCCTTGATGGCCTCTTCCATGACCCTTACCTTGAGAAGAAATCCTTTTATCGGCATCATCCTTCAAAAAATATCCGGCCTTGTTTTTATCGGGTTCGGATTAAAACTGGCCCTGGGAAAAAACTAAGGGGCCTCTGGAAAATCTAAAGATGAAAATACGCAGCTTCCGACCATCCGATGAAAAAGCGCTGATCACACTTTGGAACGAATGCGACCTCACTGTTCCATGGAATGATCCAGCTAAGGATATCCAGCGAAAACGTGACGAACATCCAGATCTTCTGTTTGTGGGCATTGAAGGTCAGACTTTGATCGCTTCCTGCATGGCGGGGTATGACGGTCACAGGGGATGGATTTATTACCTTGCGGTAAAACCTGCGTATCGGCATCAACAATTGGCCGGACAAATAGTCCGCCATGCTGAAAAGTGTCTGATCGAACTTGGCTGTCCCAAAATCAATTTGATGGTCAGAAAAACGAACACTTCAGTGATCGGGTTTTACCAGTCAATCGGGTACAGTGACGATCCGGTCGTTGTTTTAAGCCGAAGACTTATAAAAGACGATTCCACAACAGATCAAGATTAATTCAGGGGTCAATGCAGTTTCTTTATTGACAATCCTCTTTAAATTTCAGACATTAATAATAGAGATCAACCTATTTTTCTTAACCAAAATCAAATCGCAGGTGTGCCCATGAAACTTTCAAGAAAAGAGATCAAAGGCATTTTAAGAAAGTGGTATCTTGCCTGGGACAATCATGATCTTGACAAAATCATGACCTTTTTCCATGAAGATATTTTTTTTGAAAACTGGACTGGTGCCTATGTTAAAGGGATGCGGCCCCTCAGAAAAGCCTGGGAACCCTGGTTCAGCAACCATGGTAATTTCCGTTTTCTGGAGGAAGAAACCTTTATTGACGAGCAATACCAAAAAGCCCTTTACCGGTGGGTACTGGAGTGGCCCTCAATTGAGTCTGAATTTGAGGGCAACCCTGAAATCCGAAAAGGCGTTGATGTATTGCACTTCCAAGACGGAAAAATCATTAACAAGCTTACCTATACAAAAACTTGTGTTGAGATAAACAGCCAACGATATCAGCTTCATTTATAAGGTTACCATGGATGATATTGACATTGTCGAAGCCAATCTTGATTTGACAATACATGCTCAGGCAGTGACAGATCTTTTAAACGCCTATGCCCGTGATCCCATGGGTGATGGCAACCCCTTATCACCATGGGTATTAAAAAACCTGATCCCCGGTCTTCGAAAGCACCCGACAACGATTATCTTTCTGGCATTTAATGCCGGCAAAGCAGTCGGCATTGTCACCTGTTTCAAAGGATTTTCAACTTTTATGGCGCGGCCCACCCTTAATATCAGTGACTTTTTCACATCCCCGGATCAACGGGGTCGTGGTATTGGGAAACATCTGCTGACGGCTGTTGAAAAAAAGGCTAAAGAGCTGAACTGCTGTAAAATCACCCTGGAAGTCCAGGAAAACAATCGTAACGCCATCGCTATTTATTCCAAGGCCGGATTCAAACGTGATATCCATGTTCCAAAAGCAGGCTATGCCCTCTTTTTTTCAAAACTATTGGGTATCTCTAATAATTAAAATTTTGTTTTGAGTTCAAGATGCAGGATAAAGTTATCCGAAAGCGTATTTTGAGGGTATGATTTTTTTTGGCAACATCTTTATAAGAATCACACGATATGCAAAAGGAGCTGTTATGTCCCTTAAAAAATCTCACCTGTTAAGATGTGCCGGCACCCTACTATTACTTCTTTTGTTTGTGCAAACCTGCCATGCACAGAAATTATCATCATCGACCCAACCTGTTTTTGAAGTATATGACGGTCCTTTTCAGCTGGACAGGATCACCCGAAAATTCTCTTCCCCTTACAAAGGCCCCATGATCGACACACACACGCATATTCTGCAAGGTCTTGCCCACTCCTCCATCGATAAAGTCCTTGGAGATATGAATGAGGCCGGGATCACCAATCTGATTGTGCTTCCGACACCCAATGAAGGAAAAATGAGGACACGGGACACCAATGCAAAATTGCGAAGACAGATCACGCAAACAAGCAACGGCCAAATTGCACGTCTTTGCGGCTCAACCTATTTAACCCGATGGATGAACACTGCATTCAGGAAAGGATATACGCGCAGCCACCTGCACGAATTGCTGAACAGACTTTCCGATGATCTTGAAAATGCTGATTGCCAAGGCATTGGAGAAATCGGTCCCTATCATTTTGATAAAAAACCGGGAATGGGAATCATTCATTTCCCGTTACATTTTGAGCCGATGCTCAAACTTGCGGCACTTGCCGAGCAAAAAAACGTGGTGCTTGACCTGCACGCAGAACCACGTAAACCAGACGGCACATCTTATCAAAAAGAGATTATCCGCGATATCGGATTGATTTACCACCACTACCCGAATTTAAAGCTGATTTTATCCCACACCGGAATGACCCACCCCAAAAATGCCCGTGCCCTTCTTGAAACGTATCCCAATATCATGATGAACATAAAAATTGTATCTCCGGGCAAAAGGCTGAAATGGGACCACCTGGGACCGATTGTAAATGCGGACAGGCAATTGTTTGAAGACTGGGCATTATTGTTCGAACAGATGCCCGAAAAATTCATGATCGGCACGGATGCCAGATTCGGCACACGACAATACCAGGGAAACCGGTATTTAAAGTCAATAAAGGCATTGCGCCAACTTCTCGGATGTCTGCCAAAAGAGGCCGCCCGAAAGATAGCCTATCAAAATGCCAGGCAGCTGTTTTTCAATGAAGATTAACCCCAAAACTGTACAATAGACACGCACAAATTTTATAACAGGCATCTTTCAAAGCCATCCCCTGCCCCATCGTTGCAAAGCAGTAGCATCAGGGTTAAGGGGTACGCTCTACTTCCAACGCCTGCGTCATTTTATCCAGAAAATCTTTTGGAATGATATTCAATTTTTCAAAGGCGGAAGCCGTGAAGAGTGCAAACTCGCCGGTGGATTCAACGCAAAGGTCTTTATTCTCATCAAAAACCTGGCAGGTCATACGGGCATTTTTTGAATCAATTCTTTTTTTGACAAATCCCAGTGCAGTGAGATGAGATCCAATGGTCACCGGCTTGAGAAATGTAATATTCATCTGTTTCGTTAAAATAAACCGATTCAAAATATGTATGGCGGCCCAGGCCATTAATTCGTCAGCAATGGTGGACAAAACGCCCCCATGCACAATATTACTCCATCCCCGCAAGTGATCCGGTATCGTTAGTTTAGAGCGCACCTGAATACCATTGGTCTCAAAGGTCATCTGAAGGCCGTGATCATTTTTGGGGCCACAGCCAAAACAGTGCATGTCTAAATTAGGTAAATCGGTCCATGTTTCAACAGTCATTGTATTCAAGATCCTTTTCAGCCCAGCATGAGCCAGAGTCCTACGCCGATCATCATGATGCCGGATATCCGATTCAGTATATTAACATTTCCCTTTTTATCAAGAAAATGCCTCAGTGTTTTTCCGCCGTTGGAATACAGGAGCAGGCATATAAATTCCGTTACAAGAATAATCACTACCAAAATGCCCAGCTGGGGGGCAAAGGGTTTATCAGGAAGGATAAACGGCGGCAAAAGACAAATCATGAATGCCCACCCTTTCGGGTTTGCGATGGCGGTAATAAACCCCTGTACCATCAGCTTTTTAGGGTCACTGTCCAAAAGCTCTGAGTCATCTTTTGTCACGGCCATGTTTCCTTTTGACAGGATCATCCTCACCCCCAGATATCCCAGGTATAACCCACCGGCAACCTTAAGGCCGATAAACATGAACTCAAACTTCAACATGACAGCGGCCACACCTGAAACAGCGGCAATCGAAACAAGCGCAACCCCGGCAAGTTCGCCCGCCATCATATAAAACGTTTTACGGACCCCGATGGTCATTCCCATGGTCAGCGCCAGCGTCATGCACATACCAGGCGTAACCGAGACCACAAAAAAAGTAGGGATAAAAACAAGCAGAACAGAGGAATCAATCATAATTTTAATCGCTATTGCCCGGTTATTTTATTAAGCAAACTGACAAATGAGGCTTCATCCATAACATCAACACCTTTTTCCTGTGCCTTTTTAAGCTTTGACCCGGCCTTTTCACCGGCAATCACAAGGTCGGTCTTTGTACTGACACTTGACGTGACACGTGCACCCAGTAATTCCAGCTGCTTTTTTGCCTTGCTTCGCGGCAGTTGCAAAAGTGTGCCGGTGAGAACAATACGCTTTTCTGCAAAATAATTATCCAAAACAGGCGACTCTGTCACAGGTTCTGAAGATATAGTCACCCCCGCATCAAATAGTGCCTGGAGCAACGTCGTGTGATCCGGATGGTTAAAAAAATCATACACCGCAGATGCGGTTTCAACCCCAATACCATGGATCTGTTCCAGTTCATCCCTGGAAGCAGCGGCAATGGCGTCAAGGGATGAGAATGCCTTTGAGATGACACCGGCGGCATGCTCCCCGGTATGGACAATACCAAGCGCATATAAAAAACGTCTCAGGCTGATGTTCTTGGAAGCCGTTATGGCATTGATCAGATTGGTGGCCGACTTTTGCGCCATGCGGTCAAGATTGATCAGTTTTTCAACGTCAAGCGTAAATATGTCATCAAAGGTATGTATCAGTCCCTCATCCACCAGCTGATCAACAATCTTTTTACCCAGTCCGTCAATATCAAACGCTTTCTTTGAAACAAAGTGCCGCAACCTCTCTTTGCGCTGAGCCTGGCAGGAGATGTTGCCACAGCGGTTAATATATGAACGGCCCAGCCGTTCCCTGTGGATCCGGCTGTCGCATACAGGACAGGTATGCGGCATTGAAAACAATCGCTCTTCACCGGTTCGCACAGAGGTGACCACTTTGACAACCTTTGGAATCACATCACCGGAACGAACAACCATCACGGTGTCATTGATCCGGATATCTTTGCGTTTGATTTCATCCTCATTGTGCAGGGTGGCCCGGGATACCATGACCCCGCCGATATTCACCGGTTCCAGGATGGCGACCGGTGTCAAAGTTCCGGTCCTCCCGACCTGAATAACGATATCCTTAATAACAGTGGTCTCTTCAATTGCGGCAAATTTATAAGCAATTGCCCAACGTGGACTTTTTATTTTCTGTCCAAGTTCTTTTTGCAAAGGAATATCATCAACCTTGATCACCATTCCGTCGATTTCATAGGGCAGGGTATCCCGCATCTTTTCAAATGCCTGGTAAATTTCCGGAATATCCTGAACCTTTTTCTGCCTTTGGATGTGCTCATTGACCACAAACCCGAAATCCTTTAAAAGATCCAGCATTTGTGCCTGTGTTCTAAACTCAATACCCTCCACGGCACCAACCCCATAGACAAATATTGTCAGGGGCCGCGATGCGGTAATTTTTGAATCCAGTTGCCGCAACGACCCTGCTGCGGCATTTCTCGGGTTGGCAAAAAGATTTTCATCTTGTTCCAGCCGGGTCTTGTTTAAACTTTCGAAATCAGACCGTTGGATAATGACCTCTCCCCGGACTTCCAGGAGATCGGGATTTTTCCGATTCGGGTCAGACACACTTTTCAGTGTCAACGGAACCGTTCGTATCGTTCTGACATTTTGTGTAATCACTTCACCTGTCCGGCCGTCACCACGGGTGGTGGCCTGGACAAGTATCCCCTTCTCATACCGAAGTTCAACCGCAACACCGTCAAGTTTCGGCTCTATGGTATAAAGAATATCCTCCCGGTTCAGTTTTTTAACAATCCTGTTATGAAACTCAGTGATATCCAAATCATTGAATGCATTATCCAGGCTGAGCATTGGGAGGGTATGGGCTGCCTGGTCAAAAGAGTCAAGTACGGCTCCCCCCACCCGTTTTGTGGGTGACTGAGCATTACTCAATTGGGGGTATTGCGTTTCAATCTCGATCAGGCGTTGCAGCATTCTGTCATACCTGGCATCTGAAATGATCGGATCATCCAGAACATGGTATCGGTGGCTGTGCCCGGTTAATTCTTTTTGAAGTGTTTTTGCTTCATCAACAAGTTTCTTATCCATTTGCACTTAACTTTCTTGCTAGATAAATGACGGCTTCACAGGCATTTTTTCTGGCCTGCTTGAATCGTTTATTGCGGAACCCCGGGTCCCAGTCCTTAGCGGCCACGCTGTCGGATACGGTCAACAGCGCTGTTATCGGGACCTGCCTGTAGGATGCCACCGAAAAAAGAGCAGAACATTCCATCTCCACCGCCTGCGCCCCCAATTGTCGAAAATACGCCACTTTTTTGGGTGTTTCACGATAAATGGCATCCGTAGTCCAGACAACCTGTTTCTTTGCCGCAACCTCTTTTAAAATCGGTATATCAAAAAGCTGTCTGCCAAGAGATTCATCCGGAAGACTGCACGGCAAAGAGGTGTCTAACTCAATGTAGTTGCAGGATGTCCCTTCATCCACAATGGTCTTTGACGGAATAATCAGATCTCCAACGGTAATATCATGGGTGACTGCCCCGCACCATCCGAGCATAATAACCTGCTGCACCCCTCTTGCAATAAGGGATTCCAGTATTATAGCGGCATAGGGGGCACCTATAAAAGGGCCTGCGACGCAAATACCCTTATCACTCCCGGTGGATGTGATAAGGGTACTTGTAAAAAACGGCTGGCCAACCGGCTTTTTTAGCTGAGAACGAATCATTTTCAAATCCGGTTCACAGCTGACCATAATGGCCACCGGTCCTAATTTGGGAGCTTTTCTGGCACCCAGAGGCGGAACTATGGAGTCACTATTCAGGTCCGACCATGTCGGATAATTCATCCTTTACCTCGTCAATAATGTCGTACACCCACATAATATCTTCGATCGAGAGTCTTCCCGCCTTTGAAGGCGCTCTGTCACTCCCGTCCTTTTTTTTGAGTATTCGGGGTCCGACCTGAACTTTGGGCTCACCTTCTCCATATTGATGGATGGAAATTAAAAGCCCTGTTTCTTCATTTTTCCACTCTTTTATCTTCTTATCCAGTTCAGGATCATATCCTGCCATAAATCTGCCTCCATTGAAGTAATAATAATCTAAATTTTCGAAAAATCGGCAATATTTTTAAACAATCCGGAAACCTGCGACAGCAGACCAATCCTGTTTTGCCTGATTTTCTCATCTTCGGCCATTACCATCACATCGTCGAAAAACATGTCGACCTGTGGTCGCAATGTGGCCATGTGAGCCAGTGCTTTATCATGGTTTTGATTTTGGATCAAACTATCAACGCCGGTGCGCACATCATTGACCGCATTAAACAGATCTGTTTCAGTCTGATCTTCAAATAATGCGGCATCCACCGGGATATCTTTTTGATCGGCGCCAGCCTTTTTAATGATATTTTCCACCCTTTTAAATGTAATGGCCAAAGGTTCAAAATCAGGTTCCCTGCGCAGTGTATCCAGTGCTTTCACCCGTGCAACAACATCAGGTATCTGATTAAAGGCCGCCCACAAAGCGGAATTAACCGCTTCCTTTGAAAACCCTGCATCTGTAAGGATATTGATGATTCTGTTTTTCAAGAATCCGATAATTTTACCTGTGGCTTCCTCTTTTTGACCCGCATCCGAGATAAAAGGATCAAGCCCCTGATGAATCATGTCAACCAGTGGCAGGCTTAAATTTTCTTCCATCATAATCTGGATGATACCAATTCCCTGCCGTCTTAAGGCATAGGGGTCTGCGCCACCTGTGGGTATAAGGCCGACACTGAAACACCCACAAATTGTATCGAGTTTATCCGCAATGGCCAAAAGACAGGCCGTCGGGTTCTGGGGCAGTTTTCCGCCTGAATGCACCGGACGGTAATGCTGTTCAATGGCATGGGCCACATCTTCTTTTTCCCCTGCCTTCAGCGCATAGGCCCGTCCGATAACCCCCTGCAGCTTGGTGAATTCAATAACAACCTGGCTAACCAGGTCTGCTTTACAAATCTGGGAAGCTCTTTTCACATTCACAACAAGTTCTTCTTTGCCGTTATAGTGAGACGCCTGGGCCAGATAGGCTGCCAGGGATTTAATCCGCAAGGTCTTTTCATGGACAGTGCCCAGTTTTTCCTGGAAAGTTACATTTTTCAGTTTGTCGGCAAAATCGTCCAATGAAGACTGCAGATCAACTTCGTAAAAGAATTTAGCATCGGACAGTCGTGCCCGCAGCACCTTTTCATGACCGCGTGCCACAAGATCCATGTCTTTAGCCTGGGTATTGTTAACGGCGATAAACTTAGGCTTTAGATTCTTATTTTCATCCACCAGGGCAAAGTACTTTTGATGTTCCCGCATGGCTGTAATCAGCACTTCATCAGGAACCGTTAAAAAATCATCATCAAACGATCCTACCACCGGAAATGGTGTTTCTACCAGATTGGTGACAATATCAACCAGCGCCTCATCTTCAAGAATCTGAGAATCGACCTGAGCTGCACACGCCTCTATGGCCTCTTTTAACAATAATTTTCTCTTGTTGATATCCACGATGACGCCGGCTTTTTGGGCCACATCCACATACTGGTCTGCCGAAGGTACGACAGCCGCACCAGGATTCATGAACTGGTGGCCGAAAATTTTATTGGACGATGTAACATTGCCCACCTTAAAGTTAAGGATCGTTTCTCCCAATAACCCGACCAGCGAAATAATTGGACGGGCAAAACTGATGGACAGATCTCCCCAGCGCATGCTTTTAGGAAATGGAATCGCTAAAATCTGACTTTCAAGCACAGACTCCAGGAAGGAGGCTGCTGAATCACAGGATTCTTCCACAACTGCCGTCAGATATCGCCCTTTGGGTGTCTCTTCAATGGTTACCTGATCCACGGACAGACCGGCCTTGTCGGCAAATTTTTCAGCTGCAATGGTTGGATTTCCATCAGCATCAAATGCGACCTTTTCAGGCGGCCCCGTAATTGTGGACGTTTTTGCCGACTGCATATCAGCCACATCATCAATCAGTAAAACAAGCCTTCTGGGAGTTCCCATGATATGGGCATCGCCATGTGCAATACGGGCCTTGTCCAAAGCCTTAATCATACTTATCTTAAAGGCATCCAATGCAGGGATAATATAACCGGCCGGGATTTCTTCAGCGCCTATTTCAATTAACAAAGGTTTCATTTTATTTTTGCCCTCCCCTGTTCAAAAGTGGATGCCCCATCTCTTCTCTCTGCTGGAGATAGGCCTTGGAAGCGGCCCTGGCAATATCCCTGATCCTTTTTATATATCCGGTTCGTTCCGTCACGCTGATAGCCCCGCGGGCATCAAGCAGATTGAACGTATGTGAACATTTCAGACAATATTCATATGTCGGAATAACAAGGCCTTTTTCCACAATGCGGTGGGCTTCAGCCTCGTATTTCTTGAACAGGTCAAATAAAAGATCCACATCTGCAATTTCAAAATTATAGGTGGATTGTTCCACTTCCTGCTGATGGTACACATCCCTGTAAGTGATCTCGTCATTCCATTTGAGATCAAATACATTATCAACCCCTTGAAGGTACATGCAGATCCGTTCCAGGCCATAGGTTAATTCTACGGATACAGGCTTTACCTCTTGGCTGCCTGTCATCTGGAAATAGGTAAACTGGGTGACTTCCATACCGTCGAGCCATACTTCCCATCCAAGACCGGAGGCCCCCAGCGTTGGAGATTCCCAGTCATCTTCGACAAACCTGATATCATGCTCCAATGGATCAACACCCAGGATTTTCATGGATTCAAGATAAAGCTGCTGAACATCCGGCGGTGACGGTTTTAAAATAACCTGGTATTGGTAATAATGCTGCAGCCGGTTGGGATTCTCTCCATAACGGCCGTCGGTAGGCCGCCGTGACGGCTGGGCATAGGCAACTTTCCAGGGTTCCGGCCCCAGAGCCTTTAAAAGTGTTGTGGGATGAAAGGTTCCCGCACCCACTTCCATGTCATACGATTGTATGAGAACACAACCCCGTTGAGCCCAGAAATTGTTTAAGTTTAAAATAACATCTTGAAAATTCATTTTGCTCCACTTCTATTAATTTTTATGGTTAACCCAAAACAATGCCTTTGTTTTCAACCTTTGTATCAAGTATCTGTGCGTGTGCAACCGGTGTCAGAGTATCCTGCCACACGGGCTTTAACATTTCAATATCCTTTTTTTTTCCAATCGCCCAAAGACATCCGCCACCGCCGGCCCCGGCAAACCGGGCACCGCAATTGCTTAGCTTAGCCTTTTCAAACAACTTTTTGCCGGTATTGTCAAGAACATCCGGGGTCATGCCAAGACGAAGCTGTGTCTCCCGGTTCATGAGATCAGCAGCCAGCCCGAAGTTTCGCAGCTTTATTGCCTCACAAAAATCTTTTGTCAGAACTGCAATTTCTTTAAACGTCTGTCGTGTAGACCCGGCGATAAACGACTTAACCCATTGTTTATTAATATCTTTTGACACATGCGGAATCCCGCAATATGCAACCAGGATATTTGAATTAAATGCATTTTCATCATCAATTGTTTCAAAGATGCTTATTTTATTAAATTCAGGCCCGGTATCACCCATTTTCCATTCCCACTGGTTCACGCCTCCGAAAACAGCCGCCAGTTGATCCTGCACACCACAGGGGACACCGGCCACACTGGCTTCAATATAATGGGCAAGCCAGGCAACACGATCATTGACAAGCGGTTTTCCCATGGCGTGACACAGAGCCGATACAATCGCAACCGCCGCACTAGAAGACCCGCCCAGAGCACTTTTAGGGGGTGAGGTGGACTCAATGTGAATATGAACGCCATGGACATTAAAATAACTGGCTATGGCAAACATCAACCCCATGGGATGATCAAAAGGAGCAAGGTCCTTTTTAAACACAGCGGTTTCAAATCCTTTGGAGGATACTTTCACATATCCTTTCTCCCAGGCAGAAAGCGTTACATGGGTTCTTAAATCTAATGCAATATTAAAACTGCTGGGTGCCATGCGGTTCAGCGGCAGATGAAAGGTGGTAATGTCCAGGGTTCCGCCAAAATCCACGCGGCAGGGTACCGAGGCCGTGATTGTTTCTCGTTCCAGTATTGATTCAAAATTCATGATGCCTGCCTTAGGCAATTTAAAAATTTAAGACTTTTAAATTTCCGGCCAATATGAAATCCAATAAATGTTTCCAACAGCCTTTCTCCTTCCCTGATAGCAATGGGGGAAAACTTTATCCTGTCAACCCGTTCCATGGGAGTATGATTAATCCAGTAAAGCTGTTTAAGAGTCCCTTTGGAGACCATCATGCCAAACCGGTTCTTATTTTTAATACATTTTTGACATAAAATACGGCCGTCTTGAAAATCAAACCATATTTTCTTCTGGTCAATGATATCCAGCGAACTGCTGCAGACCTCACATGTTTCAAGCTGGGGTGAAAATCCGGACAAGTGCATGAAACGTATTTGAAACATGAGACTGACAACCTGGCTTTCCACATCATTTTTTGAAAGTTTTTGCAGGGAAAACAACAGCAGATCATACAACCGGGTTAAAGCTTTCTCCTCTTCAGCCCAAAAGTGGATCAATTCTACCCAGAAAGAACCATAACCGGTTTTATAAACATCGTACCGGATATCTGCAAACCCGTTTTCCAGGTCAGCCCGGGATAAAATAACCATCCCATCCTTTTTCTTTTTCGGCCGGGTGCAATGTATGTGTTGAACAGTGAACAGGTCCAACGCCCCGGAAAATCGTTTCACACTCTTTTTGGCATTTTTGGCAATTACGGTAATCTTACCTTTGGACTGCGTCAAAAAGCTGATGATATAATCATGATCCCCGTATTCTATCTTTCGAAGTAGTATGGCATCTGTACTGAAGTCCGGCATAAATGCAAGGCTGTTATAAATTTAGCAATTGGCTGGCTATGGTAAAATAGCAGTAGACACTGACAATATCGATGGCCGTAGTGACAAATGGGCCCGTGGCAACGGCGGGATCAATATGCAGTCTCTCAAAGATCAATGGCACCATTGATCCGACAAGCGCGGCAATAGTCATTGACGAAATGATGGCAAGGCCCACAGCAAATGCCAGCGGCACGGAAAAAGGCTCGGACATGAATGTATATCGGGCAATAACGCCTATAAAAAGACCATAAAAAATTCCCAGTATCAGACCGACGGCCAGCTCCTTTGAAACCACCTTTGAAAAATCCTGCAGATCGATACGTCCTGTGGCAATACCCCGCACAACAATGGTGGAACTTTGGGTACCGATGTTTCCGCCCATCCCCATAATGACCGGAATAAATGCGGCCAGGCTGGTTATTTTTGCCAGATCCTTTTCAAACCCGCCAATGATAAAAAATGCAGCTACGCCGCCCAGAAAACTTGCAAACAGCCAGGGCAGCCTGATTCTGGTTCCTCGAAAAACAGTCTGGGTCTCAATATACTCTTCACCAACACCTGCCATTTTCAACATATCTTCCGTTGCCGCCTCATGCAGGATGTCGATAACATCATCAACCGTAACAATTCCCACAATCCTGTTGTCGTCATCCACCACCGGAATGGCCAGATAATCATAGCGGGATACCAGTCGTGCGACCTCTTCCCTGTCCGTATACGGTTTTACACTGACAAGATCCTTGGCCATAAATTCTTTTAACGGCCGCTCAGGATGAACAACCACCAATTGGCGCAGGGAACTGACGCCGACAAGCTTTCCATACTCATCCACCACATAAATATAAAAAGGCATCTCAACATCAAGATATTTGTTTTGGAGTGCCTCAATCACCTGTTTGGCACCAAGATCCTCTTCCAGTGCCACAAAGTCGGTCACCATCAGGCTTCCTGCCGTGTCCTCGCCATAGCTCATCAATTGCTCAACGTTGTCAGATTCTTCTTTCTGCATTTTTGCCAGAATCTGATCGGACAGCTCCTCATCAAGAAGCGTTAACAGGGCGGCGGCGTCATCTGACGGCATATGGTCAAATACTTCAACCAGCTTTTCCAGGTTGATGTTTTTAACAAACTCCAGGAAAAAAGCCTCATCAAGTTCCGTAAACAGAAGACCGATCTTTTCCGGATCTTCAATCAGACGAAACAGCTTTTTCTGGTTATCCGGGGACAACTCTTTCAGCGTAAGGGAAAGGTCCGCCATGTGAGTTTTTTTGACAATATTGATTAACTGCCGGGTCGCTCCGCGCCGAAGCAGTCTTTTCAGGCTGGCTGTCAATATTTTGATTTGTTCGTTGTGCATATTCTTTCCCGGTTTAAACGATTATATTCTCGCTAAAGTTTACGCTCTATATGGGCTTCCTTTTTCAGAGATTCAAGCCAGGTTTTAACTTTGATATCAACCTGCTTACGGTACAATTTGTCATATATTTCATCATGGGCCTGCTCAAAAGTTTTATGCCCTTCAACAACAATATCTTCAATATAAAAAATCTGGAACCCCTGTGAAGTGTGTATCACTTGGGTAAACTGCCCTTTTTTAAGATTACCGATTTGTGTCTTGATCTCTTCGGAGAAATTGCTGACGTCAAAAAGGCCAAGATCTCCACCATCAAATGCATTGGGGGCGATGGAATATTTTTTTGCAAGCGTGGAAAAGCGGATGGACTTTTTTAGTTTTTGATAAACCTGATTAATCAAATCCTCATCATCGGTGAGAATGTTGCGCAAATGGTATTTTTTCACACCGGCAAAATCTTTCTCATTGGCTTTATACTCTTCCATGACTTCTGCTTCAGTGATCACAACCTTTGATTTCACAGCATGATTGTACAGCCGGGCCTGCAGAATCTGTTTTTTGTAGGTTTCCCGATAGCCTTCCATGGTTAACCCTTCCTGAGCCAGCATGGTTTCCATATCCGCTTGGCTGATTCCCTTGGATGTCATGAAATTTTCCATGGCCTCAGTGATCTCACTTTCAGACACCGTAATCTTATACCGCTGGGCTTCCTGATGCGCCAGGGCCTTGTCTATGAGCGCGTCTAAAACCTTTTCATGGACCTCTCTTATCATTTGCTGTTTCTCATCTGCTGAATACCCGGCTGCCTTAATCCGTTCCACATAAGGAGCGGCTTCCCTGTTTAACTCAACCAACGTTATGATGTCGCTGTTTACAATGGCGACAATCTTATCAATAACCGTTGCGGATACCTGCCAGCACAAGGTTGTAATCAGCAGACAAGCGGCAATACATACAACCTGTAGTTGAAACCTAATTTTCATTCCTTGCTTCCTTGCTTTCTATTAAAATTTTCTTTAACTCTTTTTCATTAATCTGTACCAAAAATTTTTCTCCCAGTGTTTGAATCCATTGTTCATATTTTTCCTGTGTCTTATGCCTTCTCAAACGGGATACCAATTCTTTTTCATTTCCAATTTTACCCATGGCTGATGTCTTGTCCGGTACAGTCTTGTCCAAAGCCTGATGCTGCTGATAAAATTCTACGATATCTTCCGGTGTAATCTGGATTTTCTTTTTCAATTCCTGGCTGATTAGTGAATCCATTATCATCTGTTTTTTAAAACGATGCAGCCAGAAAGGATAGGAAATGGCATTTTTCAACAGGATCTGCTCAAAGCTGTCTTCCGGATAATCCTTTTTAAATTCAGCCACTGCCTGTTCCAACTGGTCGTCGGTCACAACAATTCCGAATTCTTTGGCTGCAGAAAGCAAGATAGTCTCTTCTGTCAGCGTTTTAACAAGGTGAATGACCATCTGATTGTATTCTTCAGGCATCTCTTTGATATCATACGGGTAGGCTGCTCTTTTCAAATCAAGCTCGTCATTAAAGTCAGGAATGGTGACGGTCATATAATCTGTTTTCAAGATAAAATTATCCTGAATACTGATTTCCGGCTCACTGCAGGATGCCATGATAAACAGACAAGTTAAGAGTAGACAACTGAATAGTTTTTGCTTAAATACCGAAGCCATACAAAGTGCATCCAATCACTGATTTTATCTTTAACACCCTTATCCAACAAAATTAGTAACCATAGCACCACATCTGTTTTTGTGCAAGACAATTCAAAGCACCGGCTCCTGGCGATTTAGGGGGCCTATCTTATTGAGGCAATCCTCCCCAAATCAATAAAAATAATGACACGCCGTAACATGGGTTTCATTTTTATCATTTGCTTTTAAAACAGGTTCAGCTTGCCGACAGCGCTCTTTGACATATTCACACCGGGTGTTGAACCGGCACCCCGCAGGCGGGTGCGTCACCGAAGGCAATTCCCCTTTAAGTATTTTAGTTTTGGAAACAATGGCAGGATCAGGCATTGGGATGGCTGACAAAAGTGCGCGGGTGTAGGGATGGCAAGGCTTTGAGTATATATGATCGGCCTTGCCCATTTCAACGATCTTACCCAGATACATGACAGCAATGCGATCTGAAATATGCCGGACAACGGACAGATCATGCGAAATAAATATATAGGTCAGCCCCATTCTTTTTTGTAAATCGAGCAGCAAATTTAAAATTTTAGATTGAACCGAAACGTCCAGTGCCGACACGGGTTCATCGCATATGATGATCTCGGGATCCATGCTGATCGCGCGGGCAATACCGATTCTCTGGCGCTGCCCCCCTGAAAACTCATGGGGGAACTTGCTCAGCACATCCGGCAGCAGCCCCGCCCTTTTAACAAGTTGATTGATCTGATCATCTAAGGTGTTGTCTTTTTGGCCATGTATAATATATTTTTCCTCAAGTATCTGCCGAATGGTCTGTCGCGGATCCAATGATTCAAACGGATCCTGAAAAATCATCTGCAGCTTTAAGGCCAGCTGCTTTTTTTTGTCAGAATTCAGCTGGGAAACATCCTGCCCCTGAACAATAACCTTTCCCGCAGTTGGCGGATACAGCCCCATGATACATCGGCCCAGTGTTGTTTTCCCACAGCCGCTTTCTCCAACCACCCCTAATGTCTCACCCCTTTTTAAGCTAAAAGACACATCGTCAAGTGCGTAGACCCACCCTGTGCGCCGCAAAAAAACACCACCGGTAACAGGAAAATATTTTTTCAGATGCTCTACCTCTAAAATTGCCATGACGGTCCTTGCTTTTTTCCGGTTAAATCCGGGTATAGTAATTTTTCTTAAATTAAATTGTCTATAGCAAATCGAAAAATCATGTCCCTAAACCAAAGATTTTGTTTCTTCCACTTAAGTTTGAAATACCTTTATGCAACAATCGATTTGCCTTTTGGTGATTGCATTTTTTTATAAGTTTCCAGAACGCTTTTTTGGCAATCACTATATACCATGAAATATAAACAAAAAGAAATCATCAAATTAATTGAAAAAACCGTTTAGACGTTCTAATCTATCGCCTGCACACTCTTATTGATAACAAAGGACGATACATATGCAGAACAACAAAGAGATCATCATCATCGGCGGGGGAATTATCGGGATAGCCTGCGCTCATTACCTGATTGAGCAAAACAGAACCGTTCGCATCATTGAACAGGACACCATCGGTTCTGGTGCCTCGCATGGGAATTGTGGATTGCTTCATTTCTCAGGCATTATCCCGCTCTGCTCCCCGGGGGTGGTTTCCCATGAAATTTCCAGGGCAGTCCGTGGCACCTCACCTTTATATATCAAACCAAGACTTGATGGTTCACTTTTTCAATGGTTGATTAAATTTGCCGCCGCCTGCAATGAAAAGCAGATGAATGCTGCCGCCAAAGCAAAAAATGAAATTCTTCGATATTCCCTGAACTTATTTGAAACCTTGTTCTCATCCATTGATCTGGAAAGTGATTTT
>CAZLTD010000035.1:0-45959 GCA_964562385.1 uncultured Desulfobacula sp.
CATGTCCATATAAAGGTTTTTGGGTTCTCCCTGGGTAACACCATCCCCGGTGATCGTAATAAGCCTGGCATCTTTAAAGGCGTGCTTGTTGATCATTGTCAAAAGGGGATGGGTCCTGGCAAGCGTCGTCATTTCCGGGTCCAGATCCACCAGCAGTACCTCCTTAACGGTGGGGTACTTTAAAACTTCTCTTAAGGCGCATCCGTCACCGCCGCCCAGGATCAGCACCCGTGAATGGACAGGGACGATATTCATGATGGGATGCACCATGGGTTCATGGTACCGTTTTTCATCAATGCTGGAAAGCTGCAGGTTGCCGTTTAGAAAAAGGCGAATGTCCTCCAGGGGTTTGTAATGGGTGATGGCAATGTGCTGGTATCGGCTGGTGTGACTTAATACAATCGGGTCATCATACAGCGGCTGTTCAATTTTTATGTTCCACTCCCGGGTGTGCATCAGAGCATAAAAAAGCAGGCCGAACACGGCGGCCAGCATTATTGGAACACCGATGGTTCTGGATATCAGCCGTTTTTTGGTAAAATAAGCATAGGTAATAAGGGCCAGCAGAAAGTTGGCCCCGGCCGTTAAAAAAGCCGCCAGCGTAATGGGGACAAATCTTAATAGAATGAATACATAGATAAATGATCCGATCAGGCTGCCCAGATAATCCGCGCTTAAAATGTTGCCCAGATTGGTGGACAGCTCTTTACTGAAATCATTGTTGATCCGTATGATTACCGGTATTTCAAGACCGATCATGATGCCGATAAAACTGACGAAAAAGTAAAGTACCAGGCTGTAGTGGGCAGTGTAGCCGTAGGCAATATAGGTCAGTGTGGGGGAAAAACCGCCGGCAAGGGCCAGTCCTGTTTCAACCAGGATAAAGCAAAAGATCAGGTGTCTTTTGGGGATCTGCGCCTGGATCAAACTGCCGAATCCCATCCAGAAAAGCATCAGTCCGATTACCATGGCCCATTGCTCAAAAGAGTTACCAAGGATCATGGACGCAAGGCTTGCCTGGATATATTCAAGAATAATCCCGCAGGCCCCGCTGGCAAACATGCACAGGCATAAGAGCCATGACGCAAAATTGAATAGTTTTTTATCTTCTGTCATTATCGGTTCCAGAACCGGGACCCTGCCTTGTGATTCATGTGGAAGTGCACAATAAGCCGTTACATGGAGAATGCAATGATGATGGAAACGGCAATCACAGCGCTTTCCACCACTAAAAGGGCTGCCACATTCCGGTCTTCTTCAACCTCGATGGCAATATTGGTGGTCGGCAGCAGCAGTTTTCCGATGATGGCCCTGAAAAGCATCAGCATGATGATACCGAAGACGGCATAAATGGCAAATCCTGCAATATCCGCCCGCCACCCGGTAAAGGGGCCGGAAATGCTGGCCATTAAAATGATGCCCAGGGCGATAATGCTTCCGCCAAGTCCGATCCCGGCCGCCGGGTTGTTGGCTTTGATTTCGTTTCTGACATTAAAGGGCGTGATCAGTTCATACACAAGGCCCAGGACAAGCAGGGTAATCTGGCCGATGATAAAAAAGACAATGGTACTTAAAATACCCTGGAAAAAGCTGCCGCCGTCCCCGGATATGGATCCGTAAATGATAAATCCCGTGGCGATATACATGGCCGCCTCCACGATTCCCACGGCAGTATTCCCTTTTGTTTCACTGCCGTCCGGCCGCGAGAAGGTTTTAATGCATTCGGCATCGTTGTCAATATGGCCCAGCATGATAAAATCATTGATAAACCGTGATGAAAACATGAATCCGATGACGATCATGCCATCAACAATCACTTGAATGATATCCAGCCAGAATCCCTTTGAAGCCCCGCTTACAATGCCGCAAAGGGCAATGGCGATCCCCAGATAGAGGCCGCTGCGCCTCAGCCCCACGGCAATATTGCCATCGTCAATATGAACATCATCATCAAAGTCTTTGGTGCGCCAGTCATCAATACGTTTGGCAAGCCAGATAAAAAAGATACCCGCGATAACATACAACAGGGCCTGTCCCAGACCGGTAAAAATGAGCGCTATATCCATTGATTCCTCCTTCATGCGAATTATTTTCCTTTACCTTTGGGGCCGCCGCCGCGTAAACCGGCTCCTGCGCCCCTGACTGATGAGACCTGCGATTTGAAACCGCCGCTTTTGGCAAATGTGCTGTTTTGAAATTTGGGTGACTGTCTGACAACGGTACCGTTGGTCCCGAATTTCTGGAACCCTTTTTTTGTTTTCCCGAAATAGGGTTTTTTATGCCGGTAATTATTGTGCCAGCCGTGCCAGGAGTTGTACCCGTAATAGTAGGGCGGGAAAAAGAAAAGATGGGAGAAAAAGGCGTACCGGCCGTACCAGGACCAGAATCGGTCGCCGGATTCATTTTCTTTCCATTCTCCGTATTGACTGTTTCCCACATAGGCCATCCCGGGGGGTGACGCCTGGGTCAGCCGGTCTTTTTCAAAGGTGCCCAGCGGTTTGGCAAGTATGGCCATGCCCAAAAATTCCAGGTTGGCGTCATAGAAAGATTCATCCACTTTCTGCCAGTCGGTTTCACGGGTTTTGCCGTCGGTTTCCAGGACATATTTGTGAAAGTATGTCTCTTTTGCATCTTCCACCCAGAAGGATGCGGCATTGTGCCGTCGACCGGACGGCCAGTTTTCACCCGGTGTGATACCCAGTTTGTTCCAGGTATTCCCCACTCTGCTTGAAAATCTTGAGCCGCTGTATCCGGCTTTGATCTCTCCTATGGAGTCAATGTTATCGGCTGTCAGGGCATCGAATACATCAGGTGGCACCTCCCGGGTGAAACTGGTAAATGCCGGGTCGTAAAAATCGGAATTTTCATTCCAGGATTCCCTTTTGATAGTGACTTGATAGTTCACTTTCATGTCTTTGAGGACTTTGGTGTAGCTTAAATAAAGCTGGCCGATTTCCTGTTGAGTCGTTTCGGAAAGCTTTTTGGTTTCTTCAAGATTTTTGGCAATGGCCATTCCGCTGTCGGTGAAGGCCGCGTAATCGGTGTTTGATCCTGCCTTGAGCAGCCTGTATTGTTTGTCGACTATTTTAAGATGGGTTCCCGATTGCCGGTCAACGTCAAGAAAAGGTGCCAGCCGGGCATTGATCCCGGCTTTGTTGTCCGGAAAATCGGCCAGGGCCTTGGTGAACAGGTCCGATTGAAGCCGGCCGACAATGGCATGAATTTTCTGGGTCCGGTTTTTTGCATCACTCGAAAACTGATCCGCATTGGCAATCGCATGGCTGATGTTTTTAAACCGCATGGCAGGTGCCTGCGAAAGTACCCTGGCATCATGAATCACCCGTGTGATCCTGTGAATCTGTTTTTGGATCTGGGGGACTGATTCCGGCTTGTTCTTTTTAAGTAAAGGCTCGAGATCTTTTTTAAACAGATCTGTGGCGCGGTCCAGCATCTGGTTGGCAGAAACAAATTTATCCGGCCAGTTTTCTTTTTTTGCAAAAGGGGCAATGGGTTTGAACGGTGCCGAACCGGTCAGCTTTTTATATTTTTTTTGCTCCTGGGCAATAGAATCGGCAGCCGTTTTTATGGTAGCGGGAATGTTTTTGGCCTTTTGTTTGATTCCCTTTGGAATGCCCTCACCGCAGCCGGTCAGGCTCAGTCCTATAAAGAGCAGGCCCAGGACGGCAACCAAATTGATAAGAATGCGCCAAAATTTTTCAGTCACGGTTAGGTGTCTCCTTTGCTGAGGATACTGATGCTGCCGGGTGAAACCGGTTGGGAGGTGTAAATCCGGTACTCATCACGGCCGGTGCCCTGCCACCCTTCAATGGTTAAAAATTTGGTTCCCCCATCGTTTTCAAATTCGTACATATATACTTTTTCCTGACGGCCCTCTCTTGAAAAAATACTGGCCCAGTCATCCTCATACCAGAAGGACTCGCCATTGACGACTATGGCGTCTTTGTCTTCGGCAATCTGGTCAAGGTCGTCTTCGTCAATTTTTTCCCCCTTTTCATCTGTCAGGTTTCTAAAGGAAAACCGGTCCCGGGTGATGGAAATTTCCAGCTCATCATCATATTCCCATTCAAAATGGACGGTTTCTCCCGTATCAAGACAGAGACAGGGCAATTCAAAAATGAAGTACCCTTTTGGGGTTCTAAAGTCATCAGATGTCTCTTCATAACAGTTTTTCTCCTGGATCATGTAAGTCTGACCCAGGTATTCAAAAAAGGCATTGGCCCCGGCATCTTTTAATGTCAGCTTAAATGTCTGGTCATGATCCAGCAGGGCATCCTTTTCAAGGGTTCTGATGGCGGCAAACCGGTGTTTAAAAGATTTTTGTTCCGCAGCATCAAGCATGTTACATCTCCTTTAATGGATTTGGCAATTGGTTTCGGCATGATTGTTTATGTGCCGTATTTATTAAGTGCCGTATTTATTAAGAGTCCTGGCGCCGGGCAGTGATGGCATCGGTTCTGGTCCGGAACCGTTCGTTCATCTCCCCTAACGCATTGGAACTCTGGGAGGCAATATTAATGGTTTCCCGGCAAATGTCGGCATAGGCGTCAAATGCCGTTTCATATGTCTGGCAGGCCTCCTGGAGGGCGTCGATATTGACGGTCATGCTTTGGCTCATCTTGGCCCCTTTAACTGCTGCCTGCCCAATAACCGAGGCAGTGTCCTTCATGGTTTCAGCCGCTGCCTGCTGCACCATGTCCAGGTGCTGCATTGTCTCCATCTGCTGCTCCGCCGCCACTCTTACCGCCAGGGCATTTTTCACGGCCGTGGAAAGGATCATGTCGGTTCTTTGCACCAGCCGTTTGACCAGGTGGGAGTTTCGGACCATCATTTCTCCGCCGAACCGGGTCTGAAGATTGGAGTTGTCAATGGTCTGAAGATCTACCACTGCCATGGCAAGATCACTGGTCAACGTGGTCAGGGCCTCTTTGACCCTGGGGTCGTCAACCGTGGGCATGTGATCCATCAGTTTCTGCCAGATGATCTGCCCAAGATAAATCTCTTCTTGAAGTCTTGGCTGGATCTCTTTTAATGTATCGCAGATGGTTGACAGCTCTGCCGCATCAAATGCCACCTGGTCGGCTTCATTTCTCAAATGGTCCCGGATGCCGTCAATGGTTGAGTTGACAGTTTCCCGGCGTTCGGCAATGACCCGTAAAATTTCATCGCCCTTTGGCAGGCGGTTGACGGTTTTGGTAAAAAGCCCCAGCATTTTTTTGGGGAAAGGCATCTGGGTTTTTCCAACAACCGTTGGGTTGACCTTGTCCAATTCCGTTTTGATGGCCAGGATATTCTTGCCCACCGGAGAAGAGTCATCCGTGGCGACATTTTTCAGAACACTTCCCATTTTCCGGTCATAAAGGCTTACCTGGGCCTGGGTCTCCTCCATGATTTTTTGGCCTATACTGAAAACAAAATTTCCCAGCTGCCAGTTGGAAGGATCGGCCTTTACTTTTTCGATAAATTCAAGAGCCTTTGCCTCTATCTCCTTAATATCCTCAACAGCCAGGTGCTTGGGTTCCACCGGCATAAGATTCGACGGTGTCTGCACCGGTGTCAGGGCGCCTTGCCCGCCCACCTGTTCGATTTCTGCCAGTACTGGTGCTTTTGCCTGCTGGGCCACGTTTTGAAGGTCCTGTGTCATATCGTTCATTGTGTCCTCCTGAAAGACTAAAAAAAAGGGTGTTGTGATACAAAAATTAAGAGAATTTAGATGACAAAAAATTGGCCATGGTTTTGAACTCTGCGGTCTCATTTTTTTCAACGATGTCACGCGACCGGTTAGCCACTTCCTTTAAATGGTCAATGGTCTGTTTAAACATGTCATATTGATGGCCGCGGCTTTCAATGGAAAGGTCCAGGTACTCTTTAACAGTTTTGAAAAGGTGCTCTTTCCCGATTTTCTTTATTTCATATGTCAGGGTTTCTCCCGGGTACCGCTCCATCATGGCCGGGATTACCACCATCAGGTCATCCATGATGGCTTCAATTTCAAGGGTGAGCTCTTTTGGGATGGCCTTATCTTTCCGGATAAGCAGGTTGAGGTTTAAAAGGGATGCAAGAATACTCTTATATTCGTTTTCCGGTTTGACCGGGTCAGGAGAGGGGGGCGTATCTTTTTTGTCCGGCGGGGCCGGGTGTTTTTTCTTTACCACTAAAAAAATACCGATGATGATGACGAGCAGGATTGCTGCGGCAATGAGTGTCATTATTTGTTGCTCCTTAAAGGAAAAAAAGAGTTATAGCAAATCGTGCAAATATGTTCCTGAAACCGAATGCCTGTTTTTATCATTTAAAGTTACACATTCCTTGGCGCTGTTATCGATTTGCTCTTTGGCGACTCCATCAACCCTTATATTTACAGGATCGTTATTTGGGGAATCGCTATATGCATAACAATTAAAAAAGAAAAATAATGCAAAACATAATATTTACAAGGCTGGGGTTCAAGTAAAAAAAAATGGATGTGATCTGATTTTGTTTTTCAATAATCTCAGGGCGGTAATTTAAAAAAGATTGCTGCAAGATTATGTGATAGCCACTTCTGATAACTTTGTGGCCCTGTTTGGTGTTTGAATTTGGGGATAATCTTTGGTATGGTCTTAAAAGGTTGCCGAAATCGCAATTGTTATTCATCATCATGACTATTATTCAGACATTTAATTAAAGTTCAAAATGACGTACAGCAATGCTGTTGAGTCATTGTTCCGGAGGTTGAATATGAATTTTTTGTAATTGTCTGCTTGAAGATAACCTGAGGCTGCGTTAGATTAATATAAGATCTTGCAGATCCAGATAAGGAAGACGTCATGAGTATTAAAAAAGTAAACTGCAATAATTTGCCAGGGATAAAGGCATTCAGCCATGCGGTGATCGCGGGCGATTTTATCTATGTGTCCGGAACGTTTGGTACCCGGCAGGATAAGATGGAAATCATTAAAGGTGGTGTGGTTAAAGAGACCGAGCAGATTCTGTTTCATTTTGAAAATATTTTGGGCCAGTGTGGTGCCGGTCTTGAAGATATTGTCAAGGTGACGGTTTATTTAACGGACATGGAGAATTTTCATGACATGAATTCCGCGTATCTTGATGTTATCCAGTTTCAACCGCCGGCAAGGGCTACTGTGGGCGTTAAAGAACTTGCCCTTGGCGCATCTGTGGAAATGGACTGCGTAGCGTATAAGCCGGCATAAAAAAACATAAAATTAAGGAATTAAAGAGGGGAAAATGAAATACTTTCAATCAAAAACAGTCTGGGTAATAGTTCTTTCACTTTTTACCATTTATATTTCAGGATGTGCGTCAAGTCGTTCCGGAAATGTATACTCAAGGGATCAGGCCCGCCAGGTTCAGACCGTGGAAACCGGTACAGTGGAATCGGTAAAGGAAGTTGTTATTGAAGGGACAAAAACACCTGTGGGTACTGCTGCCGGCGGTGTGGCCGGAGGCGTTTTAGGAAGCACGGTGGGAAGTGGATCCGGAAGGACCGTTGCCACGGTTATTGGTGCATTGGCCGGTGCTGCAGCCGGGACTGCTGCCGAGGAAGGATTGACCCGGAAGCCCGGTCTTGAAATTGTGGTGAAAAAAGACAGCGGCCAGACCATTGTTATTGTCCAGGAGGCGGATGTCGTGTTTGCCCCGGGAGACAGGGTGCGAATCATTCAGGCACCGGACGGTACGACACGGATATCACAGTAGTCCTGTTTAAACTTAAGGGGCGCTCCTTGTGGGCGTCCGTGTCTGTTCCTGCATGGATGCTTCTTTTGTGACGGGAAAATGACATTGAAAATTTTCATGTTAATTGCCAGGGATGGGCACAAGACCTATCCCTGAGACCTTGTATGATATTATCGGGTGACTTTCGAAGGCGAATCTTCAAGGATCATGGTGAAATATCCGGGTGAAGCGTCCACCCCATACGCAGGAAATAGTCCAGGAACTCTCTTTCATATTGACGATGACATATTCATGGTTATCTTCCCTGCCTGACTGACCCGGGGCTTTTTTGAGAATTTTCATGAAAACCACCGGGTTTTATTAAATAATGCCTGACCGAAAACCCTGGTGTTTGGAGGAAAAGTTGCCCATATGCAAGGCGCAAGAAATCCTGAAACCGGAGTGTACTACTGTACATGAGGCCCGATTTGTAATTTGGCAAGATTTTGCAGCAACGTAGCAGATGGGTGAGTTTTCGTTCAAACAATAAATATGAACCACGTACAGGAAACACATGAAAAAAGATACAGCAGTAAATGAACAATTAAGAAATATCGCCATCATCGCCCATGTTGACCATGGTAAAACCACCCTGGTGGATGCCATGTTCCATCAGAGCGGTCTTTTCAGGGACAACCAGCAGGTGGACGACCGTCTGATGGACAGCATGGATCTTGAAAGGGAGCGCGGTATCACTATTGCTGCCAAGAACTGTTCCGTTACCTGGAAAGACGTTAAAATAAACATCATCGACACCCCGGGCCATGCCGATTTCGGCGGTGAAGTGGAGCGGGCATTGTCCATGGCGGACAGCGCCATCCTGCTTGTGGATGCCTCGGAAGGACCGTTGCCCCAGACCCGTTTTGTGTTGAAAAAGACCTTTGAAGCCAACCTCCCGGTGACAGTGATTATCAATAAAATTGACAGAAAAGATGCACGCCCTGATGAGGTGCTGGACATGGTCTATGATCTTTTCATCGACCTGGATGCTACCGAAGAGCAGCTTGATTTTACCTATCTGTATGCCATTGGCCGGGACGGGATTGTCAAAAAAGAGCTGGAAGAGGATGTGGACAATCTAACTGTCCTTTTTGATCTGATTGTTAATGAAATGCCGCCGCCGTCCTACGATCCCAAAGCCCCGTTCCAGATGCTGGTGTCCGATCTGGGATACTCTGATTATTTAGGAAGGCTTGCCATTGGCAAGATTTTCAACGGCAGTGCCAAATCCAATGAAAACCTGGTTTGTCTGGCTGAAGGAGACCGGCAGCTTCCCTTGAAAGTGTCCAAACTTCAGACCTATGACGGTACAAATCTTTTGCCGGTGGATCAGGCGCAGGTCGGCGATATTGTGGTGTTGTCCGGCATAGAGGATGTGAAGATCGGTGATACCATCTGCACAAAAGCGGCCCCGGTTCCCTTAGAAAGGATTACAGTGGATGAACCCACTGTTTTCATGCAGTTTTCTATCCCCACCTCCCCGTTTGCCGGGAGAGAAGGTAAATATGTCCAGTCCAGAAAGATCAGGGAGCGGCTGCTCAAAGAGACATTGATGAATGTGGCCATAGAGATAGAAGAGAGCACGACGGATGAAAGCTTCACCGTCAAGGGCAGGGGTGAACTGCAATTGGCGATTCTGATCGAAACCATGCGAAGAGAGGGTTTTGAACTCAGCGTGGGACGGCCAAGGGTTATTTACAAGTACGACGACGGTCAGCAGCTGGAACCTATAGAACATCTTTTTGTTGACTGTGAAGAGGATTTCTTAGGGGTGGTCACCGAGAAATTGTCCATCCGTAAAGGCAAGATGATCAACCTTGTCAACAACGGGAAGGGCCGGGTGCGCATAGAGTTTTCCATCCCCTCAAGATCCCTGATCGGGTATAGGGATGAATTTATGACCGATACCCGGGGAACCGGTATCATGAACTCCTATCTTTCCGGGTATGAACCCTACAGGGGAGAATTTCCGGTCCGGTATAACGGATCTATTGTGGCGGACCGCCAGGGAAAAGCCATCCCCTACGCCCTGTTTAACCTGGAACCGAGGGGCCAGCTGTTTGTGGAACCCGGAACTCCGGTGTATGAAGGGATGATTGTCGGTGAACACAACCGGCATCAGGATATTGACGTCAATGCCTGTAAAGAGAAAAAACTGACCAATATGCGGGCTTCCGGGAAAGATGAAAACGTGGTCTGCTCCCCGGTGAAAGCCATGACACTTGAAAAGGCGATCCATTTTATCCGGGATGATGAACTGGTGGAAGTCACCCCCTTGTCCATCCGGATGAGAAAAACTATTTTAAATGCATCCAAGCGGCAGATGGCCAAAGCTAAATTAAAAAAGAAAGAGAAAAAATAAAATCATTATTGCTGAAGCATAAATTTATGAATTATCAATTGCTAACAGCTAACAGCTAACAGCTAACAGCTAATTAAACTACGGAGGAAGCAATGATCTGGTTAAACAATCTGATTGCCGGCCTGCTTCCTTTGGTTCCCGAATCCTGGGTGGGGCTTTTTGCCAGGCAGTACATAGCCGGTGAAACATTGTCCCATGCCGTAAAAAAGATCCGGGAACTGAATGACCGGCATATCGAAGCCACCCTTGATCTTCTGGGAGAAGATCCCAAAACAAGAAACGATTGCCGCAACGCAGTCGAAGTTTATAAAAAAGCCATTGAAGCGATTCATGATCACAGGCTTTTGTGCGGGATCTCCCTGAAGCCCTCCCAGATGGGACTCAAAATAGATAAGTCCTTTTGTTTAGAGAATATTCAAACCCTTGTCCTTGCAGCCCATGGGAAAAATATTTTTGTCCGGATTGATATGGAGGATGTCAGCCTTAAAGAGGACTCCATTGCATTCTTCTTGAAGTTGAAAAAAGAGTATGACAACGTCGGTATCGTCATGCAGGCATACATGCGAAGCGGTATTAACGATATTAACCGGATGATTGAGAACAAGGCCAATATCCGGCTGTGCAAAGGGGCCTATTACTGGGAAGACGAGAAGACGGTTTATAAGGATATGGATATCATCAATTCAAGCTATTCCTATCTTTTAACCAAGCTGCTGTCTGCCGACTGTTTTACAGCCATTGCCACCCATGATGAAAAACTGGTGTTTGAAGCCTTTAAAATTATTGACACACTGGGTCTGTCAAAGGACCAGTATGAGTTCCAGATGCTCTACGGTGTGTCTGAAAAGTTAAGACAGCGTATCCTGGACCAGGGCCACAAAATGCGGGTCTATGTCCCGTTCGGCAAAGACTGGTTTGCCTATTCCATACGGCGGCTTAAAGAAAATCCCAAGATGGTCAGCTATATTATCGAGAATGGGCTGAAAAAAATTTTAAAAAAGCATTGATGCAGACTTAACCTCGACCTTTTAGTTCTAATCAAGGTAAGGTAACAGGGTTCGGATAAATACCCGTTCCAGGGTATTCACCCTGCCGTCGCCGGTTGGATATTTTGATAAGTTCTAAACTCACTTCATTAAACGTCAAGAACTCCGGTCCAGCGGGTCCTCATACAGCTTGCCGTTATTTACATTCCGTTTCGTTAAGAACTTTAACAAAATAACCAACTGATTGGCTCCTGCCAGGGCAAACACCCTGTCACTGGACAAAATACCCTGATTGACCATGCACAAAATCTCCAACATGGTAAAAACTGAAGAAAGGATCGTGTGATCCAGTGAGGCGCCATAAAAGCTTTTGAAAAGCATCTTAGATGCGAACGGATGGTCCGGCCCGATATGGCTATAGAGATAAATATAAAAATGTCATTCTTGCATTCCCTATCTGGGAATGATTAATTTCCAATATCATGAATAAGGGTAACTTAACTGCATTGATTTTTATAAAATTTTTCACATATCAATTTTGTTTGGCGAAGGGAAAAAATGGCTAATATACAACTACGCCCTTATAGGCTCAATGATGCCCCTGAATTGTATGAGGCCGCCAAGGAATCTATTCTCGATGTTTATCAATGGCTTCCTTGGTGTCATCCAGACTACAAGATCGAGGAGTCAAAAACATGGCTTGATGAACAGACCCAAAAGCAGCAAGAAGGAACGGAGTATAATTTTGCGATCCTGGATGACGGTGGAACCTATGTGGGGGGGTGTGGGCTCAATCAGATTGATCGAAAACAAAAAGTTGCGAACCTTGGCTACTGGGTACGTTCATCGGCTATGGGTCAGGGAGTAGCTGTAAAAGCCGTTAAACTGTTATCAAGCTGGGGATTTAAAAATACTGATTTGACCAGATTCGAGATCAAGTGTGCTGTTAACAATGTACGAAGTCAGCGAGTTGCTGAAAAGGTTGGTGCAATAAGAGAAGGAATCATAAAATCCTGTCTCGAGATTCATGGAACGAAGCATGATGCAATTATATTTGCGATAGAAAAGATCAAGAGCATTACCGGTGCTGCATAATGTTAAATCTTATAATATAAAAGCCTGATTCATTCCGGCTCCTGCAGATTACATTATTTAATACAAAAAGATTACTGGCTCTGGTTGGTCAGCATTCAACCCAACGCAGGGTAAACCTTATTTTCGGTCGAATAGTGGGAATTGTTGGGATGTACCTTGATCTTGGACTATGACGCCTTATTTTTAAAAAATAAGGTTTGTCCAAAAACCTGATCTAAAAATAAGGAGATATCAAATGAAAGATACCAAGAATCTTCACTTAAAAGTGCAGGAATTGTGCGATTGTTATGCCACAACAGATCCGCTCAAGGAGATGGCGAAAAATGATGACCCAGGCCTGGACGGTGCCTTGAAATGGCTGGCACTGGCTGCGCTTCACGGTGTGAATAACAATGCAAAAAAAATATCAGTTAAACAGGCAGACGACGGGACCGTGTCCGTGACTGCAGAGTACCGGGATACGGCACTGCCGACACCGCAGGGGGATGTGGCAGCCCAGATTTTTGAAGCTGTCAGGCAGATCACCCATATTGAGGAAAAAAAGGGGAAAAGTTCCCTGGCGCTGGGTATCCGGGATTCCAGCCTGGATTTGAAAGTCAGTGTAAAAGATAAAGATGATTATAAAAAGGTGTCCATCAAGTTTCCCTGATACATACCATTATAGTGATTGCCAAAAAAACGTTCCGGAAACTTATAAAGAAAATGCAATCACCAAAAGGCAAATCGATTATCACTCAACGGGCTTTAAAGTTTGAGTGATAGAAAACCATACTAGTGTATCGGAACGTATTTCTGCGATTTGCTATAATATCAGAACCAATACCAAAGGGGCACAGTCAGAAAAGATGACGCCCCTTTGTTGTCTGTCTGGTTTTTTACAGATTAAAAACAGTGCCCGTGCTCAGGTGGCAAATCCGGTCCTTTAATCTGTGGGAAAGCACCTCAAATGCCTCTTTGCCGGTACAATGGCCGGTGAATATTTTTTGCACCCCTTTTTTTATGATTGCATCTGCCAGATCGGTAATGTCCTTTCTGCTTTGGGACATCCTGTCCTTTCCCGGTTGCAGCACAAGATGAAAGCCCCCGACCACCGCTTTGATGGGCAGATTATCAAAATATTCATTCACCCGGTCGATCATGTTTAAAATACCGCTGTGGCAGCATCCTGAGAAAAGAACAACCCCGTCAGGCTCTTTTATAGCCAGGATCATTTCGTGGTGGAATTGATCGGATACCATTTTTGTGCCGGACCTGGACAATAGAAATTTATTGCCCACGGGCATGGGGTGGGTTTTGGC
The DNA here is from genome assembly GCA_964562385.1 of uncultured Desulfobacula sp. Taxonomy (GTDB): domain Bacteria; phylum Desulfobacterota; class Desulfobacteria; order Desulfobacterales; family Desulfobacteraceae; genus Desulfobacula. The sequence goes on from CAZLTD010000035.1 coordinate 13,476, forward strand.
AATATCGGTGATGACATGGATGTTGTCACATATCCGGGTTGGTTTAGAGATCATGAAAATGCGATCAGCAAACCTTGAAAGCACCCGGGGATCAAGCCCGATGTTTTTTGATAATCGCCGGCTGTGTCCGATAAACGGATACAGGGCCGCGCTGAGCGGCACGGGGAGTTTCGCAGTGATATTTGCATAGTATTCTTTAGCACCGGTTTCATGCAAAAAAACCGGTGTCTCCTTGTTGATTTCAAAAAATCGTGCAAGTCCGCCACCATGGTCAAAATGGGCATGTGAGATGACGCATGCATCCAGGCGGGTCAGGTCAATTCCCATTATCCTGGCATTATCCGCAAATTTTTCGCCTCTTCCGGTATCCAGCAGTACTCTTTTATTACAGGCTTCAATCAATAAAGAGAGCCCAAGTTCTTTAAATAGTTTTTTTTGAGTCCGGGTGTCTTCCATGAGGATGGAGATTTTCATGTTATTCCTTTTTCAGCAGGCGTTGAATGTGACGTATCAGATCGTGAATCAGGAAGGGCTTTTTCATAGGACAGGCGGCCGTCCGGCTGATATTCGGGGGAAAGCTGTGACGGATGGGTATTCAAGACCTCCGTTTTACTGGTATACTTCAGCATCCGGACGGTGGCATCATTGCAGTCTACAAATTTATCGCCCCGGATAATGAGAATGACATCGGCAGACCGTTTAAACAGTTTTTTATATCGATCATTTCCCATGAATCAACCTGATGAAAAAATGTCCTTTGCCTATTATTTGTCGGTTATAACGGCAACCCATTGAACTGATGGATTGTGTGTCTTATGTTTATTTTAAGAATGAGTATAATCAGTATCATATGGATATTTTGCCAAGTCAAGGAAAGTTTGGAACCAGGGTAAACGCACGTACACCTGGTATGATTTTTTTTACTTTTAATATACAGACACTTATGCAAAGCAGAGGTCGTTGTTGCGTTTACCTTTTAACTGTAAATGATTTGGAATCATTGTACTGAAAGAGTTGCAAGCGAATGCCCTAAGTTTGGAACTATAGTTTCCAATGCAGATACAGGTAACGGCATTGTTAAATAAGGGTGCCTTAAAAAGTGCCGTGACCCTCACAATAAGGAGGAGGGCGATATGGTTGACGCTAAAAAAGACTCGCTGTACCAAAAAAACAGGCAGCTTAAAAACGATCTGAATTATCTGAATTTATTGTTTGAAACCCTCCCCAACCCGGTTTTTTATAAAGATAAAAATGGAATTTATATAGGGTGCAACAGGGCATTTGAACTGTTCTTTGGAAAGGATCGGACCTGGATTGTCGGCAAGACTGTCTATGACATGGGGCCCCATGATATTGCGGATAAGTATCATGCTATGGATGAAAAATTGCTCCAGGCCCGCGGTACCCAGAACTACGAATGGAAGGTGAGAACGGCAAAGGGCGATGTCCGTGATGTTATTTTTGACAAGGCCGTCCTTGTCGATGAGAAGGATGCTGTAACCGGTTTGATAGGTATTATTACGGATATTACTGAAAAGAAACGGTCTGAAGAAGCCTTGCGTGTCAGTGAAGAAAAATTTAAAAAAATCAGTGAATGGGCCAATGACGCCATTATTCAGATGGATAATGACGGCTGTATCGTGTTCTGGAATAAAGCGGCACAAAATATTTTCGGGTATACCCAAGATGAAGTGACAGGGAAGGATCTTCATAACTTACTGGTTCCAAAAAGGTATCTTAAAGCATTCAAAAAAGGGTATCAGCTATTCAAAACAAGCGGTACCGGCGGCGCCATCAACAAAACACTGGAGTTGTCTGCCTTGCGAAAAGACGGTACCGAGTTTGAGATGGAGTTGTCCCTGTCCTCTTTTAAGGAAAAAGATAAATGGCATGCCGTGGGGATCGTGCGTGATATTTCAGACCGAAAGTTTGTTGAAAAGGAGAAAGAGCAGCTGATTGCCAATTTGAAAACGGCCCTGGATGAGATTAAAACATTAAAAGGTATTGTCCCCATCTGTTCCAGCTGCAAAAAAATCAGGGATGACAAAGGATACTGGAATCAATTGGAGATTTATATTCAGGAACATTCCAATGCAGAATTCAGCCATGGTATCTGCCCTGATTGTGTACAAAAATTATACCCGAACCATAAAGGGTCAAAAACTTGATTATAAGGTAAACTGTTGAATTTTATTCCACATTTTACCAAGAAAAGGCTTGCAATTAATCGGCAGTTTACCCTATTGTGTAAGTAAATCACCGCGTTTCCATTGCTCAATTAATTCCGGATGTAATTTTAATCGGTTAGATAAAATAAAGCATCAATTTAAATGAACGAAAAAATTGAAGCACCCGAAATCAGCAAAGAAAATCAGGATTTTCTAAGCCTTGCCGTCAAATGCAAATTTATGACCCGGGATCAGGAGAACGAGGTAATCACACACCTGATTCCCCGCCTTGAAGAATACAGCGATTATCAGGTCCACACGACCCTTCTGGAGTTGGATATTTTGTCCGAGGATGAAGTTGATTTTTTAAAATCAATTAGAACCCACCTGAGTACAAAGCAGCTGGACATAAGATTTGGTAAACTTGCGGTTGCCAATAATTTTACCACCCCGGACGTTATTAAAAAAGCGCTGGATCATCAGGCAGATCATTTCAAGAAAACCCGCCGGCATATTCCTATTGGGGATATTCTGGTGATGAGCCAGAAAATATCCGAATCAGAGAGGACCGCCATTTTGTTAACCCAGAATCGGATTGGAGACGAGTTCCTCAAAGATGCCATGAATTCTCTTGTAACCAGTCGGCTTGATCAGATGGAATTAAGCAGACGTTTCGGCTCTATCGCAGTAAAGAATGGATATGTGACTATTGAGGATGTAAACAAAGCACTGAAAATTCAATCGAATGAAACTTTAAAGGATGGTAAAAAAAGATTTATCGGTGAAATACTGGAAACCTCTTTCAATCTTACCCCAAAAGAGACCATCAAAATTTTAAAAGAGCAGAAACTCTTTGAAAAAAGGCGGTTGAGTCTTGAAAAAGCATTGTTTAAGTATAACAGTGAAATTAAGAGCAACCAGATGCTTTCCCAACTGTTTGAATATCGTGTTTCAAAAGATAAGCTTGAGGCATATGTTAGAATTAACCGGGAATACACCCAGCAAATTCATGCGCACAACCTGATTAACTGGGTCCAGCTGATGGGGATTCGTTTCGGGATCATTGGTGAGGATGACATTCAGCGATTCTTATCTGATGCAATGAAAGGCTCAGAGTTGAAAATTGCGATGGGAGAATCTCCCCAAAAAGGGAAAGATGCTTTCATAAAGTTTTATTTTGATCCTGCTGCAGATCTATGCCGCACTGATAAAAACCTTAAAACCAGAACTGTGTGCAAAAAAGGAGATCTCATTGCCAGGCGAACCCCTCACAAAGAGGGTAAACCTGGGACCAATGTGTTTGGGCAGATTGTCCCACCTCCGTGTCTTGAAACCTGTTCCTATAGAGTGGGCAAAGGTGTGATCATACGCAATGAACATGAGTATGTGGCAAATATCGACGGCTATCCCATGCTCTACCAGGATCAGGCAATATTTGTAACGCCGTTAAAAGAAGACACAAAAAAAATTATAAATGTGTCCGGTAATGTCAACGTAGACGATGCTGCCGCATACAGGATGAATCATCTTGAAATTTGTGGGGATATAGACCCTGATGTGACCCTTCAGTGCCGGGAATTAAAAATGTTCGGTAATGTAAAAGGATCGATTGAGTCCCTTGGTGATGTGGAAATCAAGGGGGGGATAGGGGGGGCAGGTTCTAACAGTGATATAGTGTCAGGTTTCCCGTCCATCAAAGCCCGGGGGAGTGTAAGCATCAGTAAAATTGTTGAGCGTTCAAGGATTGAATGCGGGCAGTTTTTTCGATCTCCAAACGCGGATATTGTTGAATCAAAGATTTTTGCCAACCATGGCATTATTGCAAAAAATGTCTATTCTGATGGGACACACCCGTCTGTACTGAAACTGGGTACGCCTGATAATGAAAGATTATCCCAATTGCAGGCACGCATTGAAAACAAAATCAGTGAGATTGATCAATTAAAATATTCTGCGGTTTTCAAGGAGATGGAGCAGCATCTTCACCGTCACATCCAGGTTCAGGATGAGTACCGGGGGAAACAAAACGCCTTGGCGTTTTTGATTAAAATCATGGGGAATCTGGATCTGGAGAATATAGATGATCTGGGGCCTGGATTTGATTTTATGGAGATCAGTGAGAAATCATCTGAAAATGGGGAGGCATCGTACGGGATTCCCCAAAAGACCCGTGCCTATGAATATCTACAGCAGGTTCAGGACAAAATAGATAAAGATCCTCCCGAGGTTCAGATAAAGGTGGTGAAACGGCTGGCAGAAGAAAATCATGGGATGTATAAGGCCGCAGTTGAAGCCACGGAAAGGATCGAAAAACAGATTCTTATAAAGAAGGGGTTGCTAAACAAGGAGGTGGAAAACAACGGGAAAAAAATTGCGCGCGCCCAAACCGAGCTTGACGATATGATTCTTGAAAAAGATCACCACAAGTTTCAGGAAATGATGAATGCCTGCAGGACAATGCCTGTAATCCGTATTAAGAACCAGGTATCCCAGGGGACGGTTATTCTTGGAAAAGAATCAAAACTGGTGGTTGATCAAACCATATATGGTGTGAAGTTTTTTGAAAAACCGGATCCGGTTTCAAAGTCATGCAAAATTGTCGTGTCCGGGTACTATGAATAGGCAAAAGGTGTGTGGCCCAAAATCCCGGAATTTAGTTTTATTCTCTCTTCTCATCCGGTTCACCATACGGCTGTTGATTTTGTCCATTGAACAAAAGAGTGAAGATGTTTATTATTTAGGAATCACACAATTGAGATTTGAAGTTTACCATTTTGCGGCGTTAAAATAATATCTTATTGTAATGTTAGGAGATTGTCATGAAAATATTAGTTGGATACAATGGTGGAGAACTCGGCCGGATCAACCTGTCCCTTGGCAGGGACTATGCTTTATTAAAGAATGCGTTTGTTTATATAATTACTTCAATGGCAGGCGGGGAGTCAGACGAAGCCGATGATATCCAAAAATCTGAGGAAGGGCTCAAATTTGCCGGGGAGTTCATGGAACGCTCCAATGTCCAATATGAGACGGTCTTGAGTGTGAGAGGGGTCTCACCTGGCAAGGATATTGTAAAGTTTGCAGAAGATAATGAAATAAATCACATTTTTCTGGGGGAAAAGAAAAAATCAAAAACCGAGCAAATTATCCTTGGATCAACTGTACAATATGTCCTTTCCAAATCTCCCTGTCCTGTTACCTGTGCAAAATTTGATTTAAAAAACATCTCTGATGAAGAGTTGTTGAAAGACCGGCGGATTCTGGTTGTAGACGATGAGGCCGATGTTCTGGAGTCGGTTGAAGAAATCCTGGAAATGTCTGTTCTTGATACTGCTACTAATTTTGAAGAGGCAAAAACCAAATTGGAAAATAATTCATATGACATCGCCATACTGGATATTATGGGGGTCCAGGGATATGACATTCTTCAACTCACCCGGAAAAAGGATATTCCAACACTCATGCTGACAGCCCATGCCCTTAGCCCCGAGCATCTGAAAAAATCTATTCAAAAGGGGGCGGAAGCCTATATTCCAAAAGAGGAACTGGCGAATATCGACGCCCATGTGGCTGACATGATAAAAGCTCGGATCAAAGGCAAAAAAGGCATGGGTGCCTGGTTTGAACTTTTGACCTCCTTTTTTAACACATCTTTTGGGAAAAACTGGAAAAAGGAAGATAAGACGTTTTGGGAGTCATTTGATAAAAATTACAGGGTGTAAATAATTTTGCCTGATGGGCCCGGTGTTTATCGATTGCAGTAAAGCAATTACAGTTTCTCGATCTGCACCTAACAGCTATAGCAAATACGGTTCTTGAAATATCCGGGTTAGGATGATTATTCTCTATATATTCTTTTTGCTTTGGCTTCAAACCTTGGCAGTTCACCTATATTTGCAATCTCCACTACAGGCGTAACAGTCATGTTCAGTTTTACGTTATCAATCAGTTTTTGTTTCGCCGTCTGCAGGTCTTTGGAAGGAGTATCAGCGCTGCCGGGTTCTACTTTGATCAGCAGGCGTCCCCCACGGCCCTGCTTTGGAACGTGGATCTGATATTCGTTTGAGAATTCTTTTCGCTCACGGATGAAATGTTCCAGGGCAGAGGGGAAAATATTGATTCCGGCAAACTGAAACATATCGTCGGACCGGCCTAAAATACCACCGTCTAAACGCAGAAACGTGCGGCCGCAATCACAGGGGGATCGATTGAAACGAACCAGATCCTTGATTCTGAATCGGATCAGGGGCATGCTCTCGGTCATCAGGTTGGTAATGACCAGTTCTCCCACCTCCCCGTCCGGAACAGGTTCCAGGGTTTCAGGATCCAGGGACTCTGCAAGGAACATACTTTCAATGACATGGGTGCCTTGCTGGCATCTGCATTCAAACCCGAAGTTTGTGATTTCGCTGGACCCGATATCATCAAAACATGACGCTCCCCAGATCTCTTCCAGGGCCTTTTTGGTGGCCGGAACATTGGCCCCGGGTTCACCCGCGACAATCAGGGTGTGGACCGGGCTCTCTTTTAACGAGATCCCCATTTTTCGGGCGGTTTCCCCTAGAAAAAGCATATATGTCGGTGTGCCGCAGACAACGGTGGCCTTGTATTCCAATATGGCTTTTATGCGGTTCTCAGAGCTGATGCCACCACCGGGAATAACCATTACACCGGCACGTTCAAAAGCGGTTTGCAAGCCCCACCAGGCAATATGCAGGCCGTAATTAAACGGCACATAGAGCCGGTCTTGGGCAGTGATACCGTAGCCGTTCATAAAATGCATGAACTGTCTGTAAAAATGGGTCTCCCAGTCGGTCTTGTTGATAATTATCTTGACCGGTGTACCCGTGGTTCCGGTGGTTTGAAAAACCCGGACACCTTCCTCAGGTGGGATACATATACAGTCTCCCCAGGGCGGTTGTATTTCCTGGCTTTCACGCAAATCCTCTTTTTCGGTAAACGGTACCTTGCGGATGTCCGCCAATGTGCGGATATCAGAAGGCTGGATACCGGCCTGATCAAATTTTCGCTGATACATGGCGCTTTTATCATATACATACTGCATTTTTTTTTTAAAGAGTGAGAGTTGGCGGCTTTCCAAATCTTCACGATTCATCGTTTCCAGCTCTTTTTCCCAATAGACAGTATTCATCACAGCAATCCTCGTTCTTTTTTAAGTTGCTTTAATCCTTTCAGCACTTTTTCAGGTGAAAAAGGCGTTGAATACATTCTTACGCCCGTGGCATCGTACACTGCATTGGCGATGGCTGCCAGGATGGCGGATACAAGCCCCTCGCCAACCTCCTTTGTTCTGAACGAATGTCCTGTGCGGTAGCTTTCCGTAATGACCTCCACCCCGTTGGAATCGGCCACATTATGAATTAGCGGCATCCGGTAGTCCAGCCAGGTTGGATTCAGGGTATAGCCCTTTTTCATCATGACATCTTCCATAAAGGCATGGCCCAAGGCCAATGAAACCTGGCCGTCAATCTGCCCTTGAACCAGTTGGGGATTCACGGGAAAACCGCAGTCATGGACAGTGGTGGCCTTGAGCAGTTTAATCTCGCCGGTTTCCGTATCCACCTCGATCTGCGCCACCTGCACACTGAACGCGTAGTTCTCCGTCCATCGCCCTTTGGTTGACGCGAGACTTGGGTGAAAAGCTTCATCGCGCATGGTACGCCAGTGGCCGTCTGCAATAATGGAATCGCCCTGGTTTTTGGCCACACTTATCTTAAAAATCTCTTGATAGCTGAGCCGTTTCTCACGATTACCCGCCACCCATACCGATTTGTTCCCAACGCTTAAGTTCTCTGTTTTTTCATTTAACTGGTCAGCGGCCACCTCAAGGATTTTTTTGCGTACGCCTGCAGCAGCTTTACGGACCGCATTGCCGGTAACATAGGTCATGCCGCTGATCCAGGCGCCGATATCGGTTGGTGTTGTGGCGGTGTCTGATGAAATGATCCGGATATCATCCATTTCAAGCTGCAGCTCCTCTCCCACAATCTGACACAGAACGGTCTCTGACCCCTGGCCTAACTCTATGGCACCGGTCAAAAGATCCACCGAACCGTCATCAGCCATTTTAACGATGGCACTGGAGCCGTTGGGATAGATCAGGGAGCCGCCGAAATATGCACTGACCCCCAGTCCGATACCCTGTTTTATAGGGGTGGCATCTGACAGTTTTTCAGTGGTTGGTCGGTGATCCTTTTGGTTTGTGTAATCCGTTTTTAAAGCGGCCTGCTTAATACAATCGATTAGGCCGCAATTGTGCACATTGTCTCTGTTGGGCAGTTCTTCTTGTGGCACACGGGCATTTTTCAGCCTGAATTCGATGGGGTCGAGCTCCAGTTTTTCAGCAATGATATCCATGTGAGACTCAATGGCAAATCTCACCTGCGGCGCGCCATGACCCCTTAAAGGTGCCCGGGTCGGGTTGTTGGTGAAGATGGAGTATCCCTCATATTTGAAGTTCTCAACGCGGTAGGGGATCATGGCAAATCCCCAGGCCAGGAAGATGACAACCACACCGCTGCCTTTGTAGGCGCCGGCATTGTTAATCGTCCGCAGCTGTTGCCCTACGATGGTCCCATCTTTTTTAACACCTGTTTTAATTTCGCAGATAAGCGGCTGGCCGTGACGGTAGGCAATAAAGATCTCTTCACGGGACGCCACGTATTTCACAGGCCGCCCCGTTTTAATGGAGAGTGCTGCCACACAATATTCATGGGAAAACAGATCAATTTTCCCACCAAACGCCCCTCCCACATAGGCTTTATGGATCCGGATGGATGCATCCGGCATTTTAAGTGTTTTGGCAAGTTTCCGTCGCTTGTTAAAATGGCCCATGGAGGAGATCCACATGTGCAGGGTACCGTCCCCCCTGAAATCGGCAACAGCGGTCTGGGGCTCCATGTAACAATGGGTTCGCAGATGGCTTTCAAACCGGTCGCTGTGGACAAGATCCGCTTCTTCAAATCCGGCATCGATATCACCCCACTGGGTTTGGGTTTTACCGGCAATATTACTAAAATTATCTTTCACCCTGGGGTGATTGGGATGAACCTGCACCCGGCAGTCGGGACTCATGGCTTCTTGCACATCAAAAACTGCGGGCAAGATTTCATATTCAATATCGATCATCTTTAACGCTTGCGCCAGGACCTCATGGTTAATGGCTGCCACTGCCGCAATCTCTTCACCCACATGCCGGACCACGTCTTGCGCCAATATGTTCTGATCCGGGGGATAACGGGGTGTTTCAACAAACCCATGCTTGATTCCTTTGGTATCACTGCCCGTGATAATTGCTTTGACGCCGGGAAGTTTTTCTGCCTTGGCGGTGTCGATGCGCACTATTTTGGCATGGGGATGGGGACTTCTTTTTATCCCGCAAACCAGCATGCCCGGTAAATCCATATCTACCGTGTATCTGGCTTTCCCTGTTGTTTTGTCGGGCCCGTCTTTGCGTGGCAGGCTTTTTCCGACCAGTTTCAACGCGTTCATCGTTTCCCTTCCTTATTCGGCTGTGGGACTGACGGATCTGAAGCATCCAGAACAGCCTCGATGATACTATTATAGCCTGTACAGCGGCACAGGTTGCCTTCCAGCGCCTTTTTAATCTCACTGACATTGGGCTGGGGATTCTTTTTCAATAAGGCGGTACCGGACAGAATAACACCGGGTGTGCAGAACCCGCATTGCACGGCACCTGCCCGGACAAATGCCTCTTGCATATTTGAAAGCGCAGGACCATCACTCAACCCTTCTATGGTCGTGATTTCTTTGCCCTGGCACTCAACGGCCAGTGTAATACAGGATAAGATCGGCGTATCCCCCACCAGAACCGTGCAGGCACCGCATGTGCCCATTTCACAGCCAGCTTTTGTTCCCTTTAATCCGATCTGATCGCGAATGGCCTCTTGAAGGGTCACATTCGGCGTTACGATCAGATCATGCGTTTCTCCATTGATGATCAGTTCAATTGCCTGTTTCATGGTTTAATACCTTTACCTATGTCCTATCCAAAAATATTGGAATGAGACCGGAAAATCTCAGACGGGAGACCGGAGATCAATAACCTCCGGTTTTCGGTTTCCTGTCTCCGGTTTCCATATTTTTTATGATGTCAATCAGAGATCTTTTTATATGTGCTTCCACCAATTGCTTCAAATACCCCCGTGAGTACCCATGATGCGGCAGTGGTTTGATTTCATCGGCCGCTGTTTTGGCGATTTCAACTGCTTTGGATTCATCCGGCAGAGATCCCTGTAATTGCTTTTCAGCCGCTGATGCCCGCAGCGGTCTGGTATTGATGGACCCCAAAGCGATCACGGCGTTGCTGCATTTTTGATCAGGTTTTTCAAGCGTCAGCGCCACAGCAATGGACACCATGGCAAACTCCACCCCGCCACGGGGCGTTGCCTTAATAAAGCGGCATAGAATGTTTTGGGATTCCTTTGGGATCAATACCGAAGTGATCATTTCGCCGGGACCCAAACTCACCGGTTTTAGCCCGTCTCCGGAATAAAGATCAGCCATATCCATCTGGCGTTCACCCTCACTTGTCAATACAACCAGGCGGGCACCAAGGGTGATCAATACCGGTGCAATATCCGACATAAACACCGCACGGCATTTTCTGCCGCCGTCCGGGAAGGGGTAACAGCAGTCACCGCCCCTTTTATAGCAGGGTTCAACAAACTGAAAGTCGTGGCTTTGGTTCAGATAAAGGCAGCGGCTCTCCTGGCACAGGTTTCCCCCCAGTGTGGCCCGGTTGCGGATCTGCTGCCCGCCTACATGGAAGGCGGCCCGGGCAAGCGAGGGCGCCATTTCTTTTATCAGGGGGGACTCAGCGATCCTGGACAATGTTGACAGAGCATCAATTTTAAGCGACCCATCTTCTGTCACATGCTCTTTTTTGGCAGTCAGATCTTTTAAACTCACCATGGTTTTCGGCGAGAGGATGCCGTTTTTCATGTGGGGTATCAGGTCTGTTCCGCCGGCAAGGATTGCCGTATCTTGTCCTGAGGCTTTCAGCAGATCGACCACCTCTTTTTTACCGGTCGCTGTTTTATAATCAAATTGAGAAAGTTTCATTTTTTTAGAATCTTATGACCCCCCTGATATTTTTTCCGGCCAACAGGTCGTCATATCCCTGATTAATCTCATTTAAGGAGTAGGTGTTGGTGATCAATTCGTCCAGTTTGATCTGTCCCCTCTGGTACATATATAGAAGCTTGGGGATTTCTATCCTGGCATTACTGGTTCCATATACGGCTCCCATCAATGTTTTCTGGGTCAACACCAGGTTCAAGGGACTGATGGGAATCGAGTCAAAATGAGACGGTGTCAACCCCACAACAACAACCTTGCCCAGTTTTGCGGTGGCGTCAAACGCCATGGCAATGGTTTGTGGCCTGGATATCGCTTCAAAGGCGTAATCAACACCCATGTTGTCGGTAAGCTCCATGACCCTTTCAACCAGGTTTTCCTTTTCGGTATTTATGGTATGCGTGGCCCCGAAGGATCGGCTCCACTCAAGCTTATGGTCAAAGCGGTCGGCGGCAATGATCATGGAGGCATTTACCAGGGCAGCCCCCTGGATGATATTGGTACCGATACCTCCGGCACCGAGAACCAGGACACTGCTTCCCGGTCTGATGCCGGCCCGGTTGACGGCCGCCCCCCATCCACCGACCACACCGCATCCCACCAGGCAAGCCACCTCCAGCGGGATCTTCTTGTCGATCACACACACCGACTGTTTGTGTACAACGGTATATTCACTGAAAGCCCCCAGCAGGCAGAACTGTCCGATATCGTGGCCATTTTGGGTATGCATGCGGTATCCGCCGTCCGGCTGCGGCCCTTTTGCAATGGTCGGTCCCAGAACGCAGGCATGGGTATCCCCAGCCAGACACCATTTGCATTTACCGCATGACGGCAGAAACATCAACACAACATGGTCGCCCACACGGATATTATCAACACGATCCCCCACCTTGACAACGACACCTGCGCCTTCATGTCCCAGCACCATGGGCCGCATACCCACCGGTCTGTTCCCCACCAGTGCGTGATAATCGGAGTGGCACAATCCGGCAGCCGTCATTTTTACCAGGACGTCATCAGCTTTGGGCTCGTCCAGTACAATTTCTTCGATTTGCATGGGCTTTCCGGACTCGTAGGATACAGCTGCCAACGTTTTCATGAGGTTTTCCTCCTTGTCGCTGCCATCTGCCCCAAAAGGGCCTAAAACCGGCAGATCTGATCTGTTTTTAAAGAAATGGTATAAAAAAAATGAAGTGATACCCTCTATCTGAGGCTTTTACACTCCAACATACTTTTTGAGGATTTCAGGCTCTTTAATCAGTCTGTCTGAACCCCCCTCATAGATGACCTTGCCCTTTTCAATAATGATATTGCGGTCGGAGATTTCTAATAGGGTTTTTATATCTTTATCAACGATCACCGTGGCGATACCGGCCTTTTTAATCTGCTTGATAACGTCCCAGATGATCTTTCTCAACTTTGGGGCCAGCCCTTCGGTGGCCTCATCCAGCAGAATCAGATCCGGGTTTGTCATCAAGGCCCTGCCAATGGTCAGCATCTGCTGCTCTCCTCCGGACAACTGGTTTCCCATATGTCCTATCCGCTCCTTCAACCGCGGGAAAAGATCCAGGACACGGCTCAAGGGCCAGTCGTCTCTCCCGTCCGGTCCGGATCGGGCCGCCATGATCAGGTTTTCGTTCACGGAAAGATTGGGGAAAATCCCCCGGTCATCAGGTACATATGCAATCCCCTGACGAACTATTTTATGGACTTTGGTTTTTTTAGTATCCCGGCCATGCACTTTGACGCTGCCCTGCTGTGGCGGGGTAACGTTTATCAGCGTGCGCAGCAGAGTGGTTTTTCCCATACCGTTTCGGCCGATCAGGCTGACGGTTTCATTTCTGTGAATGGTGATATCAATTCCGTGAAGGATATGACTGTCGCCATAAAAGGTATGCAGCCCCTTAGCTTCAATCAGAGGCGTGTCGTTTCCAGGTGAACCTGTGGTCATTTAAGCGGTCTCCTCTTCTCCAAGATAGGCTTCCTGCACTGCCTTGCTGTTTCGAATTTGCTCAACGGTTCCGGTTTCCAGCAAAATGCCGTTTTCCATAACCGACAGTTGGTCGGCAATGGCAAATACAGCATCCATGTCGTGCTCAATCAGTATCAGGGTATGTGTTTTAGAAAGATCCCTCATCAATTCCAGGATTTTAGATCCCTCTTCGCTTCCCATTCCGGCAAGCGGTTCATCCAGCAACATCAACTCCGGGTCAGTGGCCAGCATCATGGCAATTTCCAGCTGGCGCTGTTCCCCATAACTCATGTTGGCGGCCAGGATTTGAGGTTTGTTGGCAAGATGCGTCAGTTCAAGGGCTTTGACAGCTCTTTCCATTACCTGTTTGTCACGATGCGCGGATCTAAAGAATTTCATGGAGGTTTTTAACCTGGACTGGGAGGCGATCCAGCAGTTCTGCAAACAGGTAAACTTGGGAAATATGTTTGTTTTCTGATAGCTTCGGCCGATACCCAGCTGCGATATTTTATTGGGAGGCGCCTTGGTTAAATCATGATCTTTGAAATAAATTTGGCCTTGTGTGGGTTGAAGTTCTCCTGATAACAGATTGATAAACGTGGTCTTCCCGGCGCCGTTTGGGCCGATTATCGCGTGAACCACGCCCGGTTCAAAGTCAAGATCAACATTGTTGACAGCCTTTAGTGCGCCAAATGATTTACAAAGGCCCTGGCATCTTAAAATAGTATTGTTGTCACTCATATTGGTCATTTTAATCCCTGGAGATCCTGAAGATGGTTTTCATTATTTTGGACGGTATGCGAAAGATTTTTCCGGACAGGCTGGAAATGCCGTTTGGAAGAAACAGAACAACACAGACAATGATCCCTCCCAGCAGTATTTTCCAGTGTTCTGTTATATCCGGTAAAAAGTCTTCCAGCATAACCAGGGCAACTGCACCGATGATGGGCCCGTAAAGCGTTCCAAGTCCCCCTAAGATCACCACCACCAGAATGTTGCCCGATTCATGCCATCCCAGATAAGACGGCGTGATAAAGCCGGTATGAACCCCTTCAAGAAAACCGGCAAGTCCTGCTAACGTCCCTGCAATCACAAAACTGACAAGCTTGTATCGCTGTGTTGCATACCCCAGACTTCTAACGCGCTGCTCATTGGCACATATACCTGTTATGACCTGTCCAAAGGGCGCCCGCAGAATCATGACCAGAAACAGAAAAACAGCAACCAGAATCCCTAGGGTAAAATAATAGAAGGTGTGCTCATTTGACAGATCCAGCAGTTGAATGGACCCAAGATTGACATCCGGTCTGGTATTCACGAACATCCCGTCGTCACCACCGTAGCGTTTTGATTCGAAAAAATAGTAGTAAAACATCTGGGCCAGCGCCAGGGTCAGCATAATAAAGTAGATGCCTGAAGTCCTGATGGATATCCACCCCACGACAACGGCCGCTAACGCTGCTAAAATCAAGCTGACCGGCAACGCGGTCCATATTGAGTACTGACTCATCTCTCCGAAAAAAATGGCCAGACCGTAGGCACCGATTCCGAAAAAGGCGGCATGGCCAAGACTGACCAGCCCGGTATAACCCACCAGCAGATCCAGGCTCATGGCAAATATCGCGATGATCATGATATTGGTCAACAGCTCAACATAAAACTCATCACCCACAAAAGGAAACCAGAGGGCAAATCCAAGGGCTATCAATAAAAACAATTGGACGGGTTTTGTAATTTTTTGCATATTTTAGGATTCACTCAATACTATCATAACGATTTATAAAAACCACAATAACAAATCTAATAACCACCAAACTAGGCCGACTGAAAAAGACCCTGCGGTTTCCAGATCAGTATGGCGGCCATCATGGCATAGACAACGATGCTTGCCATATCCGGAAACAAAGTCTTGCCGAAAATACTTGAAACGCCGATAATCATTGCACCGACAAACGCCCCTTTTATTGAACCGATACCTCCGATGACGACCACCACCAGTGATATAATAAGAATATTGTCACCCATGCCCGGATAGAGCGAATCAATGGGAGCTGCAATCATCCCGGCGAATGCGGCAAGGCCGACGCCAAGGCTGAAAACAATGGTAAAAAGCCATTCGATATTAATCCCTAGCGCCTGCGTCATTTCCCGGTTGCTGGCCCCGGCACGAATGGTCATCCCCAGTTTCGTTTTCTGGATGACATAGAACATTCCAACGCCGATAACGATGCAGACAAACGATACAAACAGTCTGTAAACAGGGTACACCTGGACATCCGTCAACGGTATGGCCCCGGACAGTGCTGCCGGGATATCAATGCCGTGTGAATCGTTTCCCCACAGGAATCTTTGTGCTTCGTCAAAGATTAAAATCAATGCATAGGTGAGTAACACCTGATGGAGATGCCCTTTTTTATACAGGTATGAGATGGCCAGTTTTTCTACCACAAATCCCACGGCAACGGCCAGGGGAATAGCGAAAACAACCCCTAAAAACAGGCTGCCGAAAATTCCGGTTAACCAAAAGGTCAGATAAGCACCAATCATATAAAAGGAACCATGGGCCAGGTTTATGACATCCATAATGCCGAAAACAAGGGTCAAGCCACTGGCGACTAAAAATAGAAGGAACCCGTACTGGACACCATTCAACAATTGAATCAAATAGAATGAAAATTCCATATGCAACTTTTACTCTTTTGCCGTTTTGGGTGGTTTCTGCAGCCCCCGAAAGGGGCTGCAGAAAAATTTAGGGCCGTTCCCGGGTCTAAGCCTTACATCCAATGGCGGGATCTTCAAGTGCCTTGGCAGCAACACCGATCACTTTATTGACGCCTCCCTGGACTTCCCGCAGGTAAATGTCCTGTATGGGATGATTTGCCTTGGAAAAGGTAAACGTGCCGCGGGGGCTGTCGATTTTGGCGCTTCGCATGGCATTTTGCAGATCTATAGTTGCACCGGTGTCTCCTTTTACGCCGGCAAGACCCTGTATCAGCAGACTTCCGGTATCGTACCCCTGAATCGCAAATACATCTGCGTCATCGCCGGTGGTTTTTTTGAAATCTGCCTTGAATTTCACATTAACCGGGTTGGTAAGCTCGGTGGAGTAGTGCAGAGTGCTTTTAATTCCTTCAGATGCGGCACCCGCCCCTTTTGCGGTTCCTTCCGTTAAAAAGGTTCCCCAAAGCGGAATTTTCCCCTGGAGCCCGGCGGCTGCATAATCTTTCATGAATTTAACGGCACCGCCGCCTGAATAGAAGGTGAAAACAGCATCCGGTTTCATGGCAGCCACTTTAGTGAAAAATGACTGAAATTCTGTTTTTGGAAAAGGTGTCGGCATATCGGCTACAATCTCACCGCCACCGGGTACAAAAGACTCTTTAAAGGCCGCAGCCGTCTGTTTCCCAAACGCATAATTCCAGTACAGCAATGCCACCTTTTTGAGACCGGCCTTGAGCATGGCGTCTCCTGCCGGGTAAGCTGTCTGCCAGCTGGAGAAAGAGGTTCTAAATATGTTCTGTGCACACAGCTCACCGGTAATCTGATTGGCGCCGGCGTTTGGCACAATCACGATGACGTTTTTGTTTTTCAGCATTCTGGCCATATTGATTCCGATACCTGAATGTACCGGGCCAACGATAAAATCAGCCTTCTCCTTTTTCACAAGTTTATTTATTCTCTGGGTTGATTTGGGCACATTCATTTCACTGTCGATTACTTTGTACTCCACGGGTCTTCCACCCAGTTTGTCACCATTTTGGGCAATACGCATCTTCATGGCGTCTAAAATATGGGATCCAAGTTTTGCGTAGGTGCCTGTAAACGGAAGCAGCACACCCACCTTCACCGGGGCCACCCCGCCAATGGCAAATGTCGGAATCACACTTGATGCAGCAGTCACGGCCATTGCAGTTGAAGTGGTTTTGACAAACTCACGACGTGTCATGTTCTTTTTAAAAATCTTTGACATTTTCCCCTCCTTACGGTTTTGGTTTTTTAGTCTATCGCCTTATGATCGTATAAAAAATGAGATAGTGCTGGCAAATCACCTCAATTTAAATCTTTGAATTTTTCCAGTGGCTGTCATTGGCAGTATCTCCTTAAAAATAAACCAGCGCGGATATTTATAAGGTGCCAACCCTTTTTTGCAAAGCTGCAACAACTGTTTTTCCAGTTCTTCGCTTTGATCTTGGGGGTTTTTTAAAACAATAAAGGCTTTTGGCTTGATCAAATTCTGATCATCCGGTGCGCCGACAACGGCGGCCTCTAAAACCTTGGGATGTTCAATCAGTTTTGCTTCTATCTCAAAAGGTGAACACCAGATGCCACCGACTTTTAACATATCGTCATTTCTGCCGCAGTAATGATAGTATTCGTTTTCATCCTGATAGTATGTGTCTCCGGTATTCAGCCAATCATTGTGCATTGTTCCGGCGGTTTTCTCCGGATTGTTCCAATAACACTTGGCAGTAGAACCGCCTTTTATCCACAGTTTTCCGGCATCCCCTTGTTTAACAGGGTTATCATCATCACCCAGTATTTTTGCTTCGTATCCCGGCACCAGTCTGCCGCTGCTGCCCAGACAATAGTCATCACTTTTGTTGGAGATGAAAATATGCAGAATTTCGGTGGAGCCGATACCATCCAGAATTATCAGACCGGTTTTTTCTTCCCACCGCCTGAACAGATCCGGCGGAAGGGCTTCTCCGGCTGACACACATGTCCTGATGGAAGACAGATCATAAGATTTTTCCTCCATGGCAACAAGCTGGGCGCCGTAAAGCGTTGGCACGCCGAAATAGATGGTCGGTTTGAATTTTTCAATGGCATCAAATACGGTGTCCGGTGTGGGGCGTCCGTCAAAAAGTATGGTTGTTGCACCGGCCCACAACGGAAAATGCATGGCATTGCCCAGTCCATAGGCGAAAAACAGTTTTGCCGCAGAAAAGGTTACATCGTTTTCATTGATTCCTAAGGTTTTCACACCATAGTTCAAAGAGGTATACATCATATCTTTATGACAATGAACCGCCCCCTTGGGGTTCCCGGTTGATCCGGATGAGTAGAGAAAGAAACACTCATCATCTGCACAGGTTTCGGCCGCTTGTAAATCTGTTGGGCTGTCTTCAATTAACTGGGCCAGATCCTTTTGTTCCCCGCTGATACATAAGCTTAGAGCCGGATTGTTTTCCGCCATTTCAAGCGCCGGCTCAACTTCATTTTTGTATTCCGGTGAATAGAGAACAGCCGAACACTCTGAATTGTCAATGATGAAATGATAGTCCTTGGCCCGAAGAAGTGTGTTTATGGGGATGGGAAGAATTCCGGCTTTGATGGCCCCCCAGAATATATAGAAAAATTCAGGGCAATCCTTGACAATCATTATAAGCCTGTCGCCCTTGGCGAGTCCTGACGATTTGAAGAAGTTTCCGCAACGGTTAACATTGGCAGCCAGTTCACCGTAAGTGACCTCTTCCCCGGAAGTCGTTCGTATGGCAACCTTGTCGGCTCTTCCTTCTTTCAGATGTCGATCTATGAATGATACTGCGACATTGAAAACATCTGAAAATTCAAATTCAAAGCCATCCTGTGCTTGAGTTATTGCGACGCTATGATTTTCCATAAAACATTACTCCACATTTATATTTAATCTTTGTGATCCGGGTTTTTAAGCCGGTATGTTGTGATTTTGGATTTAAGCTGCTGTAGTGATATTTTTAACAGCCGGGATGATTTGGTAAGATCCCAGTGTGTTTTTTCAAGGACATTCTTCAGATGTTCTTTTTCGCTCTCTTTAAGTGATTTTATTTTCATATCTTGCTCCAGGCCAAAAGTTAACACTGTCTTGCAAAAGATATAGCTATAAAAAAATCATACACCGAAGAAGGAGAACAGATCGAAGCAACGTGCCGGATTCGCGCAAAGTTCGTTGGGTGTTGTTCCTTGTTCTGCAAAGGGTGTGCCGCAAACAACAAAAGAGGGTTAAAAAAATGAAGCCCCTTCATTTAAGGGGGTGTGTCATCTTGTCTGAATATAATTTTCCTGGAAACAGGACAGGGAATTTTAAAAAAGTAGAAAATTATTTTACAGGAGGTAGAAAATAATTTTCCGGTGACAGCCCAATTAAGGCACCCTTAAGATGGTTGGATATTATATTTTTTAATTTTACTGCGAAGGGTGGGCAAGGTAATTCCCAAAAGGCCGGCCGCTTTGGATTTGTTCCAGCCAAGCTGGTGAAGGGTTTTTGAAATATGGTCTTTTTCAACATTGGCCAGGGAAAAAGAGTCCAGCCCCTGACTGGGCTCTGCCGGACCTTTTGTCAGGGTTTTGTCAATGTCCTCCCTTAAAAGGACATTGCCCCGGCACCCCACAAGGGCCTGGACAATGGTGTTTTCAAGTTCCCGTACATTGCCTTTCCAGGAGTGGGCTGTCAGCTGTGCCATCACGCCGTCCTGGATTTTGGTGACCTGGGTTCCCAGTTCCAGGTTGATCTTGTTTAAAAAATGCTCCACCAGCAGCGGGATGTCCGTAAGTCTTTCATTTAAAGGCGGCAGCAGGATGGTAAAGACCTTGAGCCGGTAATAAAGGTCCTCTTTAAACTGACCCTTTGCCACCATCTGTGAAAGATCCCGGTTGCAGGCGGCCACAATCCGGCAATTGGAATGCAGTATCTTTGTGCCGCCCACCCGCGTATATTCCCGTCTCTGTAAGAATCCCAGCAGTTTACCCTGGATGGTTAACGGCAGCTGGGCAATCTCGTCCAGAAACAATGTGCCGTTTCCGGCCAGTTCTATTTTACCCTTTGTCCGCTGGTCCGCCCCGGTAAAAGCGCCTTTTTCATGGCCGAACAACTCACTTTCAAGAAGGGTGTCCACCACGGCGGAGCAGTCAAACACAATAAAGGGCTCATCCTTGAATTCGCAGTTAGAGTGGATGACCCGGGCTGTCAGCTCCTTGCCCGTACCTGTGTCACCGGACAAAAGCACATTGACACGGGATGTGCAGACCAGCCCCATTTTTTTGAAAATATGGCGCATTTTCTCACTTTTCCCGATAATGACCAGGGGGTTGGAGGGATCAATACTGCACTCTACACAAGGGGTCTCCTCGTCAATTTTAATGATGCTGGCGGCCCGGTCAACGGCCTTTTCCACCTGGTTGATGTCAAGGGGTTTGTGAATGTAGTCAAATGCGCCGCGTTTCATGGCCTGGATAGTGGTTTCCATGTCCTGGAAGGCCGTGATCATGATAATTTTGGAAGGGAAATTGTCTTCCATCATGGCTTCAAGGATATCCAGCCCGTTGCAGTCCGGCAGACGAATATCAAGAATCACCACCTGGGGATGTTCTTTTTTAAACAGGTCCAGCCCCTTACCCCCGGTGTCTGCTGTAAACACCGTCAGCCCTTTTTCTTCCAGGAACATCTGAAGGGTCTCTAAAATGGACTGCTCGTCATCTATTACAAGAATTTTAGGCATGCGCATCCCCTAATTAGAAGGCTTATTAATGTCTTTTGTGGTAGTCAATTTGATAGCATAAGTGAAGCTGCCTCACAGATACGGTCTGGAAACAGGAAACGACAAAAACCATTTGGTTTCGCCCGTTTGATCAGTGGAAAATCCGTCAAACTATGGTTGTTGCAGGGGGGAAGGGGGGGCGGCGATTTGCCTTTTGGTGATTCTTTTCTTATATAATTTTTGGGGAACATATTTTTGAGAATCACTATCGAAGGTGGGCATACTTCGTAAGATTTTCTATCGGGGGGGGATGGCGGTCTTTAAAGTTTCTATTTACCTGTTGGTCATTTCAAGATGTCGCTCAAGATCCTGGATACGGTCCTGGAGGCGTTCTGAGCCAATCGTTGGGCCGGAAGGATTTAAAGTTGTGCATCGGACACAATAATCGTGTTCCTTCCCTCTTTTTTGGCCCTGTAAAGTGCTTCATCCGCCAGTTTGATCAATTGACCGGGCTTTTTGGGGGAGTTTTCCTGGACGCCGGCCACTCCCATGCTCACGGTGACTTTTATGGATGTTCCTTCGTGATCAAACACGGATGATTCAATCTTGTCCTTGATCCTTTCGCAGATTGCGGCGGCAGCATCTGCCGAAGGGGTGTCCGGCAGAATCAGTGTGAACTCTTCTCCGCCGTACCGGGCGGCAATGTCTGCATCCCGGATACTATTTTTCAGCAGAGTGGCCATGGAGACTAAAATCATGTCTCCGGCCTGGTGGCCATAGGTGTCGTTTACTTTTTTGAAATAGTCCACATCCAGCAGAACACAGGTTAGATCATGACCATAACGGCTTGCGCGGCCAAATTCCTCGGCAAGACGTTCCTGGAAAGATCGGTGGTTGTAGAGCCCGGTTAAGCCGTCTTTCCGGCTCATCTCTTCAAGAAGCCTGTTCTTCTCCTGCAACTGGTCCCAGATCATCTTGATCCTGATATGTGTATTCACCCTGGCAAGCAGGATGCCGTGATTAAAAGGTTTGGTAATATAATCCGCAGCCCCCAGTTCAAGGCCTGAAATCACGTCCACAGCATCGGTTTTGCCGGTGACCATGATAATAGGGATATCCTGTGTTCTGGGATCGGATTTTAGTTTTTTGCAGATACTGAATCCGTCTATATCCGGCAGCATGATATCTAAAAGGATCAGATCGGGAAGATCCTTTTCAAGAATCTGAAATGCCTTTTTCCCTGTTTTTGAAACCTTGATTTTAAATTGTTTGATCAGGCACTGGCTGATCACCGAAATATTGGCAGGTTCGTCATCGACCACCAGAACAAGCGGTTTTGACAGATCATTGTTCATGTTTGCTTCCTTTTTTTACCATAAGGGTCCTTTAAAAACCGGCTATTTTTTCGAGCTGTAAAAGCGCCTGGTCATATTCAAAAGAGAGAATCAGACGTTCAAGTTCAGCCACACTTTTTTGCTGGTCCGGGTCTGTAAAATGCTTTTTTAAGGGCTCAAACATTTCCGGATCAATGATTTCATTTTCCTCAAGCAGGTCTGAAATAACCTGGATCTGGTCGGTGACGTCTTTGGTATCGAGCGGTTTTGCGTCCTTCGAATCTTTGATATCGGCGGTTCGCAATGCCTGAACCGAGGTTAGAAACTGAGCCAGGGCGTCATCAAACTGGTGTAGCCCTTCAGAAATGTGGTCCTGCTGATCTTCCTTTATCTGTTTTTCAAGTCCGGCAGATGCTTCATACAGCCTTTTCGCACCAATATTGCCGCCGGCTCCCTTGATAGTGTGAAGCAGGGCGCACGCTTTTTTTATCTCATTGTTGTCGAGCATATCCGTGATGTTCTGGCCGGCATTACCATAGTCTTCACAAAAGATGTCAAGGCTGTGGAGATACAGTTTTTGATTGCCGGAAAACTGGCCCACACCGAACGCTACATCAAGCCCCGGCAGGGTATCGGGCAGCTTCATGCCGGGGGTGGAGGTGTCAGCTTCAAAGTTGTCCGGTGCTTTTCTGTCCCCGGGTGTGATCCATTTGGCTAGCGCTTCCACTAGTTCCTTGATCCGGATCGGTTTTCCAAGATGCCCGTTCATTCCGGCGGCTTTTGCCTTTTCTTTGTCCCGGGGCATGACGTTGGCCGTGAGCGCCAGGATGGGCAGATCTTTGAATTTATCTTCCCTGCGGATTCTGGTGGCAGCCTCATAGCCGTCCATCTCCGGCATCTGGATGTCCATGAGCACCAGGTCGTAATCCCCGCTTTTAATGCTTCGGATCGCTTCGATCCCGTTTTCGGCAATATCGACGATAAAACCGCTTTGGCAGAGCATGTCCCGGGCCACTTCCTGGTTGATCCGATTGTCTTCAACAACAAGTATTTTTGCCCCGACAAGCCCTTCAAGGGCCTGGGTGTTTTTTTGGGGATGTGAAATCGGTTTTGAATATTGCAATTGTGAGATCCCCAATTGCTCCACAATGGTATTGAGCAGCACGGACGGCTCCACAGGCTTGGTTAGGAATCCGTCCAGACCGGCTTCCCGGGCAGCCTGCCTCACCTCGCCGCTGCCAAAGGCCGTAACCATGATGATGGTGGGTGTTTTTGCAAGCAGTAGCGATTTTTTTATTTTTTTGGATGCCTGGATGCCGTCCATTTCAGGCATTTGCCAGTCCATGAGAACAATATCAAAGGGTTTTGACTCAGCGTTTGCTTCCAGCAGTTCAAACGCCTCGATCCCGGATGATACGGCCGTGGCCTTAAACCCGAACGCTTCAATGGCAGTTGCCAGGATGTCCCTGGACACCTGGTTGTCATCCACGATAAGAATACGGGCTGTCTTTTCCAATGGCTCATTCAGCTTAAAAGCATTTCTGACCGTCATGGTCTCCTCGGCCAGTTTGAATCTGGCATCAAATGAAAAGCAAGAGCCCTTTTGGTATTCGCTTTGAACAGAAATCGTGCCGTCCATCATGTAGACCAGGTCCCGGCAAATGGCAAGTCCCAGTCCGGTTCCGCCATATTTCCGGGTGGTGGATGAATCAGCCTGGGAAAAGGACTCAAACAATCCTTTTTGCTGATCTTCGGTCAGGCCGATACCGGTGTCCGATACTGAAAACTGCAGCCGGATATGGGTGTGTGTTTTATCAAGGGGCGTAATTTTAAGTACCACTTCGCCTTTATCGGTAAATTTAATGGCGTTGTTGCACAAATTGATCAATACCTGGTTGAGCCGCAGCGGGTCTCCCAGCATGGTAAAAGGGATGTCCGGTGAAATGTCGAGCAGAAATTCTATCCCTTTTGCGCCGGCCTGCTGACCTGCGGTGTTGACCATGTTCTTCAAAACCTGATCAATATGAAGTTCGGTGATTTCCAGATCCATTTTTCCGGCATCTATTTTGGAGTAGTCAAGGATATCGTTAATGACGCCCAAAAGCAGTTCAGACGAAGCCAGAATATTGGATATGTATGCATGCTGCCGTTCATCAAGTTCGGTGTTAAGAACCAGCTCAGACAGACCGATCACAGCATTTAAAGGGGTTCTGATTTCATGGGACATATTGGCTAAAAACTGGCTTTTGGCCCGGGCGCCTTCTTCGGCAAGCTCCCTGGCCTGCTTGAGTTCGTTTTCTATTTTTTTCCTCTCGGTAACATCCTGAACCGTTCCAATGGCATGGGTAAGGCTGTCTTTTTCATCAGTAACTGTTTCCACTTTCATCTGGATGATTTTAACGGATCCATCCGCAAGAACAATCCTGTTTTCATAGTTGTATGGTTTGATACCTTTGCCGGCTTGCTTTACACGCTTTTCAAATAAATCTTTTTCGTCAGGGTGTACCTTTTGTTTAAAGCTGTCGTAGGAGGCTTTTGATGTTTTGGAATCCATGCCAAGGATCCTGAACAATTCGTTGGACCAGACCACCTCTTTTCCTTCAAAGTCCCATGTCCAGTTCCCGATGTGCGCTATCCGCTGAGCATCTTCAAGTATGGCGGCGGTGTTCTCGGTTTTCTTTTTGGTTCGATTAAGTTCAAATGTTCTTTTCGCAACCTTTTTTTCCAGCTCTTCATTGGCCTGCCGGGTGACCTTTAATATCTTTTTCTGGTTCCATGCAAGGACAATGGTAAGGCTGATTATCAGGAAAATTGACAAAATTGAAAAAATAATGATAATCAGCTTAACTTTCCTTAGAGATTGGAATGCTTCTGAATAATCCAGTTCATTGGTAAAACCAAACCCAAGATCCTCCGCCCAATGCCAGACGCCAACCACATTAATGCCTCGGTAATCTTTGTAACTCTCTATTTTGATGATGGATATATGGTCATGTTCTTCCTTGTCAGCGGCGTGGAGTGGAGGAGGATGATTGTTTGAGGGATTAAAGAACTCAGTAGGTATTTGGACGCGGAGATTAAAAATGGCAGTTTCGTTCTGCTTTACCAAACCTGTTTTTTGTATCAACTCATTGAAACGGGAAGGGCTGATCAAAATACCGTCCCTGTTGAAGGCATATGTTTCCCCGGACTTCCCGAGCCGGGCCCGCTGGAAAATGGGATACAGGTTCTGCCAGGGGTTGAGCCTGAACGTCAGGGCCGCGATCACATTGTTTTTGTCATCCATAATCGGGGTTCCGATAAACAATGTGGGCTGATCCGGGGCAGGTTTTCCGGACCTGTCCGGCAGGGGGACATCCGATTTTTGGGGAACTGTGATAACGGTTTTGCCTGCCCAGATTTGTTGCAGCGTTTCGTCCTGTTCAATGAGCAGGTTTTCAATACCGGTGTTGGCATCCCGGGAAGATGCCAGGCTGATGTTATCCGGGGCAATGATGAAAAAACCCTGGTACCCTTTACCGGTATAGATGACCTTCAAAAATTGTCGGATAGATTTTTGATAGGGTGATGCCAGCAGGGCTTGCTGGTTCCTGTCTGCTGATAAAAGCCCCTGGGTCATTTTTACCAGTCTGTCATCTTTGGCCCAGATCTTGATCTGGTTTTTTTCACTGTCGATCCATGACTTCAATGATTGATGGGTTGTTTCAATCACTGTGTTAAGCGATCTGGACACATCTTGTTTAATAAGGTTATCTGTTTTTTTCAGCACAAAAAAGGATGAAAAAAGAATGATAGTTATGATAAGGGCATTGGCCGTTAAAATCAGATTTTTTGATCGAAGCGTCATCTTTTACGATAATCCCGTTTTTTATTGTCAGATTAAAACAGGCTGCGAAATGTCGGATCTGTGATAGCCGGACCCGCACTTTTACAGGATGTTAAATTTTAAATTCCTGGCCTTGGGTCTTTAATTTGTCGGTGAATGTTTTAAATATATCTGTTTTAATTCATGAAATCAAGGGAGGAGCCAATTCGTCTATCCTTGAATTTTATGAGAATATGAATGTTTCGTTCCAGGGCCACGCAACGTGTTTTGTAAATAATTAAGTCCCATCGCCTGCCAGGCATACGAAGGCGATATAAAAGCGATTACGATACGAAAGCGGGATGCGTTTTGGTAAACTTTTGCTGGTATTCCTTTGGACGCAGCCCTGTCACCCGTATAAATATTTTCCTGAAAAAGGATATATCTTCATAACCGACCTTGTAGGTGATTTCACTGAAAGAGAGATGGCCCTCTTCCAGCAGCCTTTTTGCATGCCCTACCCGCAGTTGCTGCTGATAGCCCAGGGGGGTCAGCCCAAGGGCCAGTTTAAACCGGCGTTCAAAAGATCTTCGCCCAAGCCCCAGTGTTGCTGACAGGCGGTTATAATCAAGACCCTGTGTCTGGTTTTTTATAATCCAGTCACACGCTTTGGCGATAAGCGTATCGTCGTGGTTTCGGCCGGTAAAAAAACAGTCATAGGGACTTTGCGAAGACCTGTTCATATCAAGGATCATGGTCTTGGCAGAGGCAAGAGCCGCCTTTCGACCGCAGAATTTTTCCACCAGGTACAGGGCAAGATCCATACCGGCACTCACGCCTGCCGAACAATAAAGCCGGCCGTTGTCAATGACCATTTGATCCGAATTTAACTGGACGTTTGGATATCTTTTTTTGAACATGTCGGCAAATCCCCAGTGCAGGGTGGCGGATTTGCCGTCTAAAAGTCGGGTTTCCGCCAGCAGAAAAACACCGGTGCAGATACTTGCGATATGGGTTCCTTGTCGATATAGGCGCCGCAGCCATGGGACCAGTTCCGGGTTTTTTTCAAGGATTTTGTCAATATAGGTGGCTGAAGAGATGATAATCAAGTCGGTATGATCAATCTCTTTTATACTGCAATGGGGTTGAATCTGGATATTGTTGACCGATTGAATGGGCTCTCCGTCCGGCGATGCAATGGTGACATCAAAAAAAGGAGTGGGTGCCGTGTTTGTCACCCGGTTCCAGAGGCGCCCGGCCTGGTTTAGGATGTCCATGGGTCCGAAAATCGTTGTGGCCATGGTATTGTAAGGACAAAGAATGGTCACTTTTTTCATTAATTAAGTCTTCAGTTATCAGTTCTCAGTTGGCAGTGCATAACCCGGGGTACCGGCAGTAACTATAATGCGAACGATTCATTTAAAGGTTATGTTACCGTTTTGGGTTGGAAGGAACCAGATGCCAATGTTCTTTTACTGCAAACTGAAGACTGACACCTGATAACTTCTTTGTCGTTATCACCTCTTATATTGTCGTTTATGCCACTTTTGTTTGATCAAGGCAACCGTTATGTTTAAAAACAGAATTAAGGCCACTCTATAAACCAAGGAGGAACACAATGATTAACGAGAAAATTAAAGAGACAATTGCTCCCTGCGGCCTGTGCTGCGAAACATGCTTTGCCCACGTAGACGGTGATATCAGAAAATATGCCGTGAAACTCAAAGAAAAGCTGGGCAGTTTTCATGTCAATGCCAAACGTTTTGAAACCCTGCTTCAAGACCCGATATTTAAAAAGTACGGAGAATTTAAAGAGATGCTGGATTATTTTGCATCTGAAAACTGCACCGGGTGCCGCAACGAGCAGTGTAAACTGTTTTCAAACTGCGGGGTCCGTCCCTGCACCCAGGAAAAGGGTCTGGATTTTTGTTTCCAGTGCGATGAATTCCCCTGTGGCAAGACCAATTTTGATCCGGGCCTTCAAAAAGGGTGGACCCTGATTAATGAAAAAATCAGAGACATCGGGATTGAGGCCTATGCAAAAAAAGCACGGGTTCGGCCCAGATACTGATGTGGTGATTCATTAATAATTTTTGTATAAAAGCCTTACACAGCCCGGAATTGATTGTTTTCCATAAAGATGAATAGAGAAGGCAAAGGTTTGTAAATTATAAATAACCCTCACAGGGAAATGCGGAGATTAAGGTATGCCCGGCATAAATCACAAATTTAATGCTGTTCATTTTCCTGAAAACACATTTCCTCAACGAAGTCGAAAATTCATTCTCAGGAACAACCCGGATGTTGCGATATGTTGTTGTTGAAGGGATGGGTCTTGTGCCCATCCGCGGTTATTTAACCCCGGCTTTTGTTCAAAATTTTATTGATGGCTGTGATCAGAGTTTTCATGGGAACCGGTTTTTGCAGGACCTCAACCACCCCGGCTTCCTTTGCCTGTCCGACCAGTTCATCGCTTTTAGTTCCGGTACATAACATTATGGGCAGGTCATTGCGGATATCATGGATTTTTTTGGCCAGGTTCATGCCGTGAAGGTTGGGCATGATATGATCGGTTATCACAAGGTCAAACCGGTCTGGGTCGTCCTGAACAACTTCAAGTGCTTCCAGGCTGCTGGACATCCCCTGAACAGCGTACCCTGCTTTTTTAAGAACGGTTGTCCCGAAATCCACCAGGGATTTTTCATCGTCAACAAAAAGAACCCTGCCGGATCCTGTGGGAAGCTGTGAACCGGATATTGTTTCGGACTCGGTTCTTTTGGTGAGTTTGCACGGCAGCAGCACCTCCACAGACGATCCCAGCTCGGGTTTGCTTTCCACTAAAATAGTGCCGCCCAGCCCTGTCACAATACCGTGGGCCACGGACATGCCAAGACCTTTTCCTTCGCCGGGTTCTTTTGTGGTGAAATAGGGATCAAAAATTCTGTCGACAATTTCAGGATCCATACCAGGACCGGTATCCTGCACCATGAGGCTGATAAATGATCCCGAGACAAGGTTGGGGAACCGCGTGGCCGTGTCCGGATCAAGAGTCGTCTGACGAAGCGTGATGAAAAGCGTGCCGCCGGTTTGCGACATGGCCTGAATGGCATTCTGGCACATGTTTAAAATTAATTGATGAATCAAAGCGGGATCGGCCAGTACGGTGCCGGTTTCCTCATCAAGATCTTTTTTGATCTCAATATTTTCAGGTTGACTGGATTTTAAATAATTTAATACATATTTGATGATGGGCGTGATCTTTATCCGGGTCTTTTCCTGTTCGGTCTCCCGGCAGAAG
Organism: uncultured Desulfobacula sp.; assembly: GCA_964562385.1. Taxonomy (GTDB): domain Bacteria; phylum Desulfobacterota; class Desulfobacteria; order Desulfobacterales; family Desulfobacteraceae; genus Desulfobacula. The sequence goes on from CAZLTD010000035.1 coordinate 42,630, forward strand.
GTCAATAAATTTTGTACAAGTTCCCTGGCCCTGAAAGCCGCTGTATTTATTTTTTCAAGGCAGTCTCCCAACGGAGATTCGTCCGGCAGTTTTTCAAGTGAAGCCAGTTCACTATAGCCGATAATAATAGATAAAATATTATTGAAATCATGGGCAATCCCACGGGAAAGTGTGCTGATAGCTTCCATTTTCTGGGCCTGTTTGAGGATTTTCTCCATACGTTTTTGTTCGGCAAGTTCCTGCTTCAGGTGTTCATAAGATTTCTCAAGCTCCAGGTTTTTGACCCCGGCTGTATCTTTCAACGACTGCCGGGTCTGCCGCAACTGGATCTGGAGCTGGCGCATGACAAAATGGTTTTTGATCCGTGTTAAAACCTCTTCTTTGTCAAAGGGTTTGGTGATATAGTCCGCCGCCCCAAGCTCGATCCCTGTGACCTTATTGACATTTTCGGAAAGATCGGTCATCAGGATAACCGGGATTTCTTTGGTCTCAGGAGAGGCTTTCAGCCGTCTGCACACTTCGAACCCGTCCATATCCGGCATCAACACGTCTAAAAGAATGATATCCGGTAATGCCTCTTCAAGGAACTCAAACGCTTTTAAGCCGTTATGGGCCGCCTGGATGTCAAATCCAAACTGACCCAGAAGATTGCAAAGATAGTCAAGGTGTTCAGGATTGTCATCAATAATCATGATGGTGCTTTGGGATGGATTGGGAAGGTTCATCATTAACCTCCAAAATTTGAATGTTGAAAACAAGCCTTTTTGCAGAAGAGAAGTGCTTTTGTTTATATGATTCAGCACAGATAGGCTTTATTCAATTATTTATCCAGATCAATGGCTGGGGTCAATCCTTTTTTTAAGGAAGGTACTCATTTAAAAAAGGTTCCGATTGATGGATTGTTCGCTATTTAGTGAAAAAGTTGGCAAGAACGGGTTGATGAAGCGTGGTTCCAAAATAGCTGTTAATGGGGTGGCATTTGGACAGAAGCATAAATGTGATATTGGTTTTCAATTCCGCAATTTGTTCATGGAGGCTGTCAAAGTTACCGCCGCCCTTGGCAATGATTAGATCGGCCTTATTGACAAGTGCCTGCACTTTTTTTGAGCACCGCTTTATTATGGTGCCTGGTAACGGTCCGTCAATGCCGTTGTCCATAACATCGGCCACCTCATCCAACCCGATGTCAGCGGCTTCTTTTTTGGTGGCGTCATTTAATGTGGGAATCTTTCTTACAACAACGGTAATGGTGGCGTTGTGATTTTGTTTCAAAATTTTGATAAACAATTTATCAAAAATAATTTCACCGCAGTTGTCGGTAAAATAGACTATATTTTGTGTCTTGGATAATTGTTCTTTGAATATCCGGTATGATTTTTCGGACAAGGGGTGTGACAGTTTTTCCTGGATTGAGGCTTTGATGGCACGGGTGCCGCCGGGCATCATGAAATCAATAGCATTGCCGAGGATGGCAAGCTTTGCTGCCATGAGAACCGGATCATCAGCCAATGAAATCAGTTTTCGGGCAAAGGGTTCCATCTGGATGACCTGGGCGTTAATCTGGTTTTTAATATTAAAAAAGGGATCGGTATCCCCAAGAGCGTGGTAGATTTTTCCCATGATGCATTCAATAATATCCGGGCTTGTCCTGTGCCAGGCATCACCCCTTAGCCCCGGGATGGTGCAGATATCTTCAAGCAGTCTTTTAATGGTAGGTTCCGAAAGCTTTAATCTGCGCAGACTTTTGATGGTCATATTTAAAATGCACGGAATGCAGTCTGTTTGAAGCTGCATAATCAAATCTCCTGAAAGCAATTTGGATCAATTTATTTTATGTCATACCGCTCAAATACTCAGGTGTCAAACAGTCCCGGGATTTTTAAGAAAAATCTGACCGCTAAGGATCGGCTCCAAAATTACTTAGGGGCAAAGCTGTGCATTGCCTTACTTGAACTTATGTATTTTAATATACCCCGTCTTTTAAGGGGTTTTGAAAACAATTTAGGTCAAGTAATTTTGTAACGATTCCTAATAGACTTTTCTTTTTGAAAAGCCTTTTCCCAGTACATTGAAGGTGTTTCCGGTAATTAAAAAAGCATTGGGATCAATAATAAAGACAATCTCTTCCACGCGTTTAATCTGAAAGGTGTTCACAACGCTTAAAAGAACCTGTTTGTCCTTCCCCGTGTAGGCGCCTTCGCCATTTAAGAAGGTAACCCCCCGTCTTAACCGGGTCATGATTTCATCGGCTATTTTACGATTTTTTTCCGATATGATCAGGATCATTTTGCGCTGGTTAAAAAGGGTAATGCAGTACTCGATCATCTGGGAGGTGATATAGCTCATGGCCATGGAGTACAATATCAGGTCGGTTTCAAGTATCCCGAAACTGAAGAGAAACAGCAGGAAATTAAAGGCAAAATTGTAGGTCCCGATCCGGAGGGCAAACTTCTGGTTTAAAATAATCGAGATGATGTCGTTCCCGCCGGCAGACCCCAGTGATCTGAAAACAATGCCGGCCCCGGCCCCGATCATGGCGCCGCCGGACAGGGCGGCCAGCATGAAGTCTTTAACCGGGATCGTCACCTGAATCAGGTCGATGGCCAGGGTTAAGACGAGCATCCCGTAGAGGCTGTATAATAAAAATCTGCGGCTGACAAATACCCAGCCCAGGATAAACACGGGGATATTGAGCACAAGATACCAGATACCGGGTGTTAAAAAATCGGTATAGTAAAACAGGAGCAGGCCAAGACCCGTAAACCCGCCGGTGATAAGCCCGTGGGGAATCACGATTCCCTTAAGGCCAATGGCAATGAGCAGGCTGCCCGCCGTAATCAAAAAAAGGTTCCAGGGAATTGAATAGGTAATGTTTTGAAGTTTCATGACATGCGGTTCCGTGTTTTAAAAAGGCGCGTTATAAACGAAAAAGAATAATAAAGCAATTAGAATTTAATACTGCATAATGAAAAAATTTAAAAGGACCATTAATATGAAAATAAGGGGTCCGTCAATCGTGGGTTGTAGAACATTAACGCATTATGCAAACTGGTTGTTGGATAAACGATGATTGGGTCATCAGTTGATGAAATAACGATTATATATTAATAACCTGACTATCAATCATCATCTTACGCCACAAGATTTTGTGGTTCGGTACTTTCGACGCAAGGTGATGACTTATAGGTGATGACATAGCCAACGCTTTTTCTTAGCATAATTTTGTTACCATTTTTGCAACAGCACGTTTGAAAATTTTATTTTGATAAGTTCAGGCTGCGCTTAACCCCGATTTTTGGACCACTTGCTAAGGTGGAATCTGCGTCCTGA
>CAZLTD010000036.1:0-43938 GCA_964562385.1 uncultured Desulfobacula sp.
CCTTTGTTGGTGCTGGTTTTGGAATTTCGTGAACCCACGACTGTCGAACGGGAGTGTATGTATGGATTCTGCTATCAAATATATAAGGCAAGCCATAGAGGCCATCAGCATAGAACAAGGCTTAACAATCGAAGATGTTAAAGCTGAGTTTCTAAAATATCTTGATACTCCGGAAGCGTTTGACACTTTCTTTAAATTTCCTTATTCACAATTACCAGAGTGTGGAAAAAGAGTTCGGATGCGACTATTAATCGCTTCATTACTCTTCTAAAAATTGATGCTTCTACACCATATAGATGATTCTAAGTTCCTTGTTTGGTATTCAAAATGTAACCTGATTAATTGACCACTGGGTTTCTTACATGAATTTATGAAATCCGCCTCCAATTACTGCATTTGAAACTAAGCCGGGGTTCTCACCCCACCCTCGTTTCCCAACAAGCACATAGGAATTTGAAGGCTTTGATTTTTGAGACCAAAATGTATTACCAGTGAAAGGAAGCGTAAAATCTGGATTAGGAAACGTTATAATGAACGCAATTAAATATGTTCCAATCCCTCCAAAATAAGTTCAAAATACCATCTCATTCCACCGATTTCGTCTTACTTTTAGGGCCATAATTCCTCCGTTGTTTTAAAATTACAATTGCTCGGAAATTCTTCTTACTCTTTAATTATAAAAAAAATTAAAGTTTTTTAGAATGACCCAAATTAATATTTATCTTTTATAAAACTGAATATCGTGGGGTTACTAATATTCATGTTAATTGAAAGCAATCATTACCGCCTCCCGGAAAATCCACAAAATGATCTTGCTTCAGGTGCCGGCTCGCTTTAGCTGTCATAGCTTTACCGCAGGCGATTAGCAACACAGCAGAGTATGTAAAATTCTGTTGCTGCCTTAAGTGGCGGTCATGGCAGCACAATAATGCATTGGCATTATCTTGTTAGATTTTATGACTCATATTCCCATGGAACTTTACGGGTCAGGCAAATTGTTCGGGGATGCGATTCTTTGGTTTTTCCCTTGCATTACCTGGACTGGCTTGCTAAATTGAGCGTGCTCAATCAGTGAGTTGGTTCGATTAAGATAGGAGGATCGTTAATGAACAAAAAACATCATCCCAAGATCCGGGCCGGGACCCGAAGAACAGCCCAAAAAGAAGAAACCGCGAGGATGATTCTTAAAAGCGCCCGTTCTCTTTTTATTGAACTGGGCTTTGCCAAAACGTCAACAAGGGCGATTGCACAAAGTGCTGGCGTCGGCGTTGGCACTGTGTTCAGCCATTTTCCGGACAAATCATCCCTGCTTGTTGCAGTGCTTTTAGATGATCTTGCACAGACCCAGGCCACGGCGTTGAAAACAATGCCGGAAGATCTGTCTGTCTGTGATAAATTTCTTCATCTTTCCCATGGTTTTTATCGGTACTATTCGCAGCACCCCGATCTGTCACGTACTTTATTAAAAGAGTTGTGGTTCGTATCCGGGGAATGGGGGGAAAAACTAATATCCCAGGCATATGAATTTGTTTTCACGGTGCATGAATTTATTGAGCAGGCAAAACTTGACAAACAAATTCGCCCGGAAGTGGATTCTATGCTCTGTGCTAGGGCGTTTTTCTCCCACTATTTAAACGTCCTTTATGAAGGGATGAGTAAGCCTCAGATTGATCCTGAAGAAATGATCGCAGTGCTAAAAGAGTTGTTGATTCAATTGTTAAACGGTGTCGGACAAAAAAATGTATAATCAAGGAGAGATCAGATGAAGCTGAAGTATCTATTTTCACTATTTCAAACCATGAGAATGCCGGGGCTTTTACCCATTATGGCCGACTGGAAAAGTGTGGTCAGATTCCACTTTATATATTCCGCAATAGATTCAGGTCTGCTTGAAGCCCTGAAAACACCCTGTTCAAGGGCTGAATTGATTGAAAAAATGGATGTTAAAAATATTGATATTTTTGATGCCCTTTTAAAGGCGGGTGTTGCCATAAAGGAATTGCAATACAGGAATGATCAGTACACCATTAAAGGCAGGCGCTCCCGTGCAATGATCAGCGATAAAGGCGACATGCTTTCAGCCCTGGTTCAGGCAAATGTGACCTATTACAACAACTCATACCGAAACGCCGCCGCCAGGATAAAAGGCGCTCCCCTGGGTGATGATCTTGAACATGCCGGGGATATTATTGCCAGATTTTCAAAATTTACAGATCCGGTTATGAAACGGTTTATATCTGATATTATTGATGGCAAAGAGGCATTGAAAACCCTTGATATCGGCTGCGGCTCCGGTGTTCTTTTAAAAACCCTCATGGAGCTGCACCCAAAGGCAACCGGGATTGGCATTGAAAAAGACGATGCAGTGGCTGGGCAGGCCACCAAAAATGTTCACCTATGGGGTTTGGATGATCGCATTGAAATAGTTAAGGGTGATATCCATGATCTGCCGTTGCATTATAACGCTTTTGATTTAATCTCACTGATCAATGTTGTGTACTATTTTCCGGTTGAACAGCGGGTTGAATTGTTCCGCAATTTGCGTTCCAGATTGTCATCAAAAGGCAGCATGGTCATTGTTATGAATATGGAAGGAAAAGACTCTGATGCTGCTGCTGCCAATTTAAATCTGGCCAATGCCTCCCTTGAGGGGGTAACCCCATTGCCAAATCCTCTTGTACTAAAGGATCAACTGCACAAGAGTGGTTTTTTAAATGTTACGATTACCGATCTTATGCCGGGAAGCTCATTTGTCGGGTTGCATGCGAAATAAGTGGTTTTCAGCTTTTTTGTATTCATCCATCCGTTAAATTGTTATGAATTGAATTTTATCGTGATTACTAAAAATATGCTCTTAACCATTTGAAAACTGGAAGGGGCTGTTTTTAGAAGACGTAAATTTGCTACAATACCGGTTTACAGGTCAGCCGGTTTTTATGAAAAGGCGGATTGATGCGTATTCATCCATTTATTTATGCGGCCTTGGCCATTTTTTTCTGGGCGGGGAACGCCATTGTCGGCAAGATTGCGTCCGGTGAAATTCCGGCCTTTACCCTAAGTCTATGGCGCTGGATCATGGCCGCCGCTATTTTATGCCCGTTTACTTTCAAGGCTTTCTGGCAGCAGCGACACTGGTATTGGGACCACAAAAAAGAGATGTTCTGGCTGGCGTTCTTAAGTGTCAGCCTATACAACAGCCTGCAGTACCTGGCACTAAACTACACCAGCCCCGGGAATGTGGGGATTGTCTGCGCATCCACGCCGTTGTTCATTTTATTGTTAAATGGCTGGTTGAACCGCCAGACCATTATGCTGAATCAGATAGCCGGAATCCTGCTGGCCATGGCAGGGGTAATCTATGTGATTGTGATGGGCAGCAGTGTGGCTCTTGCGATAAACCCCGGTGATGTGATCATGCTGACAGCCGTGATAAGTTTCAGTGTGTATTCGGTCCTGCTTAAAAGACTGCCTTCCAATCTAAATGCCGGTGGACTGCTTTTAGTCTTAATGGTTCTGGGTGTGATCGGCATTTTGCCGTTTTTCGCTGTGGATATTGCCAATGACCGTACCTGGGACTGGCAGGCGCAAAATAACTGGCTTATCCTTTTTTATGTAGCCCTTTTCCCTTCCATTGGGTCCTTTTTTTTCTGGAACTATGCCGTCAAAAAAGGCGGACCCATGTTAACCGGTCTGTCTTTTAACCTACAGCCTGTTTTCACCATGATACTGGCCTATTTCATATTAAAGGATCCCGTTTTGCCCTCCCAGGTCTTTGCCGTGCTGTTAATTTTCAGTGGTATTGCCCTTGGGCTTTGGCGTAAAGAAAAAAAGTGATCCAACAACTGCCCGAGACACATATAAGTGTTACAAAACCGTCTCATCACAACACTCGCATATAGAGTTTAATTAAGCCCGGTAGCAAAAAAACACCATAGATTCAGGCTGTTATATGAACAAACCCTAGTTTAAGGTTAAAAAAACAGTTCTAAAATGCTTTGGTATAGTTCATGCAATTATCTGCTCAATAAGTATAAACGTTCATGACGGAATGAAACGCAACACTATTAAAGGAGAAAAAATGAATAAAATATTAGTAGCATATGTCAGCAGAGCAGGCACGACGCAGAAAATGGCGAATTACCTGGCCGAGGGGTGTCGAATGTCGGGGCATGAGGTCACTGTCGTAAAAACGAGCCAATTGAAAGATGAGAAAGAGGTTTCCGGTTATGATGGGTTTCTGTTTGGGTGCCCGACATACCACAAAGATATGACAAACAGCATGAAACAATTTCTTTTCCTGGTGGAAAAGGCAAATCTAACCGGCAAAATCGGTGGTGCTTTTGGGTCACATACCCATAGCGGTGAGGCAGCACCCATGATATTTGAAACCATGCAGCATGTGTTTAAGATGGACGTGGCAGGCCTTGGTCCCTTAAACCTGACCGAATCGATAATGGAAACAGATGAAGGTTTGAAAGCCTGTCATCAGTATGCTAAAGCATTGTTGGAAAAATTTTCAGGATAACAATGCTTTTCAATCAATAGAAAAGCATTGTCGACGGTTAAATTGAGATGAATAAATCGACCTATGGCATGGTGACGTTAATTCGTTACGCCTTTAAACAACGATGAAACACTATTCATTTCGATTTTTTATAGATCAAATTTTTAGAAAGGAGAGATAGATGGCAAACCCGGAAGACATGTGGCAATGTCAGACTGCAACCTGTGGATACATTTACAACCCTGACAAGGGAGATCGAAAAGGTAAAATACCAAAGAATGTAAAATTTGAGGATCTGCCTGACGACTGGAAATGCCCTGTTTGTGGCGCGAGCAAAAAAGCCTTTAAATCATTAGCGGTTTAGGGCATAATTCTTGACGATTTGCTATAGATAAATGCAATTGGTATTTAACGTCGGTAAGTGTGAAGCAGGTAATAAAATAACAATTTTAGGGGGATACATAAAAAATGAAAGAGATAGCATGGACCCGTGATTTGTCTGTTGGAATAGAACTGATTGACGAACAGCACAAGATGTTAATTCAACGCCTCAATGACCTGAGCCAGGCCCTGGCATCGGGGCAGGGATCCGCAAAGATAGCAACAACGCTCAATTTTCTGATTGACTATACGGATTTTCATTTCACGGCCGAGGAAAAGCATATGGCAGCAAATGGTTACCCTGAATTGGAAAAGCATCAGAAACTGCACAAAGAGTTCAAGGCAACCTTGGCCAACATGGAAGAAGAACTGGAAGAAGAGGGCGCAACGCAATTGCTTGCCGATTCAATTGACAGTCTTCTTGTTAAATGGCTTTTCGAGCATATTCGCACGATTGATGTGTCGTTTGGTAAGTTTTTAAAAGAAAAAGGTGTTGAAATCCCCCAGGAAGGCTGATCCGGTCTTTTTATTGATTCATGCGTTTTGATTTGATCCGGGGTTGGGAAGGTACTAAAGGATATGGCAAAAAAAAGGCACGGGATGCTGCGGTATGCGTCCTGTGCCTTTTTTCAGAAGGAAAATAATATGGCATTATTGTAGTATGTTATTTTGCTGATCCATGGATCAGACGTGGCCTCCAAGGAAACCGGGTTGTTCGGTCCTGCATTTCGCCCACGGCAGGCTGACGGATGAATAATCGCTGTAGGCATGGCTGTTGATTTCTTTCTGGCGTTTTGCAGCGCCTTCCTGGACAAGGTCTTTGCATTCCCCTTCACAAAAACCTTTGATGTCTCTTGATGGTATATATTTCATTTGAGAATCCTCTTCTCTATGGGTGCTTGCTATATCAAACAAACCAGTATCTGATCTGTTTTCGGTGATGCAGATATGGTATGTATTAAAATTAGTTAGTCAAGACAAACAAATAAAGTTTATGTAAATTTTATTTAAGTGACCAAAAAAATCAATTGAAGTTGCCAGGATCATAGTTACTTTATGAAGATAACGCCTCAGTGCCGGGGGCATCGGGTGCCCGGCTCAAGAGAGTGATTGAAAAACAATCAAAGGAGGACAAAAATGCGACGCTCAGTCAGTATCAGCGCAAAAACATGTTGCTCCGATGAAAAGGATCGGCTCATGAAGGTCCTGTTTGAATGCGACTATGGCACACAAAGTATTGAAGACAGGCATCTGTGTTATCAAAAAGCGGCAAAACAAAGCGGTCAGCGAGCAAGGGCATGCCTGGCGGCAAATAATGAATACTGAAATATAAACCCGGTGTCCCGGAAATTTGATCCGGGGCACTGGCACTGCACGCCTAATCCGGATATTTCACAAAACGAGTTTGCATCATTCCCAAGACTATGGGCTAACCCGGATATCGGGCTAATTTGCACCAAACTCTTCCGGTCTGAATTTTTTCAAATACTCAATCAGCAATATATTTTTTTCAAATTTTAGTTTTCCCTTTTTGATAAAGATGGAAAAGTGATCGGCACCGGGTTTTATCTGGGGAAAGGGATCTGTCAGGATACCTTGGGAAAGTTCATTGATTACCGTATATTTGGGGACAAATCCGATCCCAAGCCCTGCTACCGCGGCATTGATCATACCCCGGATATGATTGATCCGGATCACATGTTTGAAATTCAGTGGGGGATCGTCGGCAATGGCGGTAAGAAAATTATGCCACCATGTCAGTTTCTTGTCCATGGACAGGATCGGAATGCGTTCAAGATCGCTGGTGCCTGTTATCCTTTTGTCCTTTATAAATTGCGGATCGGCAATGGTGATATACTGTTCCCGGAACAGAAAGATGCGTTCAATTTCCGGGTATTGGTGGGCTTTGCAGTCGATAATCACATCAACCTCATCCCGTAGGAGCGGATCGATCAGGGAGTGGGAGAATAGAAAATCAAGATGGATGTCCGGGTTTGTATCCAGAAATGGTTTGATATGGTTAATCAGAATAGTGTTCCCGAATTCCACGGTGCAGCCGATGCGGATTTGAAACTGGGCTTTTTTTTTGAAATGGGAGATCTGCTGGTCTGCTTTTTCAATTTCATAAAAGATTTTTTCGCAGGATCGAAACAGGGTTCGACCGGCATCGGTCAGCCCTAACTGCCTTCCTTTGCGCTCAATGAGAGGGGTGCCCACCGAGGTTTCCAGTTTTTTTACAGCATGACTGACCGCACTCTGGGTCACAAACAGGGCCTGGGCGGTCTGGGTGAAGTTCCTGATTTTTCCCAGGGTGAAGAATGTTTTAAGTTGATATAGATCCATGATCAGACCTCGTATGAAAATTATTCATGACTGTTATAAAAATTATGAATTTTACTTTAGCATACGCGATCTTATATTACAATTATCAACACCCAAACAGATAAAAAGCAGGTGAATCATGGATCAGCAGGAAAGAAAAGCCCTTTTAAAACAACTGGGAATCAACGCAATAAACCCCGGTGCCGGTACTGGCGGTAAAAACGGATGGATCATAACCAGCGGTCGGCAATTGGTTTCCACCTCACCCATTGACGGCAGACCTCTTGCCACAGTGACGCTGGCCACGCATAAGGATTATCAGATGGTTATGGAAAAGGCCCGGGTGGCATTTGAAAAGTTCAGGACATTGCCGGCCCCCGGACGGGGAGAAGTTATCCGGCAGATTGCCGACCGTCTGAGACTTAAGAAACAGGCGCTTGGCACCCTGATTTCACTTGAAACAGGTAAAATCCTCTCCGAAGGGCTGGGCGAGGTCCAGGAGATGATCGATGTCGCGGATTTTGCCGTTGGCTTAAGCCGCCAGCTGTATGGATTGACCATGCACTCTGAACGTCCGGAACACAGGATGTATGAGCAGTGGCATCCTTTGGGGGTTGTCGGGATTATCACGGCCTTTAATTTCCCGGCAGCGGTCTGGGCCTGGAACGCCCTTGTTTCAGCGGTGTGCGGCAATGCCAACCTGTTTAAGCCCAGCTCCAAAGTCCCGCTGACAGCCATCGCAATACAGAATATCATTGCACCGGTGGTGGATGCCCATGGCCTTGACGGTATCTTTAATGTGGTCATCGGGTCCAGAGACCATATTGGTGATCCCATGCTGGCGGATACCAGGATACCCCTGATCAGTGCCACCGGCAGCACGGCCATGGGAAAGAAGGTGGCCGTTGCCACAGCTTCCAGGCTGGGGCGCTCCCTTCTGGAACTTGGTGGGAACAACGCCATCATCATCACCAGGACCGCAGATCTTGACATGGCCATTCGGGCGACTCTCTTCGGGGCAGTGGGAACCGCCGGACAGCGGTGTACATCAACCCGACGGATTATTGTCCATCATGAGATAAAAGAAAAATTTCTGACAATGCTGGTCCATGCCTATGAGCAGATTAAGATCGGCAATCCGCTGGATGAGAACACCCTGATGGGGCCCCTGATTGACGGCCCGGCACTTGTCACCATGCAGCAGGCACTGGAACAGGTAACGGCCCAAGGCGGCCGGGTGGTATATGGCGGAGAACCTGTCACAATCCCGGGACTTGAAGGCGGCAGCTATGTGACCCCGGCCATTGTTGAAGCCCAAAACCATTACCCTATTGTTCAGAGTGAAACCTTTGCCCCGATCCTCTATGTTATGGAATATACCGATTTTGAACAGGCACTTGCGCTTCACAATGATGTCCCCCAGGGACTGTCCAGTGCTATTTTCACCGACTCAGTCCGGGATCAGGAACTGTTTTTGTCCCATCGGGGATCGGACTGCGGGATCGCCAATGTGAATATCGGTACCAGCGGAGCGGAGATCGGCGGGGCGTTCGGCGGAGAGAAAGAGACCGGCGGGGGACGGGAATCCGGCAGCGACGCCTGGAAAGCATATATGCGAAGACAGACCAATACCATCAATTACGGAACAACCCTGCCCCTGGCACAGGGTATTTCATTTAATTTCAGTCAAAGGTGACCCCATGAATAACGCTATTTTAACACTACCCAAAGTCTATAATGAACCGGTGAAATCCTATCTGCCCCAAAGCCTTGAAAGAAAGCAGCTGAAAGTAGAGCTTGCCCGGCAGATGGAAACTATCGTTAATATTCCGCTGGTTATCAACGGTCAGCCCGTTACAACTTCCCAGACCATGGCGGTGGTCTGCCCCCATGACCATGGGCACAGGATTGCCACCTGTGGCCTTGCAGCAAAAGGGGATGTGAAAAATGCTATTAAGGCTGCATTATCTGCTAAAAAAGAGTGGGAAGCCATGCCCTGGCAGGATCGGGCATCCATATTCTTAAAAGCCGCGGATTTGATTTCTCATAAATACAGTGCGCTTTTAAATGCCGCCACCATGCTGGGTCAGTCCAAGAATCCTTTTCAGGCCGAGATCGACGCCACCTGTGAACTGGCTGATTTTTTCAGATTCAATGTCAAATTCATGGAAGAAATATATCAGCGCCAGCCCACAAGTGATAAAGGGACATGGAACCGGACCGAGTACCGGCCGCTGGAAGGCTTTGTCTTTGCCCTGACCCCGTTTAATTTTACCGCCATCGCCGGTAACCTGTGCGCAGCACCGGCCATCATGGGAAATACCATTGTCTGGAAACCGGCCTCCACAGCCGTTTTGTCCGGCTATTACCTGATGCAGATTTTGAAAGAAGCCGGGCTGCCTGATGGCGTGATCAATTTTGTTCCGGGTAGGGGATCGCTGATAGGGGAGGTGGTTTTTAATCACAAAGATCTTTCAGGTATCCACTTTACAGGCTCCACAAAGGTGTTTCAGTCCCTGTGGCAAAAGGTCGGCCAAAATATTGCCCTATTCAAAAGCTACCCCAGGATCGTCGGGGAAACCGGGGGCAAGGATTATATTTTTGTTCATCCCACCGCCAGTGTAGGCCCGGTGGTAACTGCGGCGGTCCGGGGCGCCTTTGAATATCAGGGACAAAAATGTTCTGCCGCCTCCAGGATGTATGTGCCGGTCTCCCTGTGGCCGTCACTAAAAGAAAAGCTGGTCAGGCAGGTGAATGAACTTACAACAGGCCCGGTGACGGACTTTACCCATTTTTTAAATGCCGTGATTGATGAAAAAGCCTTTGATCAGGCCGCAGGTTTTATCGCAAGGGCACAACAATCGGACAAGGCTAATGTCATCGCAGGTGGACGTTGTGATAAATCATTGGGCTACTTTATCGATCCCACGATTATTGAAACAAACGATCCCTTTTACGAATCCATGACCGAAGAGATTTTTGCCCCTGTCCTGAGTGTCTATGTTTATGAGGACGGCTCCCTGGATCAGACACTTGATATTGTTGATCAAACATCGATCTATGCATTAACCGGGGCCGTGTTCGCCAATGACAGGGATGCCATCCAAAAGATGATGACAAAATTGACCCACAGTGCCGGCAATTTTTATATCAATGATAAACCCACCGGCGCGGTGGTGGGACAGCAGCCATTCGGGGGAGGGCGCGGCAGCGGTACCAATGATAAGGCCGGCAGTCTTTTGAACCTGCTGAGATGGACCTCTGCCCGGACCATCAAGGAGAATTTTCTTCCCCCCGAATCCTGGGAATATCCCTTTATGGCAAGAGAATAGGTGAGCGTTTTAACAACCTTAATCACCGGCGTGTGTCCGGTTCATTGGGCTGGTTTGAAATCAGTTTTGATTCTTAAAGTGCTGGTTGGGTTCGAGATGAGTCATTGAAGAATAAGAAACCACAAGAATATCGTACTTAATTTAAAGGCAGCAGACGATTGTAGAGCTCTGTGAAAAGTTTCTGCGTTTTTTCTTTGCAATAACCTTCCATTGTACCGGTATGGAATTTGCCATGAACCATTTTCTTGTTTTTAACATTTGTTAAATACAGTGATACGTTGCCTTCGATTGGATCACTTCCGTGGGTACTAATGGTTCCTGTTAAAATAATGTCGGCCCCGATTTTTTCACCAATTTTTGATATTGCATCGATGTTAGGAGTTGGCGCAGACCATCCAAAAGCTGGTTTGAATATTTGAGTATTATGGTATTCCGACGTCGACAAATCTCTGAATGGGGCGTCCCTTTTGGGGATATCGATTGAATAATAGGATGCGACTAATCGTATCTTGCTGTTTTTTTTGAGAAAATATTGAATACCCTCGAGGCTTTGCTCGTTCCAATAGTTGGTTTTCGGTTTAAACTGCAAAACTGCAAGCTTTAGTCTCGAATCGGTCGAAGATGTAACACCTGTGGTCTTGGGCTGGGTTTTTGCCGCAATCCTGGTTTCAGTTTTATTGAAATTGTTGCTGGTTTTTTTTAGGGGGGGGGCTTTGGGTTTTGGTGGCATAGCAGGTTTTTCTACAGCGATTGGTTTTGACGCAGCTTTTAGTTTGCGGATATTGATTTGGGCCAAGGTTGAAAAAGTTCCGTTGGGAAATTCTTCCAGGTATGCTTCAAACATTGCCGGGTTATCAGAATCCTTTATTGATTCCCAGAACAGGATTTCAAAAGAATCATTTGCCGGTTTTTTAGGGGGCGGTGGTGTGCGGACGATTTGCGTTTCAGATCTGGGTTCGGGGTTGGGAGCGGATGTGAAATAGAAGGATCCCATCAGCGAAGATGACTCCCACGGAATCTGCCTGTTGCCGGTTTCAGAGACAACAGCGATCCGGACGCTCTTTAACACATCCTCAACATCCATACCGGGTTTGTCTATGTTTCTGATCAGGTGTTTCGTATAGACGCCGTTTTCACCGTCACCATCGGCAGCAACCGATCCCGGGGCGGTTGCATATGCGACCAGGGACCCTTTGGGGGCATCCATCCGGGCAAGTCCCCTGCTAGAACCTGAACGGAAGCTGCGCGCAAACGGGTTATTACGGCAGGCATCAAGGATGACGATATTCATGTCATTGCCGGCATCTTCCATTTTAGCAAGTACAAGCCCGGCATCCACAGCTTCATATTTCACATCGCCTTCAGTCTCAATGATTGAGCCGAGAGGGATCAGATAGTTGTTTCCGTGTACCCGCAAACCGTGCCCTGCAAAATAAAAAAGACCGATACCGCCTTTGCGTAAATCTGTACCAAAATTTCTAATGGCCCTTTCCATGGTTCTCTGATTTGCATTCAATTTAAGTGTGACGCTGAAGCCCTTTTTTTTCAATACAGTGGCAATGTCCCGGGCGTCATTCACAGGGTTTTTCAACGGGGATTCCTGATAGTCGGCATTGCCGATGATGAGTGCTGTTCGGTTCGGTGTGCCGGCTGCGGTAAAGGGCGCAGATAAAGCCAATAATACGATTAAGACCATTGCATTGATATATTTCATAACGTCACCCAATGAAAAGCTTTTAAGGAGAGATAATAATTGTCCTTACACTATAACCGGGAAAAGTGATAGTTTTCAAGGGTAAATTGAAGCTTGGTGAAATTTATAAACATTTGAAATTAGCAAGGAATGTTGCTAGCAGGGAAAAGACAAAAGGCAAAATATTAAAATGAGAATGGATAATTGCAGGGCCCATTTTATGTTCAGGGTTGATTGGGATTTCAATAATAAAACTGTAAAAAACGCCTTTTCACAGTGTGCAGGCGCTGTACAACCTAAAAATAGTTTTTAACCCCGGCTTCAGATTTTAAGAAAATTCACACAGCAAAAAATGGGATAATTGGGGATAAGGCGATTTTGGACTATGGATCGGTTATTGTAAAAATCAGGAAGGTTTCAGGTCCAGGCATTCTATATTGAAGCTGTGGCGCGCCACCGCGAAATCTTGATAACGTAGAAGATGGAGCCTTTATGGTTTTCCCGGAGGGTAAAAACGAATCCCTGGGTTATGGCATAACCCAGGGATTCGTTTTTATACAATCATTTTTTTTTGGCGATGACCCATACTGCATGGGCGATGCCCGGAATCCAGAAAAACAGGGTCAAAAGAATACTGATCCAGAAATGCTTGTTCATCAGCCCCACCTGTAAAAAGACCCCAAGGGGTGGGAGAAGGATGGCAAAAATAATTTTTAAAAGTTCCATGCGAGATGCTCCTGTTTCCAATGAGTTTTTTTATAATGATTTAAAATATAACAATAAAGTGGACAAATGCAAATCTCTGCTTTATCTTCCTGGCCATATTTTATTTTTTTATGTAAGGATTAACCGGGGGTGCCCCCAAAAAAGGAGTCATACCATGACAGATACAATTAAAGCAGGGGACACTATTTCGGTCCACTATACAGGCAAACTTCAATCGGGCAATGTTTTCGATTCTTCCGAAGGCCGGGAACCCTTAAAATTTACCGTTGGTTCGGGCATGCTGATCAAGGGATTTGACCAAGCTGTGATGGGGATGAAACCCGGGGAAAAAACCAGTGTCGTGATTGAGCCGGAGCAGGGCTATGGTGAGCGCAATGAAGAGATGTATGTTGAAATTCCAAGAACCGCCATTCCCGAAGATCTGCCCTTGAGCGAAGGCGTCCAGGTACAGCTGCAGGATCCCAATGGCCAGCCCATGCCGGCGACAGTGGCTGAAATCGGGGAAGAGATGGTCAAGATGGATTTGAATCATTTTCTGGCCGGCAAAACTCTTGAGTTTGACATTGAAATCGTTGAAACCGGGCTTGAACCGGATGCCCATGCCTGCGGCCATGGCGGCTGCGGCTGTGATTCCGAACCTGATAAGGGCGGTTGCGGCTGCGGTTCGGACGGCTGCCACTAACCGGGATAGCCCGGATACAGCAGAAAAACAGACAAAGACCGGAATAAAGCGTGATTTATTCCGGTCTTTGTATTTATGAGCCATTTTAAAGATGAATCCAATAAAGATAGAGCAGTTTTTTATCACCAGTTGTTTATAGCAACGCTGGTTTTGTTAGCTTTTTTATGCAGCCCTTTTTTTCCTGACCCTGTGTCAGCGAACCCGCGGTACGGGATACAGGAGGAAAAAGCACCTCCTTTGACCGCTCAGACCTGGGTGGATGCCACGGGCAATCCGTTACCTTCCTTTAACTTAAAAGACCATAAAGGCAAAATCGTCTATCTGTTGTTTTTCCAGGACTGGTGACCAGGATGTCACAGGGTGGGGTTCCCAACCTTAAAAAAAGTATATAACCGGTTTAAAGGCAATGAATTCGTTGCTTTTGCCGCAATTCAGACTGTATTTGAAGGGCATAGCGTAAACACGAAAGATAAGCTTGCTAAGACGCAGGAAAAATATGACCTGCCGATCCCCATGGGCCATGATGGGCTTTTTGTGTCAACATCGCTACCCATCCCGAAAACCATGGCAGACTACCGGTCCGGGGGGACGCCATGGGTCGTCATTATTGATAAAAAAGGCATGGTGGCGTTCAACGATTTCCACATTCAGTTCAAAGATGCCCAAAAACTGATCCAGAATCTGATTTCAAAAGAGTAAATAATTTTGCGTTATCTATTTCCGCTGTTTTATTGACAGGACAATCACAAGGTATATGCTGTAAAAGGCGCCATTAAAAAATGCCTTTTGTTCCGATTTCTGCGTTGCAGGAAAAATTAAATCCTCGAAGTATTGGTCATACTCCTCCGGTTAAATTTTCCCTGCGCCTTGAACTCAAAATAAAATTTCAATTTTTAAAAGGCGCCTGAGAATTTTTGAAAACCGTCCTGACGATTCCTGGGGAGGAAGGTGATGACAACAATAAAAACACAGTTTACCATTGATGCCAATGTGAAGGTGCCGCTTATCTGCGGCGCCATGTATCCGTGTTCCAACCCCGAACTTGTCGCGGCTGTATCACAGGCCGGCGGTCTTGGGGTGATCCAGCCGATGACGCTGACCTTTGTGCATAAACTGGACCTTCGCCAGGGAATCCGGCAGATAAAACAGATGACCCAAAATCCTGTGGGCTTTAATGCCATTATTGAAAAGTCGTCCAAACGGTATGAAACGCGCATGAGGCAATGGATCGATATTGCCCTGGAAGAGGGCGTCCGTTTTTTTATTACAGCCCTGGGCAATCCTTTGTGGGTCGTGGAAAAGGTTCACGCTAAAGGCGGCAAGGTCTACCATGATGTCACGGCTCTTAAATGGGCGCAAAAAGCGCTTAAGGGCGGTGTTGACGGTCTTATCTGTGTGAATTCAAGTGCGGGCGGGCATGCCGGGGAGCAGACACACAGGCAACTTTATGAACAGCTTTCAAAGCTTTTAGTGCCCATTGTCTGTGCCGGCGGTATTGGGGATGAGAACGATTTTGTCGCTGCCCTTGAAATGGGGTACAGTGCCGTGCAGATGGGCACCCGTTTCATCGCCACCCACCAGTGCCGGTCCCACCAGGATTACAAACAGGCCATCCTTGATGCCAAAAAAGAAGATATCGTTTTAACTGATAAGATCTCCGGTGTGCCGGTGTCCATTATCAAGACGCCCTATATTGAAAAGATGGGTACAAAGGCCGGCTGGCTGGCCAGAAAAATGCTTCAGCATCCAAAGGCCAAACATTATATGCGTATGTTTTATACCCTGCGATCGGTGTGGCAGTTAAAACAGGCATCAATCAAAGGCATGGCATACAAGGATTATTTTCTGGCAGGGAAAAGTGTGGCAGGTGTTGGCAGTATCGAGCCGGCACAGGACATTGTTCGCAGGTTTGCCAACGCCGCCGCAGACTTGAAATTATAGCAAATCGCAGAAACAGTTTCCGATACACGAATATGGATTTCTATCATTCAAATTATAAAATCCGCTGTGTGACAATCGATTTGCCTTTAGGTGATTCTTTTCGTATATGATTTTTTTAGGAATATATTTTTGAGAATCACTATAGATCAAAATTAGCATAAAGGCAGGCATGATCAAATGGTGCCGCCGGTTACCTTGTAGCCGTTGTATGCCAAAGCAGGATTGCACGGCATACGGTTTGAGGCATCCTTGGTTTAAAGGGGCGGCACCTGAGTCGTAAATGACAGTTCGGTCTTATTTGCGTTCCAGTATGGATTCAATAACGGATCGGGAGAATGGGGGGGACAAATCCTTTTCTCCGCTGGGCAATTTTCTTTTCAAAGGTTTGTGTCCGGAACCGCTGAATGCAATATCATCCTGGTCGCTGGCTTCAACCTGGTAGCTGGGTCTAACGCCTTTTCCCGTGGCGGAAAAATAGACTTTAGTGTCGGCATTTGTACCCATGTTTGCAAATACTTTGGCCAGATAGTTGGATGACAATGATTCCAGGCGTTCCATGGTCCAGTCGATGTAGACTTTGGGGACAGTCTTTCTTGGTTTTTTCTTTCTTAGCGGTTTTATTTTTCCAATGAGCATATCAGCGACTTTGATTTTCAGGCCCAGATTTTTTACACTCCGTTCCTGGATTTCGCCTTCTGCCTGTGGGGTCAGAGATTCCAGAAGCTGGGTTGCCTTTTCATATGTTTCTTTGGATGTCTCAATGTCTTTTTTGTCCGCCAGGACAGCAATATTATTACACAATTCATTGATTCGCACGCGTGCTTCTCGGAACTGATTAGGATCCATCTTTTCTCCTTCGTTTTGGTATAATACCATCTTAAACCACTGTGCAGGCTGGGTCTGGTCACGACAGCACAACCTGTCAACACCACGAATTCAACACAAAAGCAGTGATCAAAGAACATTACATTTATATATTTATGCTGATGCTGCTATTTTCAATATATTTTCAGCAAAAGCAGTTTGCTAAGGTTACACTGACTCCACTCTGAATTCAAGCAGAACCTTTGAATTTGTCTTTGTGCTTTACAAGTTACGTCAAAATCCCTAATTTTAAGGGGGTCATAAATTGACAACTCAATCGTCTTACAGGATCTGCTATGGATGTGTTTGTATTTCTTGCCGCGTTTGCACTTATTGCTCTTGCATCAAAACAGATGGGCCACAGCCTTATGAAAACAGGTCTGCCCCTGATCAGCGGCTTTTTGTTCACCGGCATCCTTGCCGGCCCCTATCTGCTAAACCTGATCACCACACAGGCTGTTGACAGTCTGAAGTTTGTCACTGAGGTATCATTAGGGTTTATTGCATTTGCCGCCGGGGGCGAGTTGTATTTAAAGGAGTTGAGAAACCGGCTGGCAAGTATTGCCTGGGTGACATGCGGACTTGTGGCATCGACCTTTTTATTAACCTCAACGACCTTTTTTTTCCTGTGTGACTATATCCCGTTTATGAGCTCCCAGTCCATGGTGACCAAAGTGGCGGCATCCATCCTTGCCGGCGCTATCCTGGTGGCCCGGTCACCATCGTCTGCCATTGCCATTGTAAATGAGCTTAGGGCCAAAGGACCGTTTACCCAGACAGTACTCGGGGTGACCGTTATCATGGATGTTGCAGTCATTATTTTGTTTGCGGCCAATTCATCCATTGCCGATGCCCTGCTGACCGGCCTGACATTTGACTTGGGATTTTTGTTCCTTCTGGTTTTTGAAATCGCAGTATCCATTCTTATGGGCTTTATTGTATCAAAATGCATATTTGCCATCCTTTTATGTCCCATACAAAAAGGGTTTAAAACCGTTCTCATCCTTTTATCCGGATATTTGGTTTTCTGGGGCGCGGCCTATTTAAGAAGATATACCCATGAACATTTTTTTGTGGAACTGTTTTTAGAACCCCTTCTTATCTGCATGGTGGCGGGATTTTTGATGTCAAACACGTCACGCTTTCGAAAGGAATTTTTAAAAATTCTCTATGATGTCGCCCCGCCGGTCTATATTGCATTTTTTACCCTGACCGGTGCCTCTTTATCCTTGACCGTGCTCTATAAAACATGGCCCATTGCTTTGGCGCTTTTTTTTACAAGGACGGCGGCGATATTTATCGGCACTTTTACCGGCGGCATGCTGGCAAAAAATCCCATGAAAGCCAATGCCGTAAGCTGGATGGCCTATATTACTCAGGCCGGCGTAAGTTTGGGGCTGGCCACGGAGGTTGCCGTGGAATTTCCACAGTTCGGCCATTTTCTGGCCACGATTATTATTTCCGTTATTGTGTTGAACCAGCTGGTGGGGCCGCCGCTGTTTAAATTTGCCCTCAAGCTGATGAAAGAAGACCACCCCAAAGCCGGGAACGGTCTGTTTGAGGGTATCAAAGATGCTGTTATTTTTGGATCGGACGGCCAGGCCGCAGCCCTGGCCCTGTCACTTAAGTCCCAGGGGTGGCAGGTCAAAATAGCCGTGAACGGGGAGGACAATCCAGCACAAAATCCGGTGGATGATCTCCAGGATATCGAATTTCATCATCTGTCCGGAATCACCCCGGCCCAACTGCGGCAGATCAACTGCCACAAGGCTGGTGCGCTTGTCGCCATGCTCTCTGATGAGGCCAATTTTTCAATTTGTGAAACAGCCTATGAAAATTTCGGCACCCAGACCCTGATTGCCAGGCTGAACGACCGGGTGAATTTTGCAAGATTCCAGGCCCTCGGGGTCCTGATTGTGGACCCTTCCACAGCCATTGTGGGGCTGATGGATCACTTTGTCAGATCTCCGGCCGCAGCCTCGCTTTTAATGGGGCTGCACAAGGAGAGACATGTGGTGGATCTTCCCATCCGGAACCCGGATATGGCAGGCCTTGCCCTGCGGGATGTAAGGCTTCCCTTTGATGCCATTATCATGTCGGTGCGTCGTCGCGGGGTGCTGTTTGTTCCCCATGGATTCACCCGCCTGGAAGCAGGCGATCTGGTGACCGTGATGGGGGCAGCAGCCTCCATCAAGGAGTTGTCCCTGCGATTTGATGTCAACCAGGAGGCAGCCATGCGTCTGCTGGTGGAAAAAGCAGCGGCAAAAGAGCTGGGCGCACCTGCATCTGAGCATGAAGTTAAAAAAATACTGTCCGCAAGTCAGGAGATTCAAAAAGACCGGTTCGATATCCTGGTGGAAAACAGCCGGGTCATGGATTTGAAACAGACCATGGACAAGGAGACCTTTTTTGATATGGTGGCCCATACCATGTCCGAGTCATTGCAGATGTCCTCTTCTGTGGTGTTTGACATGCTGGTGAAAAGAGAAGAGGAAGCGACCACCGTGCTGGCGCCGGGGCTGGCCGTGCCCCACGTTATTGTGGAAGGGGAGAATAAATTTTCCATCCTGCTGGCCCGCTGCAAAAAGGGGATTGAATTTTCACCGGACCAGCCCCTTGTCTATGCCGCCTTTGTGTTAATCGGGTCACGGGATGAAAGAAATTTCCATTTGCGTGCCCTGTCGGCCATTGCCCAGATTGTCCTGGACCCGCGGTTTGAAAAAAAATGGATGCGGGCCAGAAACAGGGACGCTTTAAAAAAGGTGGTTGTCACTGCTGACCGTAAAAGGGACATGGCCCCAAAAGCATAGAAAACCCTTTCTTTTAAGCGGTATTCGTTTTAATTATACAAAACAACGACAATGTATTCCTTAAAATCATCATAAATGGAAACAGGATATCGATGAAAATTCAACGACCCTATACAATCGATTTTTTTGATGTTGATCACAGGTTCTGTATTACATACAAAGCCATTGCAAGACTGTTCCAGGGGCTTGCCACCCACCACTCCCATAAGGTTGGCTCCGGGTATACGGTTTTGACCGAAAAAGGATTTGTCTGGTTTTTACATCGCCTGAAAATAGAAATTGTGGCCTGGCCAAAGCTGTTTGATGAGGTCATCCTTTTTACCTGGTCAAGGGGATTTAAGGGGTTTAAAGGATTCAGGGAATACACCATTGAAACAAAAACAGGTGAGATACTGGTCAAGGGGTCGGCGGTCTGGTTGTTCTATGATCTTAAAAGAAAAAGAATCTCCAAGGTGCCGGATCAGATATCCGGGTGCTATAGGTTTGAGCAGCAAAAGAATTTTAACACCGAGCTGGATGACTGGAAACCTGTAAACTTTAGTGCGCCTGAAAGTGAAATGGATATTCCCCTGCGATATTCCGACTTTGACATCAACGGCCATGTTAACAACACGGAGTACGTGGGGTTTTTAGAATCTTATTTTCATTTGAATGGCACTGGTGGAGATGACCAGATAAGCAGCCTGAAAATCAGGTTTGAAAAAGAGATTGATCGGACGAAAGGGCAGGTTTGTGTTGGGTCGAAAAGAGAAAAGAATCAATATCACTGTAGGATATATGATGCCTCGTCCAGGTTTGCCCAGGCCCATATGATTTCAAAGACGCCGTAATGACACTTTAGAAGAGCTTTTAGGACAGGTAAAAAAGGAGAAGATCGTGGAAAAATTTCGTGTACAGGCTGACAAACTGAAAAGCATCTGCCCTGAAAATCTGTTTGATTTTAAAGATACCAGCTTTCTGGACCCCCTGGATGGGGTTGTCGGGCAGCAAAGGGCGGTTGAGGCCATTGATTTCGGGCTGAACATGAAAGGCCTTGAGTACAATATTTTTGTTACCGGACTTGACGGAACCGGCCGCTCTTCCATCGTTCGCCAGCTGGTTGCGGCCCATGCAGCAAATGAAGAACCGTCCAAAGATCTGTGTATGGTTAATAATTTTGAAGATGAATACTGCCCGCGGGTAATACAGATGCCGCAGGGGACAGCGGTCTATTTTTCTCAAAGCATGGCAGGCTTTCTGGAAACATTGAAAAGTCGGATTCCCGAATACTTTGAAACACCGTTGTTCAAACAGGAGCAGGAAAAAATTACCAGCCGCTACCAGGGCCTGCAAAAGGCCATGTTTGATAATGTTCATCAAAAAGCGGAACAATTGGGCCTGGGCATCCAGCGGTCGGAGAACGGCTATATCGTCGTTCCAATGGCAGACGAACCAGCTACCGTAGACGATGCTTTAGATGTGTCCGACGGCACCGAGCAACTGAAAATAGAGGCAGCGGCCGGGGAAGTGGAAGCGCAATTAGAGGAGGTCTTAAATAAAATAACCATTTCTACCCAAGAGATGAAATCAGCCATTAAAGACCTTGTGGCGGCAAAAACCGATGACCTGATATCCCGGCAGATTGATCCGATAAGATATTATTTCAGGGATAGTGACGGTGTCCAGGTATATTTAAAGCAGGTTAAAGAAGACCTTATTGATAATATTGCCATGTTTCTGGGGATTCAAAAATCGAATGACCCAAAACAAGAGGATGGTTTTTCAAAAATGGCCAACACCATGGTCCGGCGATACCAGGTTAATGTGCTGGTGGACCGAAGACGGGAAAAAGGGGCACCGGTTGTTTTTGAACCCAACCCCAGCTTTGGCAACCTTTTTGGTAAAATAGAGAAGAAACCGGTCATGGGGTCGTTTGCCACTGATTTTACCATGGTTCAGGCCGGCTCCCTGCTGCGTGCCAACGGTGGGTATATTGTGATCAACATTGATCCGCTGCTGCAAAATCCCACGGTATGGGAGGCGCTGAAACGAACACTGCAGCAGTCCCAGCTTCAGATTGAGGATATGCCGGATCATGCCGATTACGGGATGCCGTCGCTGAAGCCTGCCCCCATCCCCCTGAAGGTGAAGGTCATCCTGATTGGCGGGTATGATCCCTTTCGCGCCCTGCAGGGGATGGATTCACAGTTTAACAAAATATTCAGGGTCCGGGCGGATTTTGATTATGAGATACAACGAAATGATGAAAACGCTAACAATTATGCCCGCTTTGTTGCCAGGGTCTGCCAACAGGATGACTTGCGTCCCTTTTCGCCGGACGGGGTGTGGCAGATCGTAAAATATGCCTCCCGGCTGGTGGAAGACCGGGAACGGTTGTCGCTTCAGTTCGGCAGGGTTCGCGGATTAATCATGGAGGCGGATTTCTGGGCACAAAAGGATGGGGCTGCCGTGGTGGTCAGGGATCATGTCCGCAGCGCCATGCAGCATTACCGCCTTCGGCACAATCTTTATGAGGATAAGGTACTTTCACAGTTTGATGATGATTCGGTTCTGCTCTCCGTCACAGGGCGCGTGACAGGCCAGGTAAATGCCCTGGCTGTTTATGATATGGGGGAGATTGCCTTTGGCCGCCCCACGCGGATCACAGCCGAATCCTATATGGGAACGCCGGGAATTATCAATGTTGAGCGGGAATCTGAACTGTCGGGACAGACCCATGATAAGGGGATGATGATTATTTCAGGGTATCTGGGCAGGATGTTCGCCCAGAGATTTCCCTTAAGTGTCAGTATCAGCATAACCTTTGAGCAAAGCTACGATGGTGTGGACGGCGACAGTGCTTCTTCCACTGAACTGTATGCGGTTCTATCCAGCCTGTCAGGGATTCCGATCCGCCAGGCAGTTGCCGTCA
This sequence comes from uncultured Desulfobacula sp., assembly GCA_964562385.1. Lineage (GTDB taxonomy): Bacteria > Desulfobacterota > Desulfobacteria > Desulfobacterales > Desulfobacteraceae > Desulfobacula. The sequence goes on from CAZLTD010000036.1 coordinate 22,167, forward strand.
CAGGATCGGTGAACCAGAAAGGGGAGATCCAGGCCATTGGCGGTGTGAATGAAAAAATTGAAGGCTTTTTCGAGATCTGTGCCAGAAAGGGGTTGACCGGCACTCAGGGGGTGATGATTCCGGCGTCCAATGTAAAGAATTTGGTACTGCGGGATGCGGTGATCACTGCCATCATCGAAAAGAAATTTCATCTTTACAGCGTGAAAACCATTGAGCAGGGCATTGAAGTGCTCACGGGAATCAGAGCCGGCAAACCTGGAAAGAACGGGGCATACCCAAAGGATTCCGTGTTTGGAAAGGTTCAACAAAAGCTGGCCCGCTATCATCAACTGTCCGGGCCGGTGTCCCAATAAATCTTTTGTAATATTGGCTGTCCTGGGTTAAGCTATCAGGATATTGTTCCCAAAAGATAACCATAGTTATGATGGGAGGACAGCGGCCATGATCTCAAAATCAACATATGATGAAATGGATAAAAGAATCCGTCAAATGGAACAGACCTTTAATGCGGTTCCGGATTTGATACTCATTTTAGATCAAAACCATAAAATTGTAAGAGCTAACAGGGCCATGGCCGACCGGCTGGGAACTTCTCCGGAGGCGTTGAAAAATCAAACCTGTTATGAAATTGTCCATGGCACTGATGAACCGCCCAAAGACTGTCCCCATAAAAAACTGTTATCCGATGGACACGAGCATTGTGTTGAGGTGTTTGAGAAACGGTTAAACGGCAGTTTCATAGTGACGGTCAGTCCGCTGTCAACCGATGAAGGCGAGGTGGGATGCGTCCATGTTGCCCGGGATATTACGGGGCGCAAAAAAATTGAAGAGGCCTTGCGGGAGAGCGAGCAGCGATTTCGGTTTTTATTTGAAAATTCCCTGGACTGCGTTGTCATTCTTGACCGGGATTTAAATTATATTTACGCCAACCAGGCAGCCGATGATTATCTTGGGATGAAAAACGATACCATTGCCGGGAAAAATATCAGGGATGCACTGGCTGCGTTTCCCGAGTTCCGGGATCTGTGGATAGAACGGTTGACCCGTTTTTTTAAAACCCAGACCCCCAGGTGGACAGAAGACAGTATCAACCTTGGAAATACCGTGGCCTGGAGCGAATCCTCTTTGTCGGCGATACACGATGATACGGGAAATATCGTTGCCATCGGTATCATCTATCGTGATATCAGCGAACGAAAAGCAATGGAAACCGAAAAAAATAGATTGATCGCTGAACTCAAAGGGGCATTGGATGAGGTAAAAACCCTGCACGGGCTGCTGCCGATTTGTTCGTCCTGTAAGAAAATACGTGATGACAAAGGGTACTGGAATCAGATCGAACAATATATTGGACAGCGGTCACATGCCGTGTTCAGTCATGGTATCTGTCCTGAGTGCGCTCACAAAATGTATTCTGATATGGAACTTTATGATGAATAATCGGACTATTTCATGAGAGTATGAATAATATAAAAATCATCAATGATGGTCATTGGTTATAATTATACTGTGACCTATAATATAGCAGACAAAGTGTCACATTTCGTGAAATATTCGGTCTCTTCCCTAAAAAAAGATTTGTGAAAGAAAACCAATAAGGCCGATACGATTTTTTGCGGAAATTAAAAAAAATCGTCACCCGGAAGGCATAAATATTTTCTTGTTAATTATTGGCCATTCTGCTATCTGGGAAATGTACTATCCTAATATAAAAGCAGTTAAATATTACAAGACGAATGACACCCCGTGAAAACTAAAACAACATTGTTATTTCTGTTTTTGTTTTGTTCAATGGCGTTGCCGATTTGGGCCAAAGATCATTTTATCTTTGATCACCCTTTCAACACCGGCGGTTATAATGCCAGTGTGATGCAGGATCGTGACGGATTTATCTGGGTCGGGTGTACCAATGGCATTGTCCGTTACGACGGGTATGACATTAAAACGTATGGTGCCGGTCCCGGAATGCTCTCCTCTTCTTATGCTCCGGGAATTTTTGAGTATGACCAGGGGCATGTAAAAATAACGGTTTATTTAAAAGGCGATAAGGCTGAAGGCGAATTGGTGGTGATCGTTGAAGACACCGGTATTGGTATTGCCGAAGATGAACTGGAGCATGTGTTTGATCTGTTTTATCAGCAAAAAGGTCAGAATCACAATAAGTACGGCGGTACAGGTCTTGGCCTGGCTATTTCGCAATGCCTGGCCCAGATGCTGAACGGAACGATCCTGGTGTCGTCCGTTCCGGGGCAGGGTAGTGTTTTTACGATTCGCATAACCGGGGTTAAGGCGGCACCTGACGATATCGGACGAAAAAAAGTAGCAAAAGGTCTTCCTGTAAGTGAAAATAAGATGTATGGTGTTATGACAAAGCAGACCCTTGAGCAGCTGGATAGGCTATATGAAGGACTAATCCGCCTCAGGGAAGATGTCTGGATGGATTTGATGGATGCCATGGTAATCGACGAGATCAAGCGGTTCGCCGGAACACTCAAAGAAATGTCTGCGTTTTTTCAATATCAGCTTCTTGAACAATATGCAGATCAATTGGCAGATCAAGCCGAGAAATTTGATATGGTAAGATTAAAGGACACATTAAACCGTTTCCCGGAGATCGAACAGGCAGTTTCAAACATCATTAAAAGTCAGGCAAAATAGATCAAAATGGAGTTACACATGGATGAGAACAAAGCGCTAATACTGGCAGTGGATGATAAACCCCAGAATTTACAGTTTCTAGGGAAATTGTTGTCTGATAACGGGTATGAAGTCGGGATGGCACAAAACGGACAGCAGGCACTGAATTTTGTGAAGAAGAATGAACCGGACTTGATTCTGCTGGACATCATGATGCCGGATCTGGACGGATATGAAGTGTGCAAACGCCTTAAAGTGGACTTCAGTGCCCGGCATATCCCCATTATCTTTTTAACGGCAAAAACCGAAGCCAAAGATATCGTCAAGGGATTTGATGTCGGGGGGGGGTGGACTATGTGACCAAACCCTTTAATTCAGCGGAACTTCTGGCAAGAATCAAAACCCATATAGAGCTTAAGATTTTACGCGGTCTTTTGCCCATGTGCTCAAAATGCAAGCGTATCCGGGATGATGAAGGTTTCTGGAAACAGGTGGATGCCTATATTGAGGAACATTCACAGATCGTCTTTACCCATGGTATCTGTCCGGACTGTTTAACGGAATTGTACGGAGAAAAGGACTGGTTTAAAAAAAGAAAATAGCCGATGTTTTTGCTCTAATGATTGCTTTTTTATAAGATTGCGTTATCTTAGTTGGAACGTGACATATAAAAGATATGATTTGGAGTGTATATGAGTAGAACAATCGCCATGGCCGGCAAAGGTGGTGTCGGCAAAACAACCGTTTCCGCATTGATTACCCGTTATTTCGCATGTCAGCAGCCCGACCCGCTTCTTGCGATAGATGCTGATCCCAACAGCAATCTGGGTGAAACCCTAGGCTTGAATATCGAAAAAACTGTGGGCGATATCCGGGAGGATTTTATGAAAGACCCCCAGGGTGTACCGTCCGGCATGGACAAGGTTCTCTACCTTGAAATGCTGATGAACCAGGTGTTGATAGAGCACAATGCCTTTGATCTGCTGGTGATGGGACGGCAGGAAGGGCAGGGCTGTTATTGTATGGTTAATAATATCCTCAACCGGTTTACAGAAGAGCTGGAAACCAATTACAAGTATCTTCTGGTGGATAATGAGGCGGGGATGGAGCATTTGAGCCGTCGGTCCAGCGGTAAGGTGGACATGCTGCTGATGGTCACCGATTATGCCTTGAGAGGGTTGAGGGCTGTTGGCCGTATCAATGAGATGCTGGGCGATCTTAAACTTGAAGTCAAGGATAAGGGACTTATCGTCAACCGGGCGCCTCAAACATTGAGCCAGGCCTTTCTTGATGAAGTCGAAGCCATCGGCGTTCCAATCGTCTGTACCATACCTGATGATGGCAACCTGCTTGAATTTGATATGGAGCAACGTTCTCTGATAGAGCTTCCCGACGATTCCCCGGCAGTGGTGGCCGTGAATCAGATGATGGGGAGAGTCAAAGAAATGATTGACTGATCATGGGATATATATTTGATTTTAAGGACGCAGGCGGGTACGATGCCGGGTTTCAGCCGGCAAAGAAAAAATATCGCCTGGATCTTGGAATCAAATTAATGCTGGACCTGCTGGAACCACAGCCGGGACAGCGTATCCTGGATATTGGCTGCGGTACGGGCGTCAGTCTTGGTCCGCTTTTAGATAAAGGTTTGAGCCTGACCGGGATTGATCCCTCGCCCTATATGCTGGATGTGGCAGGCAAACGTTTTGAAAACAGGGTGGATATCCACCGGGGCATTGCCGAGGATCTTCCCTTTGAGGACAATGCCTTTGACAGTGCTGTCTTTTTCACCAGCCTGGAGTTCACCCAGCGCCCTGCAAAGGCCATTGAAGAAGCCTGCCGGGTGACCAAGGATACGGTGGTCATCTGTGTGCTGAACCGGTACGCACCCTTAAATATGGGACGCCGGTTTAAAAGCTTTTTTGTTCCCACCGTTTATAATCATGCCCATTTTTTCAGTATCTGGGAGCTTAAGCAGCTGTTGTATGCCATGCTGGGAAAAGTGCCTGTAAAATGGCGGACAACACTACAGTTCCCTTTTGCCTATGGCCCGATTGCCGGGTGGGTGGAAAATAGATCCCTGGTTCAAAAATCCTATTTCGGCTCTCTGATCGGTATGAAAATCAAGCCGGTACCCAAATTCCGGTCCCGGCCCATGGTGCTGAGAATAAAGGATACCAAAGGATATAAACCGGCCACCGGCTGGACAAGAATGGGTTCACAATAGATGGATACACTGATTTATAAAAAATTGGAATCCGCTGTCCAGTGCCGGGTATGCAACCATTATTGTATCATTAAAGACGGGGAGCAGGGAATTTGCAAAGTCCGTGAGAATAAAGGCGGCAACCTGGTTTCTCTGACGTACAGGCAGGTGATCGCCCACAGTATTGATCCCATTGAAAAAAAACCAATCTTTCATTTAATGCCGGGCTCCTCTTCCTATTCCATTGCCAGTATCGGTTGCAATTTTGTGTGCCGTTTTTGCCAGAATGCGCAGATAGCCCAGGATGCCACCAGAATGAAGGCATATGATCAGGGGATCAGCATGTCGCCGTCACAGATTGTCAAAGAGGCGCTTGATTCCGGGTGCCAGAGTATATCCTATACCTATACGGAACCGACAGTATTTTTCGAGCTGGCCATGGAAACTGCCCGGCTGGCAAAACAAAAGGGTCTGGACAATATTTTTGTGACCAACGGCTATATGAGCCGTGAAGCGCTTGATATGATACAGCCGTATCTGTCTGCCGCCAATGTTGATTTAAAGGCGTTTGACGACGCCTTTTATCAAAAATACTGCGGGGCCAGGCTTTCACCGGTGAAAAAAACCATAGAAAGAATGAAAGAAGCCGGCATCCTGGTGGAATTGACAACCCTGTTGATTCCAGGGCTCAATGACAGTGCATCGGAATTATCCCGGATGGCCGCTTACATTGCAGATCGCCTGGGGCCGGACACACCCTGGCATATTTCGGCTTTCCATCCCTGTTACCGTATGACCGACCGGCCGCGAACACCTGTTGTCTCTCTTGAAAAGGCGCATGGCATCGGGAAAAAAGCAGGGTTAAGATATGTGTATATCGGCAATGTGCCTGGAACCGGCTTTGAAAACACATATTGCCACACCTGCAATGAAGTCTTGATTCGGCGGGTAGGGTACCAGACAACCTCCTATTTAGGGGATGGCGCAACATGTCCTAAATGTGGTACTGTCTGTGCCGGGAAATTTTAGCAGATGCCGGGCCGTGGCCGGTATGTGGTGGACAGGGAATTTAAATAGTTAAAGCTTTATTAATTTTATAAGGGTTACAAGATCTGTGAACGCGTTGTCATTGAAGAATAAAATAGTGGTGTATGGGCGAATGATCAAATTTTCCCATACGATTTTTGCATTACCCTTTGCATTGTCCGCCGTGGTTATGGCGTGGCAGGAACAGCCGCCGTCCATGTTGCGGCTTTTCTGGGTTTTACTGGCCATGGTGGCAGCCAGATCGGCCGCCATGGGATTCAACCGGATTGTCGATGCCGATATTGACGCCAAAAACGAGCGGACCGCCATTAGGGAAATTCCCTCCGGGAAGTTGTCAAAAAAACAGGCCATAGCCTTTGTGGCCATAAGCGGTGCCGTATTTGTTTTGTCTGCTTGGATGCTGTCGCAGCTCTGTTTTGCCCTGTCATTTCCGGTATTGTTTTTCCTTTTGTTTTATTCCTACACCAAACGGTTTACAAAGTATTGTCACCTTTATTTAGGCTTTGCCATAGGGCTGGCCCCCTTGGGCGCCTGGGTGGCCATAGCCGGCAATCTTTCGGCAGGGGTGGTGCTTTTAAGCCTGGCCTTGATGAGCTATATTGCCGGATTTGATATCCTTTATGCCTGCCAGGACATTGATTTTGATAAAGATGAAAATCTGTTTTCCCTGCCGTCCAAAATCGGTGCCAAAAAGGCCATGCAAATTTCGTCCATACTTCATGTTATGACCATGGTTTTGTTGTTTGCCATGTATATTGTTTTTGGCATGCATCCTGTATTCCTGGTGTTTTTAGGGCTTATCGCCATCCTGCTGGTCATTGAGCATGCACTGGTAAAGCCCGATGATTTAAGCCAGATCAATATCGCCTTTTTCCACATGAACTCGATAATTTCCGTTCTGCTGTTTGCAGGCGTACTTACACAGGGATTTTTTCAATGACAGATAAATGCGTGGTCATCGCTATCTCGGGTGCTTCAGGTGCGTTATACGGTGTCCGGCTGATCAGGGCACTGGCCCAAAGTGATGTGAAAGTTCTGGTGATCCTGTCGGACAGCGGTCTTAAAGTTCTGGCCCATGAAATGGGATACGATCCAGGGCAATCCTTTGTTGAATTTCTGGCATCCTGCCATATTAAATTTAAAAAACCGTCCCAGATTGAAGTTTTCTTTCAGAACGAAATAGCTGCGGCCCCTGCCAGCGGATCATTTGTTCACGCCGGTATGGTGGTGTCGCCATGTTCGATGAAAACGCTGTCTGCCATTGCCGCCGGGTTTGCCGATAATCTTATTACCCGGTCCGCTGATGTGAGTCTAAAAGAAGAACGCCCCTTAATCCTGGTCCCAAGAGAGACCCCGTATAGCCTGATCCACCTTGAAAATATGATCCGGGCAAAAAAAGCCGGAGCCGTTATTCTACCGCCCAACCCGGCATTTTACCATCATCCGCAGACCATTGAGGAGCTTGTTGACACGACCATTGCAAGGATACTGGATCACCTGAAGATCCCCCACCAATTGACATTGCGTTGGGGGGATCCGGCGCCATGAACCCTGAAAAGCAGGTCAGTCTGATTATCAATGGCTTAAAGGACGCCGGCCACCAGGTATTTGTCACCGGCGGGGCGGTCAGGGATATGATGCTGAACCGGCCTGCCCATGATGTGGATATCCTGACCAGCGCATCTTTGGATGAAGTGGCAGCACTTTTTAAGGACCGGGCCGTAAAGATTGTGGGCAGAACCTTTCCTGTCTGCATGGTGGACGGTATTGAAATTTCTTCACCAAGGCAGGAATTTGGTGCAGATGATTTCCCGGAATCGGATCTTGCTGCACGGGATCTGACCCTGAATGCGTTGGCGTTTGATCCTGTTTCAAAGCAGATTTTAGATCCGTTCAACGGAAGAAAAGACATGGAAAACGGTGTTATCCGTTTTACCAAAGATCCCGAGGCCAGGATCACGGAAGATCCGGTCCGCATGGTCCGGGCCTGCAGGTTTGTAAGCTTAATTGAGGGCAGCCTGTCTGTCTCGTCCCTGGATGCTGTTATCGCCTGCCGCCATTTAATTGAGAATGCCGCTAAAGAGAGAATCCGTCATGAAATCATGCGGGCCATGCAGCTTGATACCCCCTCCCTTTTTTTTAAGACCCTCAGACAAACCGGTCTTTTGAGGATGATTCTTCCCAGCCTTGACCGGTGCCATGATCTGGACGGCGGCCCGTTCCACGGCGAAACCGTGTTTGAACACTGTATGCAGGTGGGCGATGCTCTGTCAAAAAAGCAACCCCTTTTAAGGCTGGCCGGGTTTCTGCACGATGTGGGTAAATTTGACGCTGCCGACATGAAGGATGGCAGATTGACATTTGCCGGGCATGACAAACAGACCCGGGCCCTGGTGGACGATTTGAAAGAACTTCGGTTTTCCGGCAGCCAGGTAAAGCATATTGAAGCCGTCACCCTGGCGCATATGCGGCCGTTGACAGATAAAACAACCAACAGGGCCGCCCGGCGGCTTCTGTCCATGCTGGACACCTATGATCTGGATTATAAAGATTTTTTGAGAATACGGATTGCGGATAAAAAAGGCAATCTTGCCAAACCGTCTTACAATTTAAAGGACATTAGAATCCGTCTTCAAAAATTAAAAGATGTTATGAATGCAAATCCTGCCGTAAACCAGACACACTTGAACATTACCGGTAACGATATTATCCGGATATTGGGGATCAGACCTGGTCCCAGGGTGGGAGAGGTTAAAAAAATACTGCTGGACTATATTCTGGATTATCCGGATAAAAACACGATGGAAGAACTTGAAAAAAAATGCCGCTCCTTAAAAATAAAAACATAATTCTCATTTTCGGCTGCCTGGCCCTGTTTTTCCCAGGCTCTTTTGTGTTTGGATTCCCCGGTGTCATGGCCGGTCAGTGGCAGATGCTTTTTGCCGCCAATAAAACCCAGATCGGCAGGGTGATGTTCTTTATTCTGGCGGGCACCGGATTTTCCATGTATCTGTCCGGAAAATTGCAGGAACGGTTCGCATTTAACAAGATCATTTTCACCGGCTCTCTTGTGTGCTCGTTGGCCATGATTTTTGTGGGCCAGGCTACATCCATGGATCACATATATCTGTGGGCCTTTGTTGAAGGCTTTTTTACCGGGTTCGTTTATATCCCGTGCATGACTTTTTTCCAAAAGCTTTTTTTTGACAAAAAAGGCATGGTGGCCGGGATCCTGAATTTAACCTTTGGAGGATCCGCCGCTTTAATGTCCCCTGTTTATACCTATCTTCTGGTGTCAAAAGGGTACGCATTTACATCGAATATGGCTGCCGTGCTTTCCATTTTACTGGGAAGCTGGGTCTGTCTTTTAATCAAAGATCCGAACCAGACAGGGTTCCAGGGGCAGGCCATGATGTCCACACTGACACTGAGAAATATTCTGGTGCTTCCATCGTTCTGGTTCCTATGGCTGGTCTGGGCTTTTTCAGGGGCTGCCGGGGTCTCATTGATAGTTTTGACGGCCTCCTTCGGGAAGAGCCTGGGGTACGGTGTCACCCAGTATGTCACCATCCTTACCTGTTTTAATATCCTCAACGGCATTGGCAGGCTTTTGTGCGGCAGGCTGTCTGACACGCTTTCCAAACAAAAGATATTAATGACTGTCTATATGCTGGCTGCCGCTGCATACACGATCATGGCCTTTTCCCATTCCCTTTATCTGATCAGTTTCCTGGCCTGTTTTATTGGCCTGGCATTCGGCGGGCTTTTCACCGTATCGGCCCCTCTGGTAACCGAGGTGTTTGGACTGGAAAATTTCGGCAAGGTGTTCGGCCTTGTGTTCACGGCCTATGGATTTGTGGCAGGCGTTCTGGGGCCCTGGCTGTCCGGCGTGATCCTGGATGCAACCCATTCTAATTTCAGTGCGGTTTTCATTATGTTTGCCCTGTTTTATATTCTGGCAGCCATTTTTGTTGTGCAGGTGAAAGCCGTAAAACAGATAAAGGGATGATTTCAGGTAAATTCAAAATATCCTGAAAAATTAGCGGGTTTGTTTTTTATCCTTTAAAGTTTTCTGGTACCACGCTTCATTGCCATAGAGTTTTTGGGTGCACTGGGGGCAGATACTGTGCGAAAAAACCGAATCCGTATGTTCCTCAATATAGGTTTCGATCCTGTTCCAATATCCTTCATCATCCCTGATTTTTTTGCAGGAAGAGCAGATGGGCAGAAAACTTTTCAGCTGCTTGATTTCCGATAAGGCCCGGGTGAGTTTTTTGTTCGACTCAGCAAGATGCCGGGTCTCTTTTTTAAGATTTTCACGAAGCTCAATGGTTTCCAGACCCCGTTGGAGGGTGATCAGCAGTTCATCGAAGTTAACGGGTTTTCTTAGATAATTAATAGCGCCTTTTTTCATCGCCTCAATGGCCGTATCAATATCGCCGTGCCCGGTGAGAATGATGGCCAGAATATTTTTTTTAGTTTTGAGACGTTGTTGAGAAGCGTGATACCATCCATCTTCGGCATCCTTATATCCGTTATCATGATATCTATTTTTTGGCTTTCGATGATTGTGAGCGCCTCCTGACCTGAGAAAGCCGACACAGTAAGATATCCTTCATCATCGAGCAGCTGCTTAAGATACAGAGCAATGTCTTTTTCATCGTCTACAACAAGCAGGCGGCCTTTAGTTTTCATCAATCTTCTCCTTTGCCGGCAAGATAATCCTAAATGTACTGCCCATATCTTTTTCACTTTCGATTTCGATGCTGCCGTTAATTTCCTGAACAATATTGTAAACAATGGACAGTCCAAGGCCGGTGCCCTGTCCCACCTGTTTAGTGGTGAAAAAAGGATTCAGGCAGTTCTCTTTTTCTTCCACGGTCATACCGGCTCCGGTATCGGTAACTTCCATCATTATACCATCGATGCCGGGCCGGGGTGATATTTTTATCAAAATGCGCATGGGAGGAGTGCCGTCACCCATATCCTGTTTTTTTGTTTCAATGGCATACCTGGCATTGGATATCAGGTTGACAACAATCTGTTCTATTTTCTGGGGATCGGCAAGAATTTTAGGAACATCTTTTGAAGATTCAATTTCAAGGTCGATATTGCGCAGTTTGCACTGTTCTTTAAAAAAAGATGCGGCAAGGGTTACCGGTTCCACAAGACGGATGTTTTTAAAATCAGAACTCTCCGTCCTGGCAAAAGAGCGCATATTGTCGATGATCTTATCGGCCCTTTGTATCTGTTCCCCTATTTTTACAGCTGAAAATTGGGCCCGTTCACGGTTGGTATGTTTCTTTTTGAAAAAATTGATCAGCGACCTGTTGGCCAGATCGATGATTGACAGGGGCTGCCGGATCTCGTGGGCGATTCCGGTGGCCATTTCCCCAAGGGCGGTGAGCCGTCCGGCGTGGGCCAGCTGCTGGTAGGTTTCCTTTAGTTCTTCGGACCGCTTTTTGACCCTTTTTTCCAGATTCAGGTGCGATTCCATCAGCTTTGCCTCAGAGACTTCTCGCCGACCGATTTCCTGTTCAAGTGCTCCTAATGTTTTTTCAAGGTCATCTGCCATTTTATTAAAGGCCAGGCTCAGTTGCCCCATCTCATTGGGCGAATCAATCACTATCCGCTCTGTCAGCTTTCCTCTTCCAAAATGTTCAGTTGCACTTTTTAAGCTGACAATCTGGCCCACAATTCTTTTTGATAATTTGCGCACAAAAATATAGGCGCCCAGCAATGAGATGATGGATGCACCGATAACCAGCCATGAAAGAAGGGCCATTTCAATTTGGATCTCTTTTTCAGCCAGCATGGTTATCGATTCGAAAGTGGTCATGATCGTATTTTCAACGTCTTCTATCTCTGCATCCCTTTGAGAGATACTGACAGGCAGACGGTCCAGTCCGTTATAGATGCGATTCAGTTCGCTGATTGTTTCTTTTACATTCAAAAGGGATTTTTCGTTGGCAGCCTCTCCTTCTGCAGCAATCCTGGCGTATTCGGACAGGTTCTCTGACAGGCGCTGCCTGATCACATCAATGTCCGATTTAATCTGTGTGGTATCGGATTCGTCCAGGATATCGAGCAGGTATTCCCGTAATTCGGATGTAAAAAAAAGGCAGTTCGTTCGAAGGGCATGTATGGTGTTTTTTGCGGCAATGGCATCAACTTTCAGTTCGTAAAGTCCACCGAAAAATGAAGAGCCGATAATAATGACTGCAAATAATACAGGCAGGATACCTGAAACTAACAGTTGCGAGTACATTCGCCAGTCATTGAATGGTTTCATCGTCACTAAAGTCCTCGAAGTCAGCCGGTAGCCGGGGGAGTTATAGAAATAGTATATAAAGAAATTTACATTTTATCCACAAAAGAATTGAATAGGCCTATAAAATGCAAAACTTCGATCGTGAGAGGTGTTTGAATCATTGCCCCAGTGGAAAAGACAAAGCGGTCTCAATTTTGTCCGGCAGTCCACGAATATGAAGGAGCTGGAAATAAGCTTTTAAAACTTATTCACTCTTTTCTAATATGTACATTTCTTTTAAGAGACTGTCGGCTAAATCATCTGAGCACCGAAGGTGCCTGGACTCAGGATCCGTGTCGCTCATCTGGTGCATCCAGGCAGTGGGTTTTGGTGGGTTGTCATCCCATCGCAGCCGGGCCTTGTAAAACAGGTAAATATCCCAGGCAATGGGGGCATTCACCGGCAAGGTCCGGGCAATGACAGTACCTGATTTTTGGAAAGGGTCATAAAATTGTTCAACCCTTGTGTCGTCAAAGGTTTGTGCAATACCTTTAGCAGCGAGAAGCGTGTCGTCCGGGGTCATTTTAATCCACACAAGCCCTATCCACATCTTAAGGTTTGGAAATTTTTTGATAATTGATTCTTGTACCGCCCGGGTACCCACAACACTTCATTTGGGTCAGGTCGGAGACAAAAGGCTAAGAAACCTTAATTGGTCGTTATGGTTATTAAATGCGTCTTTCAATGGTGAGAGAGATAGGTCAAGAGATATCAGTTTCTGGGACATGATTTTTCCTTTTAAATGGCCGTTAGACGGTCGGAAATTTTTTCAACCATCCAGGTTAGAGTATTCGTTTTGTGCCATCGATCTCGTTCACGACACGGTGAACGTCCGGAAGGCATCATCTGCCTCTGGGATTTTTGTTTTGGCAGTCACATCCCCGGGATTTTTTTGCCTGCTTTATTTTTTCAAGGAGTATGGATTTGCCATGGTTGGAAAAATCTTTTTTAATATCGTCACGGGTGTAATTAAAGCAATAACAGATCAGGTCCTTCATGGTTGCCCCTTTTTTTTGATGGAAATAGGATAATTATTACAATAACAAAGTGGCTGGAAAATCGCAAAGAAAGTGTGGATCTAAAGAAAACGAGTTGTATAAATCAGATCGCGAGCCGGGGTGAATACTATTGTGTCATAAATGTAACGCATTTCGTAATCAGGTTGTCTTTCATGGGTTTAAGTTTTTTGTTGAGGTGAAGAAGCTAAGGTTGTTTCCCTGCTGGTCTTTGGATCATATAAGCGTATATCTGGTATGGATGAGCGTTATCGAATACATTTCAGAAATGTCTATATGATCAGTATGATTTTTTAATGACATAGCGCTTACCCGTTGAAATTATATTATTTTTGCCCTATATTACAAGACGATCACTAAATTCGTTTAAATTTCAAAATTATAGTTTTAAGCTGCCAATAATCTGTAAAACAGGCCGGTATCACTTTTAATCAGTTGGGCTGCATGCCGTATGATATTAGGATTTAAAGGATAGATGAGTCCTGAACTTTAAACGGTGACTCAATGACAGGTTTTTTATGAAAACTTCTTCTGAGAAAAAAGCAACAATTCTTTTGTCCGATATGGTCGGATTTACCAAAAGAACCATTAAAATGGACCCAACCCAGGTTTCTCATTTCCTCATTGATTACCGGCAACACCTTGAAAATAGTATTATGGAAGGACCAAATTGCGCGCAGTACTTTGAACATTCAGGGGGCGATGCCTCGGCCAGCGTTTTTGAAACGCAGGACCGAAGTGTCCGGGCATTTAGTACGACCATGCGTCTTATTGGAAAAATTAAAAACCATGAGATTGCGCCCACCCGGTTCGGTCTGTATTCCGGAAGCGTTATTGAAGCCGAGATTAATGATTCCTCTTTTAGATTCGGTAATTGCTTTTCCGTGGCAGGCAGGCTTCGGGAACTCTGCGACTACTTTGATACCCCCGTACTGATGGATCGTGATGTTGCCCTGGCACAGGACGAAGACAAGGCATTTTTGGCCTGTGTGGGGAAAATAACACCCAAAGGTGTTGATCACCCCATTCATATCTTCACCATATACAAACCGGGAATTCATAAAATTCCCCTTGATGTTGACAGGGACAGGCTGGCCGAATATGTCGATGTTAAAAACAGGAGTGTTGAGTATTTCCACGGCAATAAGCTTAAAGGCATGAACCCGAATTTTTCAAAGGCAAGACAGAGCTATTACCAGGCTTCGGTATTATTTGAGGAAATGACCGGTCATGCAGATCTTGCATCCAGAAGGATACTTGAATTTATCGAGGAGAATAATGCGCCTGCCATGAAGTTTGAGTCAGAGGGCATAAAATTGGAAACTAAAAATGGGGCTGCCACTGCAAAGGACAACCTTAACAGGCTTGGCAGAGAACTTTTACGGGCCCTTGATACTGACATATACAAAAATTTTGTGCTGGATACACGGTGGCAGAAATGGTTTGAATTTCAATGGAAACGAAAAGGGGAGATCATTTTCCGCATCGGAGAGCCGCCAGACGGTGTCTATTTTATCACAAAGGGGAAGGTCGATGTCCTCAACTGGGAAAATAAGCTCATCGTGCAGCTGGGTCCGGGAAATGTTTTTGGGGAAATGGCGTATTTCCCCACTGAGAAAGTCAGGAATGCAACCGTCGTCACCAGTACAGATCTTGAAATGTACTTTATACCTGGAAAGGATTTTGTCCAGCATCCTGAAATTGAAAGTCTATTGGGGAAAATTGCTAGGTACGGGGCGCTGAATAAAGTATAAAAACAGATCAAACCAGCGGCGCATACCTAAACGATTCAGAATCATAGGACAGGCAAAAGAAATTTTAATGTCACAACTTCTACTGGAAAAGAGCGGTGGCTGGGGCACAGCCGGTTATGGTTTCAGCGGAATGCGGATAATAAACTGGGTGCCTTTGCCCATTTCAGATTCCACTTCAAGCGTGCCCTTATGGTGATCGGTGATAATGAAATAGGATACGGAAAGACCCAATCCTGTGCCGATACCGACTTCTTTGGTGGTGAAGAACGGCTCAAAGATCCGTTTTGAAACTTCTTTTGGGATACCGGGGCCGTTATCCGCCATACTGATCACTGCATGGTCTTCATCTATACACAGGGTAATGGTAAACTGCGGCGGACAGGTTTCGTCATTGTCTGCCATGGCGTGGGCACCATTGGAAAGGATATTTAAAAACACCTGCTGGAGTTTGCTGCTTTCACACACAACCTGGGGCATATCAGGAGGATATTGTCGGACAATTTTTATCTGTTTAAAATCAAATTTCTTTTTCAGATCATAGGACGTAGATGCCAGATCAATGGTTTTGTCCATGATTTCGATCAGGCTGCAGGCCATGAAATTGGAAGAGCTCATGCGGGAGAAGCCAAGCATGTCGCTGACGATTTTGGCAGCCCGGCTACCGGCCTGGCGGATATTCTCGATGAGTTGCGGCAGCCCCCGCTGTTCAGCATAATTTTTAATGTTTTCAAACCGGGTGTCCAATTGCTCAGCCGCTTTTACATTCACAGGCAGGTCATTGAGCAGCCGGTTTTTAACAACACCGATATTGCCCAGGATTCCGGATAACGGGTTATTTATTTCATGGGCCATGCCGGCGGCAAGCCCTCCCACTGATATCATTTTTTCAGATTGAATCATCATCTCTTCAATGCGCACTTTTTCAGTGGTGTCATCAATCCGGATCACTGCACCGGTGATATGGTTGGTAATCAGGGGGTAAATAATCATGTCCTCAAATTGTTTTTTTGATGCGGTCTTCTGGGTCACACGGGTATGGTTACAGGGTTTCCCCGATCTTAATGTTTCATTGATCAGGGCTGTTTCTTTTTGACTGAGCTCGAATATGTTTTCAAGGATCTGTCCTTCGGCATTTTGGGCATCAATCCCGGTGTTTTTTTCAATGTTCCGGTTCCAGTGAATGACTTTCATATCATGATCAATGGCAATGAGTGATGAGGGCATGGAATCGGTGATATTTTTTAACAGGTTCTGAAGGTTGATGGTTTCCAGCATGGCACGGCGCAGGGCCTGTTCCTTTTCGATCCGGTCTTCGACCATCTGGTTGGCCAGGGTGCCCAGTAATTTGAATTCCTTGAAAATCAGTTTTTTAACATCAACTTTAATATCCGCGTCCGCCGCCTTTTGAAAAAAATCTGTGAATGCCTGGATACCCTTAGACAGCCTTGTGGTGATAACGATACCAAGGCCTATGGAGAACAGGATAATCAAAATGGAAAAGCCGATGATGATGAGAATCTTACGTTGCAGCTCTTTTTTGAATTTGTTTTTTTCACTTTCAATGGTCTGTTGGACTTCGTCAAGATAGATGCCTTTACCAATGGTCCATCCCCAGTCCCGGACAGATGCGGCAAAACTGAGCTTGTATTCAAACTCCCCGGAACTGGGCTTCTCCCAGGGGTACTCGATATATCCGCCGCCAGGATTCTGGCTGGCCTCGATCAATTCCTTGATAATCAGTTGTCCGTCATGAGAACGGTGGTTGATGATATTTTTGCGATGATAGTTTTCCAATGGATGAAACAGGGAAAAACCATCTTTTTTTAATACAAAAATGTATTGATCCTTCTTGTCCGTGAGTTGGGAAACACGCGAGAGAATTTCCTCTTTGATGCTGGTTTCCATGTCCGCAACATAGAAACCGGCACAGATGATCCAGTTGAACGGTTTGAAATTTTTCACATAGGTGATTTTTTCATGGTCAGCCCCTTTGGTTCCCGGCTTTGTCCAGCGGTAGGTGTAAAACCCGGAATCATGGCTTTTTGCAAGGTCCAGCATGTCTTTGACTACGAATTTGCCGTCAATATCCCTTAAACCGCTACTGTCCTGTGTTTCCATGGACGGGCGATCCGCATTCAATACCGTAACGCCATCTTGGTTAAACATGAAAAAATAACCGGTACCGTTATTCCATCGGATCGGACGCAGGGTTTCTATGATTTTTTCTTTTAATTGGTCCTTAGAGGAGTTGTATTGGTCCATACTGTAAATGTGGGATGCCAGGGAGTAAGCATTTTGAACCCGTTCTTTTACGAGCTCTTCCACCCTCTGCCGTGTGTTGGACCGTTTGTACTCAATAAAATTCATCACATTGTTTACATCATTGAACAATATGGTTTTATACGATGCTGTATACTGGTTCTTCATACGGATGAGTTCTTCATCTTTTTGAGATATCTCGGAAAAAATCCAGAAACTGCCAATGGTGGGCGCAATAATGAAGATGGTCATCAACACACTGATGAATCCGGTTCCGGAAAGTGATTTCGGGTTGATGATATTTTGAAGTTTCATTGGTCCTGTAATTCGCCTGTGAGCAAGGGGATGATTTTTCCATCCTGGATGCGGGTTAAATAGGTGACGTCCAGTCCCTGGTGGTCTTCAGCGCCAAAGGTCAGGGCGATATCATCAATGTTAAATTGTTTTTTCTGCTCGATATAATCGATGAATTTTTCCCGGGTCAACGGCAGGCGGACCCCTTTGAGTACTTCAATAAAAAACCGTCCGGCCAGGTATCCCTCAAATGATATATAAGAAATCTGGTGCTCCGGTTGAAAGGTTCTCATGGCATCCATATAGTTTGTGACGATTTTAAGGTCTTCATTGAAAGGCGAAGGCACTACCTGGGAAATAATAATACTGTCAGTTTCATCGCCCAAGGCCCGGATCAGGGATTGGGCTCCTGAAAAGGAAAGCGTGGCAAAAACCGTACGATTCATCCCCCTGGCCCTGGCAAGTTTAATAAATTCGGCACAGGGTTGATAAGAGCCTACCAGGACTACGGCTTGGGGCTGTGATTGCCGGATCCGTAAAAAGGCGCCCATAACGGCGACGGTATTGCGCTGGTAGCTGTGGGTGCTGATTGGCGATAGGCCATATTCCATGAGTGCTGTTTTAACCCCGTCAAGGCCGGCATACCCATAGCTGTCATCCTGATAAAAGCAGGCAATACGGGTCAGTTTTTTTTCTTTAACAAAGTAAGTAATAACTTTTTGGGTCTCTTCATCATAGCCTGCACGGATATTGATCACCTGCTTTTTAATGGGGGATCTTAGAAACCTGGCACCGGTAAAAGGGGCAATAAAGGGAATTTTTTCTTTTTGAACAATGGGCACAACCACACGGGAGGTCGGGGTGCCGACTTCCCCGATAAGGGCAAATACACGGTCTTTAAAAATGAGGGCTTCCGTATTTTTAATGGCCTGTCCGGGCTCATAAAAGTCATCTTTTACAATCAGGCGGATCTGGCGGCCGTGCACGCCGCCGTTGACATTGACCTGGTTAAGCGCGCTGACAATACCGGCATTCATCTTTTTTCCCAGATCCTCTGAAGGACCGGTCAAGGCGCAGGACTGCCCAATGGTAATGGTTGAGTCAAAAACACCCGGTTCGGCATGCGCGCCTTGAGTCATACCTGCCAGACCGCATAAAATAATAAAAAATAATAATTTTATGTGGCAAATTTTATCATAATTCTTTAGATTCATGGAACGCCGATTATAGGCGGTTTTTTTTACTTGTCAATATTTCAATAGGTTGTGATATAACTAAATATGAATCTTACCAATGATTGCCTTGTCTGTATCGCCCGCGGCAGCCTTGATGCAGCAAGGCTTGCCACGGATAATGCCAACCATCAGCAAAAAATTATAAAAAAGATTTTAAAGAAATTAAGTACCATTGATATGAACAATCCCCCGCCGATGATGGCCCGTGAAATACAACGGGCGGTAAAACAGGTAACGGGCGTGGATGATCCCTATGCCCGGCTTAAAAAAAAGTATAATGATTTTGCACTCTCTCTTTTTCCGGCACTTGAAAAAAAAGTGGCCCAGAATTCTTTTGAGATGGCGGTCAGATTATGTATTGCCGGCAATATTATTGATTTTGGAACCCATACGACCATTGGAGAGCAAAAGGTGCTGGATACCATTGACCAGGCTTTGTCAATGGAAATCAACGGCCGGGTGGCGTCTTTGGAAAAGGTGTGTTCCAAGGCAAAACATATTCTCTGGCTCGCCGATAACAGCGGTGAAATCGTGTTTGATAAACTGCTGCTGCAAAAGCTGGATCTGGCAAAGGTTGTTGTTGCAGTGCGGGGCGGCCCCACGCAAAATGACGCCACCATGGCAGATGCCGAATATACCGGGCTGACCGATCTTGTTCGTGTGATTGATACCGGCGCCGCTATTCCCGGTGTTCTGCTGGATCATTGTTCCAAAGAGTTTAAACGCCACTATGAAAAAGCAGACCTGATTGTTGCAAAAGGGCAGGGGAACTTTGAGACCCTTGACCATGCGGATGCGCGTATTTTTTATCTGTTCAAGGCAAAGTGTCCGGTGGTGGCCGACCATGCCGGGTGCAAACTTGGGGATATCGTCATCATGCAGGGCGGCCCCCAAAGAGAAGGAAAATGAAACAGGACACCATTGGACAAAAGGATGAATATCGGTCCCGCATCAATCGCGTGATTGACTATATTGAAACGCACCTGGACAGAGAACTGCATCTGGACGAACTTGCCGGTGTGGCATGTTTTTCAAAGTACCACTTTCACCGGATATTCCTGGGGTTGATGAATGAGACATTGTTTGAGTTTATCCAGCGTGTGAGAGTTGAAAAAGCCGCAGCCCTGTTGCTGACAAGCCGCAGTGCCTCCATCACACAGATAAGCTATGAGTGCGGATTTTCAGGTCCTTCGGCATTTGCCCGGGCATTCAAGAATCGATTTTCAATGACAGCCACCCAGTGGCGGGAAACAACACCCGGTATTTACAGCAGAGAAAAGGCAGGATTAGATCAAACCCGGACAAACACGATGGGTGATTTGGATAGACAGGTCACGGTGCGGGTTCTGGATGAAATGCACCTTGCCTATGTCCGATATACCGGAAAATATGAAGGGGATGCAGCTCTGTTTAAATCTTTGTACCAACAATTGTTTACCTGGGCCATGCCAAGGGATCTGGTTCAAGTCGATACAAAGTGTATTGTGGCCTACCATGACAGCATTGATATCACGGAGAGCAGCAGATTGCGGGTCAGTGCGGGAATTACCGTGCCGGGTCAGACCCGGGTTTCATCACCCGTCGGGAAAATGATCCTTGAATGCGGCAAATATGCCTGTGCCCGGTTTGAACTGTCGGATTCCCAGTATTACCGTGCCTGGCAGTGGGTGTTTTCCGACTGGCTGCCAAAAAGTGGATACCAGCCGGGGGACGGGCCCTGTTTTGAATACTATCCAGATGTTCACAACAAAGATGGAAATGATAAAAAAACCACCGTTGATATTTGTGTGCCGGTGATTCCGCTGTGAATTGGAGAAATATTCTGTTAAAATAACCGGCATTATTCCAGAAAAAATATCTGTCCGGCTGATGAAATGGCGATTGTTTTCTCCTTAATGGACAATGATAAAATATGCTGTTTTTTGTTTTGGCTTAGGTATTGTCTTTTAAACCCTGACAGGTAATATCCAACATGAACCCAATGGCTTGAAAGGAGACAGCATGTCCTTGAATTTTCCGACACGCAAAGGTGGTCTGGCCAAAATGTTAATCAGGTACCTGGCATGGTGTGTGCTGATATGCAGCCCTGGTGTCATCGCGGCTGAAGAATGGATCAATGTCCTGGATCCCGGCCAGAGGATTTCAAAGGACAGTGCCGGCAGTTTTAAAGAATTTAAAACCATACCGGATCTTGCTGTCGTGTCGGTGCAGGATCTAACACAGTCAAAAACTGTCAATGTGAAGTATGAGATTCATGCTGTTTTAAAAGATGCCGTACAAAAAGAAAACAGGCGATACGATACACTGTATGTACCCGGATGCGGCTTTCATTTTGATCCGGGTCAGCCGGATATCCCGGCCAAAAGCATTTTTTTGGAGATTCCCACGGGCAGTACCTATTCGGTAAATGTTAAAAGTCCTAAAACCACCCGGCTTGAGAATATCGATTTTCTCCCGGCCCAGCCGCTGCCCCAGGATAACATGGCCTTTGAACCCATTGATTTTGAAAAAGACACCACCCTTTACAGCCGGGATGCATTTTTCCCGAAAAACAATATTATCTCCACCCGGGAATTTAAGGTTCGCGGGCATCGCATGCTTGAGGTGGTGGTCTCGCCCATCCAGTATAATCCGGTAACGAAAACCGTAAAAATGTCACCCTCGCTGGATGTCCGTGTGGATATCCAAAAAGGCTCCAGCGGCAGGTTGGGGGGAGGCGGATTCCGGGATTCCGGGTATATGGATCTGTTTTCCAGCGGGCTGAAGGATTTTTCAGGTGCCCGGGAAATGAAAAAGGCCCCTGCAAAACCGTTCAGACTTGAAAAATATATGATCCTGATGAATCCGCAATTTAAGGGAAACAAAACCCTGGAAAAATTTATCCTGTGGAAAAAGAAAAAAGGGTATGCGGTCAAAGTTGTGACAACGGCGGATGTCAATGCAGAGGCCGGCAGTAACGATACATTTAACAATTGCGTTAAATTCATGCGCAGTCTGCCGCAATCGGACTATCC
>CAZLTD010000037.1:0-41953 GCA_964562385.1 uncultured Desulfobacula sp.
ATGTGATTTTGAAAAGAAAGGGCTGTTAACCCTGTTCACCGACCACGGCTATTTTGAAAAATACGCTAAAACCAACGCATTTTTAGAAAAGTATCATTTCAATGGGCGCATTTTAAATGAGGCTGAAACCAGGAGTCTGGAGCCGGCGGTAAAAGAAACAGTTGTCGGGTCCTGGCACAACCCGCATGACTGGCACCTGCGACCGGAAAAGCTGGTTGACTCATGGAAAAAAAAGCTAATCCAAAAGGGCTTGATTATTGAAGAAAAAAGCCGCCTGGTGGATATTGAAACGCATAAGGGAAAAGTCGTTAGCGCCCACACGATCAGGGGAACATTTACAGCAGATGCGTTTATCCTCGCCACAGGCGCCTGGACCACACAACTGCAGAAGCATCTTAAATTAAAGGTGCCTGTTCAGCCGGGAAAAGGGTATAGTATCACCATGGAAAAACCGGATGCTGCCCCCACCATTCCCTGCCTTCTTTACGAACGTAATATGGTTGCCACACCATGGGGTTCCGGATTTCGCCTGGGCGGTACCATGGAATTTTCCGGGTTTAATGATACATTAAATAAAAAAAGGCTGTCAAAACTGCTTACCGGTGCCGGTGAATACCTGAACACCTCAACTAACAGGCCGATCATTGAGGAATGGAGTGGGCTGCGCCCCATGACATTTGATGACTTGCCGATTATCGGTACTGCCCCCGGATTTGATAACCTGGTGCTTGCCACCGGGCATGCCATGCTCGGACTTACCATGGCCACCGGAACCGGCAAGGCGGTTTGTGATTTGATCACCACGGGAAAAACGGACATCAACATCACACCATTTTCGGCGAATCGGTTCTAAGGATCGGCTCCAAAATTACGTGATCTTTTGTTTTCAAAATATTCAGTCCTTTTAGGGTTTTTGGAAACAATTCAGATCAAGTTATTTTGTAACGATTCCTAACACACTCACCCTGTAAGTCAACAAAAGGCACGTATGAATCGTAAAAGAATAATCACCTGGGAAGACCCCCGAGTTAATAAAAAGGATGCCACTGAATCCACTTGTGGTCTGGACTACCTCAAGGCGATACGGGATGGTAAAATAAGCCCGCCGCCGGTTGCATCCCTGGTTGGATATAAAATCCGTGAGGTCGATTTTGGTTTTGCCGTGTTTGAACTTAATCCGGCAGAATATCACTACAATCCTTTTGAAACAGTGCACGGCGGGATTCTTTCAACACTGCTGGACACGTCAATGACCGCTTCGATCCTCTCAACGCTTCCCGGCGGTGTCTATTGTCCAACTATTGATATTAAAATAAGCTTGATTAAACCGGTCACTGAAAAAACCGGGATACTGCACTGTGAGGGCAAGCCGATTGACATCGGTAACAGACTGGCAGTTGCTGAAGGCTGGCTGAAAGATGAAAATGACAAACTGTATGCACATGGCACCTGCACCTGTGCAATTAAAAAAGGGTTTCCCCTCTAAAATATTGAATTAAAAAGAAAACCCTTTGGCGTTTCTTATTGAACCGTTACATTAACCGCAGCAGGACCTTTCTGGCCGTCCTCCACGTCAAATGTAACCTTGTCGCCCTCATTCAAAGATCTGAATCCGGTGGTGTTGATTCCGGAATGATGAACAAATACATCCGGTCCATCTTCCTGCTCAATAAAACCGTATCCTTTTGAGTCATTAAACCATTTTACGATCCCATTTGCCATTGTGACTTTCTCCTTGCTTTAAATGAATAAAATTAGTTTCAAACCTCAGGTCTTGCCACTTCAACAGATGGGTTTTCCTTTAGAACGAAACTGCTAAGCCTTTCTCCAAGCGGCTCTTGTTGAGTATTATTGGCTTTATTTTAAAAAAGCAAGATTTTTTTTAAAATAAAGTTGATTTATTCCACACCATGCAACAGCCTTCGTTACAAAGGGTGTTGGGCGTTTTGTGTCAGACCGGCCAGCTTTTTTAAAGAAAATTGCAATACTGCCAATTCAAACCAATGGATTTTTCGAATCTGTCGGCATCTGCAGAATGCAACCCAAGGGTTATTTTAAACGTCGGCAAAATGACAGGATGCGTGATGGGAAGGGCCTATTTCACGTTCCGGTGGAATTTGACTTTTGCAGATATCGCCCACTTTGGGGCATCGCCCTGCAAACCGGCACCCGGACGGCATATCCACCAATGAAGGAACATTACCACGGATGGTCGGCAAAACGGTTTTCGGTATTTTGGACAAAGAGGGAATGGATTTTAAAAGTCCTTGCGTATACGGATGTCCCGGTCTCTTGAACAGGGAATGCACATCGGCCCGCTCGGCAACCCTTCCGGCATACATCACGACAACGTCATGACAATTTTGGGCAATAACCCCGAGATCATGCGTTATCAGGATTACCGACATGTCTGATTTCTTCTGAAGGTCTTTTATTAATGACAGGATCTGAGCCTGTACCGTAACATCAAGGGCCGTTGTCGGTTCATCCGCGATGAGGATATCAGGTTCACACGCCAGAGATATGGCAATCATCACCCGCTGCCGCATTCCCCCTGACAATTGGTGGGGATATTGTTTCATCACCCTTTTCGGGTCAGGGATACCAACTTTATCAAGCATGGTTATGGCAGCACCCTTCATCTGTGCCGTTGTCATCTGAGGGAAATGAAGCCTGTATACTTCTGTCATCTGCCTGCCGATACCATGAACCGGATTGAGAGCGGTCATGGGTTCCTGAAAAATCATGGAAATTTTGCGACCCCGTATACGGTGCATCTTTGAGACCGGCAGGCTGAATATATCCTGTCCGTTAAAAATGGCCGTTCCGTTAATAATTTTTGAGACCGGTTGCGGCAAAAGCCGCATAAGGCTCAAAGCGGTTACGCTCTTCCCGCATCCCGACTCGCCTGCAATTCCCAGAACCCTTCCCTTTTTCAGTTTAAAACCGACCTGATCAACCGCCCGAACCCGGCCCGATTCAGTATCAAATTCCACTCCCAGGTCTTTTAGTTCAAGGACCACGTTTTTATCCATAGTTTTTATTTGGCTTTCTCTAATTTGATTTGAAGTGTTCATCTTTGATTATCACGGGTTCAAAAGTTTTATTGGATTTTTTGGCCTCAAGGGTTTGTGCTTTTAAATCCGGATCAATCCAGAATATCCCGCCGGTGGCGCTGGCAAACGGATCAAACAGACTGTCCGATCTTCGGGTGCCATGAAAGTCCGGCAGCGTCATCCATCGCCAATACCCCAGACGGACATAGGGCACCATAAATGTTGGGACAAAAGCGCCGGTATTGTGTATGAGCACCTGAATTTTTTTGGATAATTTTTTACGTTCACCCGCATCAAGACTTGCCCTGTATTGGTTAATCAATTCATCAAGTTCAGGATCATCCGTATTGGTGATATTATTGGTCTGGGTTTTATGGGCATTGGCAGAATGCCAGCCCTGCCAGTATGATGGCCGGACATTGGTACTCCAGCCCATCCAGGCCACATCATGCTTTTTCTCCAGAATTTTTTTAAATGCCGCAGTTGAATCCTGCCGGTCTAAAAGCAATTCAATCCCGGCCTTTAAAGCTTCCTCCTTTAACACGACCAACCGCGGTGTATGCTCTTCAAAACTGTAAGTGACCTTTACCGAAAAACGCTGACCGCCCTTTGCCCAGACCCCGTCTGTCCCCCTTTGCCACCCGGCCTGGGTCATATACTGACTTGTTTTATCAATATTATAGCGTTTGGGTTCAATGTCAGGATGCGTATAGTCACCATAACCAAAAAAAGCCTGGGGAAGTCTGAAATAGTCATTTCGAAGCACCTGCCCAATCACCTTTTCAATATTCATGGCATGGGCAAATGCGTAGCACAGCCGCCTGTCTTTAAAAACTTCCTTATCCTGGTTCAGCCATAGGCCCTGGGCTGATTGTTCCTGATCGTTAAAAAACCAGATCTTGTTCACATACCCTTTTTCAAAGACAGCTGTCCTGGATTTCTCATGCCAGTATTTGGGCAGGGTCAGACCAAACACATCAAGCTTTCCTTTTTTAAAATACTCCCATTGCAGATTAAAATCGCGGATGACTTCGAAAACCACTGTGTCCACATTAAACCTGTTCTTAAAATATTTCTTATCTTTGGCCCACCACTGTTTTTTCCGTTTAAACTTAACAAATTTGCCTTTTTTGAATTCACTGATCTGGTAGGCACCTGTGTTGGGAACAATCGCCCAGTTATACTTTTGCACAAAGCTATTGTCCAAAGGGTCAAAAAAATGTCTTGGAACAGGGCCGATGCCTATTTTAAGGTGCAGATCCGGGACTGCTTTGGTACTTTTTACCCCAATGGTATAGTCATCATAAACAATCACTTTTTCTATCTCTTTGGTGTAATAATCATTATACCAGGGGGCAATAATATGCTCGGACCGCATGAATTCAAGCGTATAGGTATAATCCCAGGCTGTCACCGGTGTTCCGTCAGACCATCGAGCGGCTTTATCCAGCTTGAAATACATTGTTTTCTTGTCATCTCCAAATGCCCAGTGTGTGGCAAGTTCGGGAAGGATATTATCCGTATTGGGATGAATATTAATTAAGGACAACTGGTTGTCTAAAATTGCACTTCGAAAACCACCGTTGGAATCCGGACCAACCACCCTGAATGTCATGGGGAAGCTGCTGATGGCCGAACGCAGGATGCCCCCTTTTTTTGCCTTACCGGATGAAAAAACAGGGTCCGTCTCATTGGTCAGCCAGTCAATGTTGTCCGGAAGGGTCGTATATTCTTTTTTCAAAACCACAGCCGGTTCTGATTTTTCCAGGGCAGGCTGATCTTTTTCCGTGGTCTGGGAATCATTGGAACAACCGATAGGTATGAGGCAAATAAAGACAATCAAACCGAAGACGCACGCTTTTATATTCATTTATACTCCTGATTCGTTCTCGTAAGGAATCGTTACAAAACAACTTGATCTAAATTGTTTCCCAAAAACCTTAAAACATTGGATATTTTGAGAACAAAAGATCAAGTAAGGCAATGCACAGCTTTGCCCCTAAGTAATTTTGGAGCCGATCCTAAGCTGACACATAAAAATTATTGATTGAACTTTAAGCACCATACCAAATTCGAACCTTTATGATCAACCGATCTTTTTGGCACATAAATAGAACCTCAGAATTGCAGGGTACCGGCAATCCAAGGATATTTCATTAAATTATTAGCTGTTTTTTTAAATATTCAGGCCATCATCTTGACCATCAAAATTTTATCATATAGCATGAAGAACGGATCATCATAGGATCCATTCGACATATTTGTCTGCAATTTTTATTACAGATTGGATTAGGTGGTTATGGACATTGCATCGTTTATCGGTATTATTTCAGGTCTGTCGTTAATTATAAGCGCTATTTATATCGGCGGTGACCTTCATAATTTTGTCAATTTGCAAGGATTGATGATCGTATTTGGCGGTACCATTGCCACAACATTAATCACATTTCAGTTCAGGGATGTTCTTGCCGCCTTCAAGGCTGCCTATTTTGTTTTCTCAGAGGACAAAGAAGACCCCAATGACGCGGTGGCCACCATGATCAAACTCAGCCACATCAGCCGTAGAAAAGGTCTTCTGGAATTGAGCAAGGTAAAAACGGATTCTCTTTTTTTAAAGAAAGCGTGTGGGCTGCTGGCAGACGGATCTTCCGAAGAGGTTATCCGGGCGGCATTGACCACTGAAATTCAGTCCTTACAGATGCGCCATTTTATTGTCCAGGATGTTTTTAGGAAAATGGGTATTTATGCACCGGCATTCGGCATGCTGGGCACATTGATCGGGCTTGTCCAGATGCTCAGTCGCCTTCAGGATCCTTCCAATATCGGGCCTGCCATGGCGGTTGCACTGTTAACCACCTTTTACGGCTCCTTGTTGTCAACCCTGTTTTTTTTACCCATTGCCGGCAAACTGCGCTCCAGAACCGTTACTGAAATTATCAATCTTGAAATCAAAAGGGAAGGTGCCATCTCCATCATCAGAAACAATAATCCTGTGATCATCTATGAAAAACTGTCCAGTTTCATCTCTTCACGTCTGCGCAAACCCTTAATGAAAATGAAGCCTAAAAAATGAGGGATAACAGTTATAACAGCGGCTTCATTACCTATGACGACGAAGCCACATGGCTTGTTACCTACGCCGATCTTATGACCATCCTTCTTGTATTTTTTATATTGCTCTATGCGCTTGTCTCGTTTCAAACGGAGAAATATAAACATGCCGTTGAAACCATTAAAATTCAGTTAAAGGATACCGACGCACTGATCGGCTTGATGGAGCTGATGGAAATACCGGAATCGGCCGACACACAGATTGCCATCGAAGACATCACCGGAATTCGAACAAGAGAGGAATCACTGTTTAAAAACATTAATAGCTTTGTAAAAGACAGCGAGCAGAAAAACAATATCTCCACTCGAATCCTTGATGGGAAAATCATTGTAAGTATCAAAGGAAAGGCCCTTTTTCAGTCCGGTTCTGCCAGCCTGAACACCACGGCCACATCGATCTTTAATGAAATCATAGTGATACTTGGTGATTATCCGGATTACAACATTAATATTAAGGGGCATACGGATAACATACCGATATCCACAACTATTTTCCCATCCAACTGGGAATTGTCTGCCATCCGGGCAACAACAGTGCTAAAATATCTTGTATCAAATGGAATTTCTCCCGAGCGGCTGACAGCCACAGGTTACGGAGATGTCCTGCCCCTTGTACCCAATATTTCCGATGAAAACAGAGCACAGAACAGGAGAGTTGAATTTGTTTTGGAAAAAAAAGAAGCCGGCAACTGATACCATCTCACATCCTTCTGCGGATAAAAGAGAGTTCTTTCGCTATGAGTTTACAAAGAACCGGTCACTTGAGATCCAATTTAAGGAAAAGAGCATCACGGTTCTAAATATCAGTGCCGGCGGCATGGCCTTTGAAAACAACGGGTTCGTACAATTCGATTTTGATTTTATAAAATTTGACCTTGATATTCCCGACTTTCACGGGGATCCGACGTTCTTTGCGGGCTTGCGTATTCTTAAAATCGATACCAACAATATCTGCCACTGCATATTTGAGCAATGTTCACTGGAACAGCACGAACTTATCCATAAATATGTCCTAGAGATGCAGAAAAATGATCTTGCACATTGATATGGATGCTTTTTTTGCAGCCATTGAACAAAGAGACAATCCCCGTCTAAAAGGCAAACCTATCATTATTAGTGGTCACTCTAAACGAAGCGTTGTATCAACTGCCAGCTATGAAGCACGAAAATACGGTATCCGGTCTGCCATGCCGGTGTTTCAGGCAAAGGCAAAATGTCGGCACCTGATCATCATACCCGGAGACATGACCAAATATAGAGCAACCTCACAAAGACTGATGGAAATTCTATCCGGGTTTTCACCGGTTGTCGAACCGGTTTCCATTGATGAGGCCTTCATGGATATCAGCGGATGTCACAGGCTGTTCGGGCCTCCGGAACAGATGGCGGCACAGATAAAAAAAGAAATTGTCGATAAGTTATCACTAACCTGCTCCATCGGTATTGCACCTTTAAAATTTCTGGCAAAAATCGCTTCAGATATGCAGAAACCTGACGGGTTGACCCTTATCCATCCAGCCACGGTTCCCGAATTTATCAATTCTTTACCCATACAAAAAGTCCCGGGCGTCGGAAAACGGGCGATGCAGCAGATGAGATCTCTTCAAATCAATACCCTTGGGGATGTTAAAAAATTTTCACCATCCATTTTAAAACGCAAGTTTGGAAAAATGGGGGATCACCTTTTAAAATTGGCGAACGGGAATGATACGGCAATGGTTCAAACCGGGCATCACCGTAAATCCATTTCCAGCGAAACCACTTTAACCAGTGATATTTCCAATTTCGAATCTATTAAACAACTGCTTTTAGACCGATCCCAGATTGTAGGCACCCAGTTGAGAAAAAAAAAGCTGTTGTGTCAAACCGTTTCCATCAAACTAAAATTCTCCGATTTTTCACAAATCACCAGGAGTCTAACCCTTGACACCGGCATTTGTGCATCCAATGCCATCTTCAGACATGCTGTCACTCTTTTCAAACGGGTCAAACTGAAAAAAAAAATCAGGCTGGTCGGTGTCGGGGTAAGTGGATTAACAGACCGATCAACCCCTTTTCAAATGCAATGGATCACCCCTGAAAAAACAGATCTTAAACAATGGGAATCTGTTGATCGGGCAGTTGATTCAATCGGAGAGAAATATGGCTCAAAATCGGTAAACAAAGCGTCTTTAAAGCAATTAACCCGGAGGAGGTCGTCAAATGCCGGAAACAAAGACAATTAAAGTCACTATCAGCGGCAGGGTACAAGGGGTGTTTTACAGGGCACACACAAAGAAGGCTGCCGATAATCTCAAGGTAACCGGTTGGGTCAAAAACAATCCCAACGGAAACGTTGAGGCACTCTTTCAGGCCCGGGAGGATGTTCTGGAAAAAATGACAAACTGGTGCCATCAGGGATCTGCCAATGCCGTTGTCAGCGATGTTGTCACCATGCCCTGTCCTGATTCACAAACCTTTACGTCATTTGATATTCACTATTAAACAATCACAGGGAATGTATGAGTTCAGTATTCTTTGTTGCATCCAAAATATTCTGGTTTGTTTTTTCACCGGATAGCTTCCTTGTCGGACTCTTGATTGTCTGTCTGCTCTGTTTCTGGTTCAACGCCACTAAAAAAGGGTTGATTTTACTGCATACAATTGTAATTGCGGTTCTTGTTGTCACTTTTCTGCCAGTGGGAAAATGGTTACTTTATCCACTTGAGAAACAATTTTCACCGATGCACACCTTACCAGATAGCGTTGATGGTATCCTTATGCTGGCAGGATCTGAAGACTTGGAGCAAAGCGGCTACTGGCAACAACCACATATGAATCAGGCGGTTGAACGGCATACGGCATTCATCCACCTGGTCCGCCGTTTCCCGGATGCCAGACATGTTTTTTCCGGTGGATCCGGGAGCCTGGACCAATCAGGTATTAATTCCGCGGATGTTGCCCGCAGTCTCTTTGACCAGTTAGGCCTTGTAACCGACAGCATCCTGTTCGAATCAAAATCCCGCAATACATTTGAAAACAGCCTTTTATCCCGGCAAATTGTTGAGCCAGGGCCGAATGAAACATGGATATTGATCACCAGTGCCTCCCACATGCCACGCGCTATTGGCGTTTTTTATAAACTAAACTGGCCGGTCATCCCCTACCCGGTCGATTACCGATCCAACCCGGAACAACTCACCCGGTTTATGATCAACTTTTCCGGAAACCTGGAAGAGTTGCGATCTGCGCTTCATGAGTGGGCAGGACTTGCCGCCTATTATCTCACCGGCAAAAGTGCCCGCCTATTCCCGACCCGGGCACTGATAAAACAATAAAGAAAAATTAATGAGTTTTTATGAGATCCGATCAACAAAAATGGAATTCACGTTATAAAGAAAATACTGGCGCCCTGACCCCGTCAAAAATTGTTAAACAATATTACAAACTGCTCCGGCCTTCCGGCACGGCTCTTGATCTTGCCTGCGGCAACGGTAGAAACAGCCTGTTTCTGGCCCAAAAGGGCTTTGAGGTGGATGCGGTGGATATCTCGGATGTGGCCATCACCCGACTTCAAAAAAAGCACATTCCGTCTATAAAAGCCAGTTGCACGGATCTGGACACATGGATTATACCGCAGAACCAATACGATTTGATACTTAACATTCGTTTTCTGGATAGACGCCTGTTCAGCCAGATAGCTGCCGGACTGAAACCAGGTGGTCTGCTGGTTTTTCAGTCTTTTATCGGAAAAAAAGAGACCCGTTATTGTCTGAAGAAAAATGAACTGCGCCACGCTTTTCTATCACTTGATATAATTTTTTATGAAGAAAAACCCACAGAACCGGGAAGCCGCTTTGAAGAGACCGTCTCTTTGGTGGCCAGCAAAAAACCCGATATTGTATAAAAAAATTTAAATATCACTTTCATACAATACCAGGCAACCTACCTAATATAGGATTTACTCCGGTCTTATTTTTTTATTTTTTTCAGCGCTGTTTTAAGTACGGCTGAATGGATATCCGCCGCTACATGGACCGGGCTTTTCCCCCAAAGAGGATCCCAGTTTGACGGGTCTGCCGTGCAAAAAAACTGCACTTCAAGTCCAAAGCGGGTCAACGCCTTTTCTACCGGCATCTCTTTAATTTTCCGGGCCGCATTCCAAGTGGCCCCACAGGGAGCACCTCTTCTCACCTTGATCTCTTTTATAATATTATTATCTATCTTAACTTCTATTTCCGGAGCACCAAAGCTTTCTCCGTAATCCCCAAGGCAACCCTGCCTTGAAAGTGTGCATCATGTCGGAGGGCAGACTGCCTCACCCGTGGTTATTTTCTTTCCCGATGCAATAACCGGGATATCAAGTTTATTACAAAGAAGACTTAAATCATCAGACAGATCCCTGTGTTTTAAAAAATCCAGGACAATATCCGCATCAATCGTGTCCGGCAGATATTTAGAGCTATCATCTATAAAAACAGGCAGCGGTTCATCAATGTCATATGTTTCGACAACAAATCGTTTGTTGCCGAATTGATTGATCCCTTCTACTTTACTGTTGCCTGAACCGTTTTGTTGAAATACCAAAATTTTTTGCATACATTAAAATCCCAAATCTTCATTTACCAGAATAATTTTGATCCTGTTTTTTTCAAAGCACTTCTCGGTGATTGTCCAATAATTACAAATCCTGTCCGGACTGCTGCAGTCATGACAAATGCCTGTTTTACGGCATGGTGTCTTTTTATCCAGGTTCATGGTGTTTACCGGTGCGGCATAATTTTTGATCCGGAACATGGCGTCTTCAAGATCACCACAAATTTTGTTCCTGCCAATAATCAGCAAAACGTTTTTGGGCCCCCACATGATGGCTGCCACCCGGTTGCCGACCATATCCAGGTTGACCAGATGGCCGGCTTCGGTAACGGCATTGGTACCGGTAATAAAAAGATCAACCAGCAAGGATTTTCTGCGCAAATCCATCATCTGCGATCTTGACAGACTTTTATCAAACGTGTTGAGTACCGTAAAATTTTCATTTTTACTCAGTGCATGGAAAAGGCCGGTACCGACAAATGACATGGAACCACCCCAGGATACCGTTTCAATATCAAGCGCGGGGATAATTTTTTCCAGGGCAAGTTTTTTTGCATCATCAGCGCTTTGACAGATAAATACTTGAAAATTATTGTTTTCCAGATTATGTTTGACGGCTTCCAGTTTCAGATTCCAGTAGTTATTAATGGGATCTTTCATTTTTAATCCTTTCGTTTGTTTACCGTTGTCAGTTACTATACCTGAAAATCCTGCATGAGTGCAATCCTAAACAACACTTGAATTTAGGAAAGCATCAACCGATGCGAAAAATCATATCGCCGATAAAATCGTGGGGTCGGGTTTTCGTAACGAATCATAGTTTTTTGGATGATTTCCATTCAAAATACGGCACTCAACCAGTCTACTTATTATAGCTATTATAGTTATTATGACTACAATACATGAACCTGAAACCTTTTTCTAAATTTTTGGAAATATTAAACATATGTAAGTTGTAGTAAAATTTAAAGCCTTAAAAAAGTATTCTTATTTTAGGTATTATAGTTAATATAGATTTTTAAAAAAAACTGCCTTTTTTTCCACTTATAATTTCTAAAAACACGAAAAACTGCCTTGACAAGGCGAAAACATAATGCAATAGAAGAAGTACGTCTGATCCAATGTTATTTAATGAACGGTGTTTATTAACCTAACTTAAGGAGGGAAAGTCCATGAGTGAAAAGTCGAGGGAGGAATACTGGCAGAGAAACATCAAGCTGGTAATCCAATGCTTAATCGTTTGGTTTGTCGTTTCATTTGGGTTTGGTATTATTCTGGTTCATCCTCTCAATGCTATCTCCATTGGGGGATACAAGCTCGGTTTCTGGTTCGCACAACAAGGCTCAATGTACATCTTTGTGGCATTAATTTTCTTTTATGCTAACAGGATGGGAAAACTTGACAAAGAATTTGGCGTTGAAGAAGAATAAAGGAGATAACAAATGAGTTTGACTGCTTGGACCTATTTAGTTGTCGGGGCGACTTTTGCTCTATACATTTTAATTGCGATCAAATCGACTGCCAAAAACACGGGTGACTTTTATGTTGCCAGTAAGGGCGTTCATCCTGTTCTCAATGGTATGGCCACTGGTGCTGACTGGATGTCTGCAGCATCCTTTATTTCCATGGCCGGATTAATTGCTTTCTTAGGTTATGATGCGAGTGTTTATTTAATGGGCTGGACAGGCGGTTACTGTCTGCTTGCGATGCTCCTGGCGCCTTACCTGAGAAAATTCGGAAAGTTCACTGTTTCTGAATTTATTGGAGAAAGATACTATTCAAATACAGCCAGAATGGTTGCCGTACTCTGCCTGGTAACGGCATCGGTCACTTACGTTATTGGCCAGATGAAGGGTATCGGTGTTGTATTTTCCCGTTCATTAGGCGTATCTTTTGAAGTAGGTATCGTGATTGGTATGATCATTGTATTCATATACGCTGTTTTCGGCGGTATGAAAGGAGTCACCAATACCCAGATCGCCCAGTACTGTGTTTTGATTTTTGCATATACCGTACCGGCGATATTTATCTCTTTAACTCTGACAGGTGTTCCTATCCCTCAATTAGGATTGGGTTCTACCCTGGCTGACGGTTCCGGTGTCTATCTTTTGGATAAACTTGATACCATCTTGGTGGAATTAGGCTTTGCGAAATATACGGCCCAGAAGATGTCGACCATCAATGTATTGTTTCTGACAATGTCACTGATGATCGGTACTGCTGGCCTGCCGCATGTTATCATGCGGTTCTTTACCGTTCCTAAGGTTGCGGACGCCCGTTCCTCAGCCGGTTGGGCACTTGTATTCATCGCCCTTCTTTACACCACGGCTCCTGCTGTTGGTGCCATGGCCCGTATGAACCTGATGCAGACAATCCAGACTGGCGCTGTGGGTGCAGCAGACGGTAACATTGCATACGCTGATGTACCGCCGTGGTTCAAATCCTGGGAAAAAACAGGATTGTTGAAGTTTGAAGACAAAAACGGCGATGGTAAGATTCAGTATTACGATGAAAAAGGCCTGAAAAACGCTGCCTCCTTTGGATGGCAGGGTAATGAAATGATCAAAGTTGACAGGGACATCATGGTTCTGGCCAACCCGGAAATTGCAGGACTTCCCAACTGGGTCATCGCGCTGGTAACGGCCGGTGGTATTGCAGCGGCGCTATCCACTGCTGCAGGCCTGCTGCTCGCCATTGCAACCGCAGTATCGCATGACGTGCTTAAAGGCTGGCTCATGCCGGATATCGATGATAAACAGGAACTGATGTACAGCCGGGTTGCTATCGGCGGTGCCATTCTGGTTGCCGGATACCTTGGCCTGAATCCACCTGGTTTTGCCGCGCAGGTTGTGGCCCTGGCATTTGGCCTGGCCGCATCATCCATCTTCCCGGCCATCATGATGGGTATCTTTTCTAAACGCGTTAATGATAAAGGTGCTATCGCCGGTATGCTCGCAGGTCTGGGTACTACCCTGGTTTACATCTTTATCTACAAAGGCTGGTTCTTTTTCAAATCAACCGCCATGCTGCCTGACAATGCAGACAACTGGCTGTTCGGTATTAATCCCCAGGCATTTGGTTTCATAGGCGCACTGATTAACTTTGGTGTCTCTTATGTCGTATCCAACATGACCGAGGAACCGCCCCAGAGAATTCAGGATCTGGTTGAAGATATTCGTGTACCGATAGGCTCCAAAGACGCTACTCATACGCATTAAGTAGCCTTTGCCATATAAACTTAAAAAGCTGACCCGGTTATCGGGTCAGCTCAAACTGTTAACAAAATCCCCACAAATCGTGGGGATTTTGCTATAATGGGTCATGTTAAAAAAACGATAGAAAACACAGACCCTATTGGAATTCATAAGTATCGAGGAACGGGTTTCCCTAAACCATCGCATTCGAATATATCCGAGAAAAAGTTCAAGATTTTATCGTCCTGATTATGGACGTCCTGCTATTGATCCGGTGGTTTTGTTCAAGATGCTATTTATCGACTGCCTTTTCGGCTTCCGAATTGGGCGTTAATTGATCAAAGAAGTCCATGTTAATAAGGCCTATCAATGGTTTTTAGGGGCCGGACTTCGTGATAAGGTTCCGAACAACTCTACTTTTAGCAAAAACCGCCAACTCAGGTTTAGTGACAGCCCAATCCACCTCAAAACAAGCGCCGAGAGGAATTAATTTTAGAAACTATTGGTTGAAAAGCCCACCCGGAATCATCTGGATGCCCTTAAGGCTGACGAAAATAAGAATTGATAGGCCCTAGCCAAAAAGCCTTGAAGAAAAAAGGAGAGTAATCAAAAGTCAAAGGAAGCAAGATCAGCACTACAGACCCACACAGCGGTTATTTGTTCCGGGACGATAAACCCAAAGGTTTTTACTAATTGGAAACCCCGCCTGAAAAAACAAGGTTTGTCAACGATCTGACCGATTTTTTATTGGACCGTTTTTTTATGTGGCGCCTATAAATTCTACTTTCAATTTTTGTTGAAGCCGCTCTATAATTTTAAATATCTCTTTTAGCACGGCCTGGTCAAGAGACGATAGATTTGACGGATTGATAAAGTTATCAGGTTCTTCTTCTTCATCCATGATAGTGGTGATCTGTCGTAAAAAGCGCAGATTCATCAGGTAATTGTAGGAGCGAATCAGATTCAGATACTGGGCAGATGTCAGACGATGCTTTGTATAAAGACGGTAAAGACGTGTTAAGGTATTGGTAGATGTAATTCCTTCCTTTAACCCATGAATACGGGCAAAATCAATGACTGGCAGCAATATTTTTTTAATATCAAACGATCCCTTGTGTTTACCTTTTTCTTCAACAACAAATTTACCAAAAAAACTGATTGGCGGCTTAAATTGCATAGAATTTTCCGTCAGACATCGCAGAATACCCTTGGACTCCTTTATGGAAGACAACAGAAACGCTTTTAATTCATCTGCCAGTTCTAAATTTCCCCAGGCGCCTCGGAAATCGAAAAAAATGCTGGAATACAGTGTTTTTTCAGGATCAAGACTGCGCACCCATGTTGCAAAATAATCTTTCCAAACCGATAGCGGCTGACACCATTTTGGGTTCATGGCCATATTATTGCCGTCACAGAATTTAAAGCCGGCTGTATTTAGCATGGTGCAGACTTGGTCGGAAAACTGTGTAAAATAATCTTGTGCTGTTTTAAAACGGGCCTCATCATCAACATCTTCAAAAACCAAAGCATTGTCCTGATCTGAAATCAAGGTTTGTTCATCCCGGCCTTCCGATCCCATGATCAAAAACGCAAATTTGCAGGGAGGTTTCCCTAAGTCATCCATGGCAAAAGCGATCACCCTTTCCAGGATCGCTTCTGAAAACGCTGTAATCAGCTTGGTGATATATGATGGATTAGATCCGTTTTTAATCGGTTCCAATAACAATGCCGTCAACCGGGAATGAAAACCCTTTAAATGATCAATATGAGTGGCAGATTTAATACTTTTGATTAACAGGCTAGTCGCATTTGCCTGTGCCACTATTAAATCTTTTTCAGCCACAATCCCCACCATGTTTCCGGATTGATTGGTGACCACCAGGTGTCTTTTATCTTTGGTGGACATATTGATAAATGCCTCAAATACCTGTTCATCTGCCGGGATGGTTGCCACGGGGGATGACATGATTGTTTTAACGGCATCGCTAGTGGGAATACCCTTGCCCAGTACACGCGATTTTAAATCCGCATCCGTAACGATTCCCTTAATCTGTTTTCCCTCTCCTTTTACCAGGATGGCGGAAGACCCTGCCCGGCTCATTTTTTCGGCAGCGCTCTGAATGGACGACTCACCGTCAATTGTCAGGATGTTGGGCTGGTGCATGGCTGAAATGGGTTGATTGAAAAAAGGCAGGTTAAATTCCTTATCCCGTATATGGCGCAAAATTATCCCTGTATAAGATTTATTAAGCATGCATTTACCAAACTCAGCGGCAAAGTAATCTCGGAATGCTTCATGTTTGTTACATGTCTCTAAAAAAAGATGGGCATCCAGGGTCATGAAGGTGCTATCCTCTGTCACAACCATAGATCGGGTACTGACGGCGTCATTCATTAAAATGGAGATCCCCCCGTAATTGTCCTTTGGACCCAATTCTTTTTGAAGGGTTTTGGCAAAGGATTCCTCAAAATATACGGATGCAGCTCCCTGTGACAAAATATATAATTTTTCAACCCTGGAAATTTCCTGGACCAGTACGACAGTCCCGGCAGTGTGGGATTCATAGGAAAAATGTTTGATCAAGCTGTTACGATCGTCTTCAGGAAGCAATGAAAAAGGCGGGATGCGCGTATGATTATCCAAGAAATCACCTATATTAAATGTTTAGTATTTCAATCGAGCATAGTAACTTTTCTTGGATGCTTCAAGGGCATTTTTTAATGTGAAGATTCCGTTAGAATTGAGTAGCGGTATCAATTTTGTAAAAATTTCAGCAGTGGCAATGGCATCCCCCAAAGCAGTATGACGGCCAATAATGTTGACACCCAGGCGTTTGGCAATATTTTCCATATCATGGCGTTCGTTGACTGGATACAGTGAGGCAGACAATAAAAGGGTATCCAGCACAGGATTATCAAACACTGTGTCGGTAATTTTTTCTTTTACCTTGAACATTTTCATATCAAAGGCAATATTATGCCCCACCAGCACCGTATCATAGGTATACATTTTAAACAGCGGCAAGATAGTTTGGATATCAGGTTTATCTCTAAGCATCTCATAGTTTATCCCATGTATCCGGTAAGATTCTATGGGAATATCCCTTTTGGGATCCACCAGTTCTTCAAAGATATCCTGGTAAACGATCCTGCCGTTAACAACCCTGACTGCAGCAATTGAAATAATCTCATCCCCGCCGTCCGGATCAAGCCCTGTGGTCTCCGTGTCGAAAACGGTAAAAATTATTTTTCTTAAATCCCTGTTAAAAATATCTTTGGTGTCATCATCGATTTTAAAAAGATCGAAATCATAAAATTCAGGCCGGCTCTGGGCAACAACCGCCTTGCGTTTGTTATTTGTAAAAGCCGATTCCATCTCTGCATTGGCGGTTATCCTGACAAGTGAAGTTGATTGCATGTTGTCCGATAGAATCTGAAACTCAGATTGGTTCTGTTTAAGAATATAGCCGAATGATGGCAGCCCCCGAATTTTTTTTGTAATAATATCTTCAATCTGTATACGGCTGGCCGGACGCCCCGGCCATGATATTTCAAAAAATATGCGGCCGTTTGAATTTTTAACCGTCAGATCAAACGCCTGCTGCTGTGTGACATCTGAAAGATTTACAAAAAGAAAATTAAATGCCATCGCAAACGAGTAGCTGTCTGCCAGAAGACGTTTACTGTCTGTATGATCTACTGTGTTGACACGGATGCCGTTTTGATCAAGCGCCTGCTGTTGGATCATCAACAGAAAGTCACCCAGATTAAGCCTACTCAACGGCAGATGTGTCAGCGATGCATCAATAATATTATTTTGGGTCTCCTTGAACTGATCTTCAATGTGGGCCAGGTACTTTTGTATTTTATGCTCATATAAATTATAGGTCTGCTTTTCCGTTTCTGAGGATTCAATCAGATCGCCGATCAGACCCCGGGTCTGTTCGAAATGGTGATTCAGGGTTTGACGAAACGTCTGCAGCCAGTTGTCTATGTTCTCGTATTTGTCCACCTGGTAGGAGATATCCTTAAAAGTAAGAATAAAACCGGTCATAAGCTGCTCTTCATCCAGTATCGGAATAGCCTCGATACTGACCAGAATCCCGGTATATATAGGGGTAATGAAATAGGATGCCAGGCTTTGCTTGTCTTTGTTCAGACGCTCCTCAATTTCTTCAATGGCGTGTGCGACCAGATCTTTATCAATCAGGTGAAAAATTGAACGCCCCAGACCGATAAAATGCTCGGCGCGGCTGGTGTGACTACTATGGGTAAACATGTGCTTGGCACGTGAGTTAAACAGCAGGATACGGCCGCTTCTATTGCAGATGATTACGCCCTGGGGCAATTCCGCCATAATGGATGCCAGAAGATTTTTTTCTTTCTCCACCTCTGTGCGGGAGGCCAGTATCTGCTCTGTGATATCCCGGCTTAAGTTTTCAAACATATCGGCAAAATTGTTAATAATTCCGGTTAATGCGTTAATACTTTGGCTGCCGTTTACATGAATCCTGTGTGACGGGTTGGAAGAGTATATTACCGAGGCACCGGCAGATATTTTTTTGATGGGGTGAATATAGTTCTCATATATCGATTCAAGACCGAGTCCAACGACAGCCACGACAATAAAACCGACGGCCAGAAACTTATACAGGTGTAATTGCACAATCTGGGTAACCGTCTGCACCTGCTGCGCAGTTAAATGCTGCCAAACGAAAAACAGGACGCCACCAATTACCAATATGGTTGCTGAGATGACAATCCCGGTGGCGATTAAAAATCTGTTGGTCTGCTTCATTCAAAAAAAAATAAGAATTCTGCACCCGGATTAACCAGGTGCAGAATTCTTAAGTCTACTTTTATTTATTAAGGTTATAATGGTTGACTAACTCCTTAAGAGCTTGCCTTTTTTCCATAACCGATCTGTCCCAAAGAGTCCTCGATTTCATCCAGGATCGAATAATCATCTATGGTGGCGGGCACCTTATACTCTTTTTTATCGGCAATGGACCGCATGGTACCTCTCAGAATCTTCCCGGAGCGCGTTTTGGGAAGACGCGCTACAACCGTAGCCGTCTTAAACGCGGCAACCGGGCCGATCTTATTTCTGACCAGTGCAATCACTTCTTTAACGATCTCATCGTGACTCCTGTCCACACCGGCATTCAATACCAGCATGCCCAGTGGTATCTGCCCTTTGAGCTTATCATCAACGCCCATGACGGCACATTCGGCCACATCCGGATGTCCGGCAATGGCTTCTTCCATGCCACCGGTGGACAACCTGTGCCCGGCTACATTGATGATATCATCGGTTCTGGCCATGACATAAATATAGCCGTCTTCATCAATAAAGCCGGCATCCGATGTTTCATAGTATCCGGGAAACTCACTTAAATAAGCATCCTTATAGCGGGCATCATTATGCCACAATGTGGGCAGAGTGCCCGGCGGCAGCGGAAGTTTGGCCACAATGGCGCCAATGTCACCCGGTTTTACCGGATGTCCGTCGTCACCTAAAACCGCCATATTCCATCCCGGAACGGCTTTGGTCGGTGAGCCGGGTTTGATGTCGAATTGATGAATACCCATGCAATTGGCAGCAATGGCCCAGCCGGTCTCGGTCTGCCACCAGTGGTCGATTACCGGTACCTTGAGAGCGTTTTCCGCCCACTGCAGGGTATCCGGATCCAGTCGTTCACCGGCCAGAAACAGATAATTAAAGTCTGACAGATCAAAATCCGACATCATCAGTGCCGTGGGGTCTTCCCGCTTAATCGCCCTGAATGCCGTGGGCGCGGTAAAAAGCGATTTCACCTTGTGCTCGGAAATAATCCTCCAGAACACCGATGCATCCGGCGTTCCCACGGGTTTACCTTCAAACACTATAGTGGCGCACCCTTTGAGCAGAGGCCCATAAACAATATAAGAATGACCGACAACCCATCCGATATCTGAGGCAGCCCAGTATACATCTCCCTGGTTGACACCGTAAATAGCATCCATGGTCCATTTTAAGGCCACCATATGACCGCCGTTATCCCTGACAACCCCTTTGGGCTGCCCTGTTGTACCCGAAGTATAAAGAATGTATAATGGATCGGTGGCCGCAACCGGCACACAGTCCTTGGGCTGTGCTGATGCCATGGCATCTGCCCAGTCAACATCCCTGCCTTCGGTCATAGCGGCATCCGCCTGAGGACGCTGAAAAATGATACAGGAGTCCGGCTTGGAGTCCGACAAATCAATCGCTTCGTCCAGCAGCGGCTTGTACTTAATCACCTTTTTAATTTCAATACCGCAGGACGCAGATACAATCACCTTGGGTTTGGCATCATTGATACGCGTGGCCAGTTCATTTGCCGCGAACCCCCCGAACACAACAGAATGAACTGCCCCGATTCTGGCACAGGCCAGCATGGCAAATACCGCCTCGGGTATCATGGGCATATAAATGATGACACGATCTCCTTTTTCCACACCTCTGTCCGCCAGAACACCGGCAAAGCGTGAGACCTGATCCTTTAAATCGGAATAGGTGTATTTTTTAATCGTATCGGTGACCGGGCTGTCATAAATAATAGCATTCTGGTCTCCAAGACCGTTTTCAACGTGGAGATCAACCGCGTTGTAACAAGTGTTCATCTCACCGCCTGAAAACCACCGGTAAAACGGTTTGTTCGTATCATCCAGAACCTTGTCCCATTTTTTATACCAATGGCAGTCTTCAGCAATCTGTCCCCAGAACGCATCCGGATCTTTTATGGATTGCTCATAGGCCTCAGTGTACAAATTGGTCATGTATTCTCCCTCCTGAAAATGACAATTCAGTTTCTGCGGAAAAAAGTATATTTAAACCTGTTCCGTCCGGTTTGAACCGAACAGAATAAATTTTATTCCTGTAGAAACTACCTAATAAGTGATGTTCACATCCGCTATTGTTGAACCATTGTTCTGATCTCTTCAACGACCTCAGGATTTGCCAATGTTATTATATTACCGACATCTCCTTTGGACGAATCTGGCTTAATGGTTAGTTGATAAAGAGATATTTTACAATTTGTATTCACCACCTCCTTTTCAAAATTATCTCAAATAGTTTTCAACTAATAAGTACCTTATAATTAAGATGCTTCCTGCATCATTCAATATTTAAGTGAGTGTCCAGTCCAGTTAGAGCTTCAGCAAGCGAAAAATCGCAGTTATTTAGTGAATCAGATTTATGTTGTCTATAACCAATATTAAGAAGTTGTATGTAAGTCAATAGAAAAATGAAAATAGTCGGCCCTGTGCCGTACGCCCAAAGACCGCATGAAAAGAGGGGTTAATACCACTTACATCCTGCTGTTAAACAATGAATTTAAACCGCTGTTTTTAACCCTTTTTAAACTTTTTACGAGCAAGGACAACATCATTGTGGTCTACGGCCTCATCCTTATTTAAATCAGCAGAAAACGGCGGTTCGTTGATCGGATAAAAGAGGAGGGATCGAAGGGCTCCATCCGTGGTTTTCACAAAAGGAAACTGCACTACCGGCTTTGTTTTACCGTAACGCATATTGAGGATGGAAATATGCTGCTTTGCAGATTTAAATATTGGATAGGAGCCGTTGATGTCGTCCGAGGTCAGTCCGTTTTTTTCAATCCACACCTTGTAGTGATAGAACAACTCGGTATCGTTGCGGCCCGGTTTCGGGGCAATCATACTGAACCAACTCTTTGTGGGATGTTCATTGTCCAAGACTTCCATGAGAATCATTTTGGACAGTTTGACTTGGGCTTTCCGGGTACTTCCTGCATCAATACGGTTTATCTGTATCAGCATCTCTTCAAAAAAACCGGTATCGTGATAAAAGGCCATAAAAAAGACACTGCCGTATACAAGGGTGGAAATAACAATCAAGGTGATACTGAATCGTTTGAGCATCCGAAGTACGCCTCCAAAAGGATATTTTCAGTTTACCGTAACGCTGATAAGCAGTTGAGTTTAGAGGGTTGTGCCTATCTTATTCAACCTTCTATTGTCGTGCTTTATACACCGTTAAGGTTTGAATTGCGGCCAATCTGCATAAGTCCATGATACGATCTTTCTTTTCTCTATACCCAATGCGTCACGATAATGTCAAGCAATGTTGCCAGATCAGTTTCATCACAGACACCCAGGCTGCGTTTGGGCGGATATAAAACAACACCCGGCCGTGCGAACCGGGCTTTCAGGTTAAAAAAAATTGTGTTGAAAATGGTAAACCGGTTATCATCGCATGGACAATGATGATGCCGCGATATGGACCTGGTGAATCTAAAAGACCTTGCTAATCTGGTTGATTGACAGGCCGGACTTTTTCTTTTATTCTTATAGTATCTTACCCATTATTAACTACCTTCGTTTTCGGAGACCCTATGAAGAAAAAAACGTCCGGCCGGACTGATACACTGACATTTGCAAAAGAAACCGAAGAGAACAACGATCCGCAAAAAAAACAATTCAAACTTTTGATTATTGATGATGAAAAAGAAGTCCATGTCATGACAAAGCTGGTGCTGTCAGACTATAGTTATAAAGAGTATACCCTTAAATTTTTGTCTGCTTTTTCCGGTAAAGAAGCCAAACAG
Organism: uncultured Desulfobacula sp.; assembly: GCA_964562385.1. Classification (GTDB taxonomy): domain Bacteria; phylum Desulfobacterota; class Desulfobacteria; order Desulfobacterales; family Desulfobacteraceae; genus Desulfobacula. The sequence goes on from CAZLTD010000037.1 coordinate 22,549, forward strand.
TTGATCATTGACAATCCGGATGCAGCCCTGATCCTTCTGGATGTTGTCATGGAAAGCAAAAACGCCGGGCTGGATGTGGCTAAATTTATACGCAAAGAACAAAAAAATCATAAAATCAGAATCATTTTAAGAACCGGGCAGCCCGGCAAGGCGCCTGAAAAAGATATCATCTTAAATTATGATATTAATGATTATAAAGAAAAGACTGAACTGACCACACAAAAACTATTCACAACGGTAACAACAGCGCTCAGATCTTATATTCATCTTCAGGAACTTGAAGATAAAAACAAATTGATTGCCAAAAAAAATCTGAGATTAAACGAGGAGATTGCAAGACGCCTGGTTGCTGAATCCAACCTGACTAAATATAACCGCAGTCTAGAAAAAATGATTGACAGCAAAAGCAGCAGATTGAAAAAAGCGATCCAGGACCTGGTCATAAAAGAGAAACAATTGGTAGAAGCCAATCGGATGGCGCAGGTGGGTGATATCTCTTCCAGCTCTATTGAGGCTTTGACCAGCAGCGGCAGCGATATTGAAAACAACCTGGAAACCATCAATCGATATCGGCTGAACATGACACAACTGCTTGAAAAGTACGAAGTGCTCCAAAAAATTATCACGTCCCATGCTAAGGTTCCTGATAAAATAAACCAAAAAACGCATGAAGTGATAGGAGATATTGATCAATTCAAAAAGGATATTGAATTAAGACAAATTTTAAAAAAATATCCCGGGATTATCAAAGATTCAACCAAAGGGATTAAGCATATCTCGACAACTGTAAACGACATTAAACTTTTTGTTTCCATCTGCGATGAGCCGTTGGAAAAAATCAGCATTCAAAAATTACTTGAAACGGCATTGGATAAGACAGCTGCCGGATTCAGCTCAAAAATAAATATCCAGACTGATTTCGATGCCGTTCCCAGCATTCCCATTGCCCCAGAAGGAGTTGAAAAGGCTTTTTTAGAAATACTTAAAAATGCATTTGAAGCTGTAGCATCACGCGGTGTTGTTTCCGTTGAAACCCTGTGTGAAAAAAACAGTATACTGATTCATATCAGTGATAATGGCGACGGTATTGCTCCCGAAAATCAGGAGCTTGTATTCAAACCATACTATACAACCCGGAAAAAGAAGCACCGTGGACTTGGGCTGTCCTTTGCAAAAAGTGTCATATTAAGCCACAAAGGCACAATTGACCTGTCCAGCAGTCCCAAGCAGGGCACAACCATTACTGTGAAACTACCGGTTTAGTATCATTTTAATAAAAACAGCACTTTGGTTTTGTCTTGAGCGTCTTCTGCTTCTTCGTTTGCACGCGGTTCAATCAAAAAGATTCTTTCTCTGTCCACGCCTGCCGTTGAAATCAGGTAATCCTTTACTGATTCAGAGCGCCGCATGGCAAGCAGTCTTAACTCATCATTGCCGATATTGATATTGGTGATCAGCAATTTTTTCTTCTCGTCTAATTCCAGCTGTTTAACAGCACCACTGGCATCCCGTGGCATGGGAAATTGAGCCTGGTCAAAAGCGGCCTGAACATACACGGCCTCCTCTTCAGCCAGCACAGTGATATCTTCAAGATTGTTTGCATCCACACCCGATGCGATCAATTGTTTTAATTTCTGGGCTTTGAGCAACTCCTCAAAGGCCATTCTTTTGAGCGTTTGAGTGTCTTTAACCAGATGGTAGCCGCCTTGAATTTCAAGTTTAACGCCCGGTTTTTCCACAAGTATCTGCCCCAGGGTATCAAGTTTTTCCAGGTTGGCTTCATCCAGTTCAGCCAGGCCATGGCTATATTCAACAAACCCTAAATCTTCGTCGCCCCCGAACATGGACCCGACGATGGCAAAGGGAGAAGTCACGACTTTCATTATCAGATTGGTAATCATCTTTAAGACAATGGAACCGATTTTAAATTCCGGATCATCCAGCTCCCCTGTCACCGGTAAATCCAGGTCAATCTGACCGGATCTATTTTTTAAAAGAGAAACTGCAAGCCCCACCGGCAATGATGTGGCATGTTCACTTGCCACAGCTTCCCCCAGTGTAAAATTATCAAACCTCACCTTGTTGGCAGACCGAAGTTTTTCCCCGTCTATGGTATAGTGAAGATCCAGAATTAATTTACCTTTTTCAATCTTATACCCCAGATATTTAGCCGAGTATGGTGTAAAATTCGTCAATTCAATATCCTTGAACGATATATCAATATCCGCATATTTCTTTTTTGCCAGAGGATTTATATCTCCGACAATATCCAGGGGTGAAGAGTTCCCGTGAAGTCCTTTAAGATGAAGTTTTGCTCGTGTTTCCTGCCGGGACGACAGTCCCTTTACAGATCCAGTAATCTGTTTCATTCCGGCTGTGAAGTTCGGTTTGGTTAAATAATCACTAAACGCGACATGACCTGCCTGCAAGGTGACATTGTCCACTTGAATCCTGGCAGGTTCCGGTGGCACACCTTGATCTTCTTCCCGGGTCTCCACGGGTGTCTGAGTATCCGGTGCCGATGCAAATACATCCGTCAAATTCAGATGGCCGGTATCGTTTACAATAATTCTTGAATAAAAATCGGTTAGGGCAATATCCTTGATAGCTACAGATACCGGAAAAACTGAAATATCGGCATCGGAAAGGTAGAGTGACTTGCATTTAAAAAAATCCTTGGCACTGGCTTTATCAAGTGAGATAAAATCGGTCACAGAGGTTTTCCCGGTGAAATGAAACCGGGTGTCGGAAGCGTCCGCCAGATTAAGCTGTATATTTCCTTTTGTGTTGATATTACCACTGGTGACCATAATCTTCACCTGCTCGGTAAAATACGGCTGAAGTGATTCAATATCAATTCCCTCTAGAACAATGTCCAGATCCGCCCACCGTTTTGCCGGCAGTGCTGTGCCTTGTACTTTAATTTTTCCACCCTGATTCCAGTTTATGCCTACATTCAGGGTACCGGCATCTTTGCCAAAAGTTTTCATGTTCTCAGCAGCAACGTTAATCTTTGACAGGGAAATGGCCACCGGCTCCTTTGGGGTTAGATCATGAAAATCGACGGCGAATTCCTGGGCATTAAAGTCATTGAGAATTATCTGCCATGGCTGATTCGGCTCTTTGCCTTTGGGTTCGTTCTTGACGCTCTGATTTTGCTCAGATTTTTGTGTGGCAGAAGCGGCAAGGTTAATCCTGCCGTCCTGGAGTCTTTTTAACAATATTTTTCCATGTTTTGCACGGATGCTGCCGGTTGAAATTTGCCTGATTTTACTGTCAATGACCGCTTTTGATATGCCAAATTCAGGAAGTTTAATCATTTCCTGACTGGTGGTTCGATCTGCCACTATTAGGCTGTTGACTGAAAAATCTTCCACTTTTATTTGATAGTCGACATTCTCCTGATCAATAGCCTTACCGGCTGTAACGGCTGTATTCAAACTCAAAGAACCGTTAAGAATATCGACGCCCAGATACGGCCCGTAATAAGGTGTATACTTTTCTATGGCAATATTGGAAAGTTTGAGTGCGCCTTCCACCGATAATGGATTTAAGGAAAATTGACCGTCACAGGACAGGCTTTCTTTTTTTTCAGTAGCCAAATCAATCGTGTATTTACCCTGAACACTTTTATCGGCACGCAAATCCTTAATACTCAAATTCAGTGGAGAGACCCGGGTTTTAAACGGATAGTCGGTTGAGTGATCCTCAAAGTCGATGGCTGCATCCTGAATCACTCCAGAATCCAGTGTAACAACAAAAGCTGTTGGCGATGATTCATTTCCCCTATCAGCTTGTTTTTTTTGAGGAAAATAGGATACAAGGTCAAGCTGCCCCTGAGTATCCCGCTTCAAATTTAGCATTGGTTTTGCCAGCAATATCTGTGACAGATTCACCTGACCTTTTAAAATCTCCGAAGGTGCCAGAGTCACTGCAAGCTTTTTGAACCCAGCCAGGGGTTCGCTGTTTCGTCCATTTACGGCGGCATTTAAAAAATTCACTTTTCCCTGCAGATCAAAATCAGAACCTGCAACGCTTGAAAGATAACTGCCATACAGATGCAGGTTCAGATCCAGACCCTTGACATCCAGGCCCTGGGGAATCGGGGCGTATCCAAGATAATGCAGAAGATCAATATCACCGGTCTTAAGTTCAAACTGCGATGCCAGATCATCGGTAAAGGGGGTGGTTTCAAGTTTAATCCCAAGTTGTGTGTGATTTAGCATACCGCTCATATCCAGCGATACTGCCTGACCTGAATCCTTTGGCCTGCTGCTGATAAACGGCAGTGACAGTGACAACTGCTCCAATTGATGACTTGCACCAATCACCTGATCTTCAAAGGTGATTTTGCCACCAATGACGGTCAGGCTGTTTAAAACAAATTTAGGCATCTTTTTTTCAGGTTGTTCCGGCGAATCGTTCTCCTGCCCTGGAACTCTAGTTTTGCCCCTGGCAATCATGTCGGAAAAATTGAAACGGTTACTTGGATACCGGATAATATTCAGATCTGGATTTTCAAGTGTCAGCCGGCTTACCTGTGGCGTCAGGGTAAACAGGCTGGATAAACTTGCATTCACAAACAATCTGTCAAAAGCGGCAAACGTTGAACTGTCTTTATCTTTGATCAAAAACCCTTCCACACCAATGGTCAGTGTATAGGGGTTTATAGATATTTTTTCAATAGATACGCTTCTGTTTAAAGATTGTTCAAGCTTTTGGGGCAGCATCTTCATTGATACGAAAGGTAGTACTAAAAACCCGATCAGGGTATACATCAAGACTACAATGCATGGTATAAATACGCGTTTCTTTTTTATTATCTCCAACATGTTAATTCCCCTTTATTGAGCAGCAACATCTAAATAATACCGTAGAGCGGACCGCCTTTTCTCCCCATTGCGTCCACTTTTTCAGCAATTGTTTTATCAGGTAAAAGCGCCTTGGCGTGAAATGGTTTTATCCTGGCATCAATGATCAGCGGACCGTCACACTGCCAGTGCTTAAATACAGTTTTTTCATTAACCCCGTACAGATCATGGGACGGGTTGGATCTTAAAAATGTCACCCACAAAAAATTCGAAAAAGACCCTGAAGCAAATTGGGCATCATCCACCAGCACAAACAAGGGAAATGATGACAATCCCTGATTATTTTTCAAATGCTGTGTGAGCGCTTTTATCTGCACTTCTGCTTTTGGGTAGTTTTCAAAAACGGGCCCTGTGACCGCCACCATTCCCGGTGCTGCCACACTTGCATCTACAAATTTCTCCGGCAGGGAGAAATCCTGGGGTAAAACCGTTTCAAGATGGCGCCTTTTAGGACCGGCAGCGGCAATCACCAGCTTTGATCCGGCATTAATATTTTGGGTGGAATAATCCAGCGTATCCATGGTCGTTCGTGTAAAAAAATGCAGATCCCGATGCAGGTCAATCCGTTCGAGTATATGGATAAAAAAGGCTTTTTCATCATTCACATCCAATTGGGGGTTATCCTCATGCGCACAGATGAAAAGATATTTGGCCAGGGACAACTGCCCGGTTCCCAGAATACGGCTGGCATGGGTCAGCAACTCTTTCGGGGTGCGTTCTTCATAGGGAACGTATCGTTCATGGGCCTTTGCCAGAAGCAGTGAATGGACGCCTGCGTCATCCACGGCATTGACTGCTGTCACACCGGGAACAGCCTGTTGGACAGCAGAACGGGTCATTTCATGTATCAGCCGTCCAAAATTGGAATCTTCCTGTGGCGGGCGTCCCACAACAGTGAAGGGGAAAATGGCATCAGGCCTGTGATATACCCCTGTGACTTTCAGATAAGGATAATCATGGGCCAATGAATAATACCCCAGGTGATCTCCGAACGGTCCCTCTTTTTTGGTTTTACCCGGTAAAAGCAGTCCTGTAATACAAAAATCAGCATCTGCAGCCAGCAAATGCCCATTGGCGCGGGTGTACCTAAAGTTGCGCCCACAAAGCGCACCGGCAAACGCAATCTCCGGAACAGCTTCGGGAAGTGGCATGACGGCAGCCAGCGTGTGGGCCGGTGGCCCGCCGATAAAAATGGTGACCGGCAGTGCCTGATTTTTGTCTATGGCCTTTTTATGGTGATTCCCGATGCCGCGATGAATCTGGTAGTGCAGGCCGATTTCAGTGCCGGGCGCATAGTCATTACCGGAAATCTGAATCCGGTACATCCCAAGATTGGAGGTAAAAAGAGACGGTCTTTCAGGATCCATTGAAAAGACCTGGGGTAAAAGAATAAATGCCCCGCCATCTTCGGGCCAGCACTTAATCATTGGCAGATCTGATATGTCACAGGTATGCCTCATGATCGCCGGATTGGATATTTTTTTTATCGGCAAAGAGTGACACAGTGCCGGCAGTGCTTTTAAAGCACGCCACGGTTTTTTAAAAAACGCCCCGGGATCCGACTTCATATCCACCAGGGTTTTTACCTGGGCCAGCTGGGGCTCAAAGATCTTTTGGGTTCTTGACCAGGTACCGAACAAATTTGAAACTGCCGGGAATTTACTGTTTTTCACACGGGTAAACAACAGGGCCGGTCCCCCGGCATCAAACACCCGGCGGGTAATCTGCGCCATTTCAAGATTTGGGTCCACCGCCTGGTCAATTGTGACAAGCTCTTTTTCTTTCTCAAGAAAAGAGACACACTCTTTTAAGTTATGGAATTTCATATAAAAAGTTCTCAGTTCTCAGTCGTCAGTTCTCAGTATACAGCATAAAACTCACGATTCTGCTGGCTGATAACTGACAACTGAGAACTTAATTAGCATACCCCCATTCTTTCAAACGGGAATAGGCAAATTTTGAATATTGATTGGGTTGATACTTGATCATCTCCAGATATTTTATGTAATTTTTTGCAGCCGGATCTTTGTCCCCATTTTTATCCAGACTATACCCTTTAAAAAAAGTTACCTGGGGATTTCCGGGCAGCAGTTGATCATATTTGGAAAACGCTTTGTACGCCCCGTCAAATTTTTCAACAGCCATTGACGCAAACCCGGAAAGATAATTTCCCTGCCCTTCCTGTGGATAAAGTGTTATCGCTTTTTGGGCAAATGTCAGGGCGGATTGCGGCTTCTTTCTTGCCATTTGGGCCTTTGCCGCAAGTATGTTGGCTGTATAATCTTCCGGCATACTTTTTAAGGCCTTTAAAAACAGATCATGCGCTTTATCATATTGCTTTTTAGCCATCTGCTTTTCGCCTTCCTGAAGCAGAGAAATTCCTTTCCTTTTGGCCCGCAGAGAGGCTGTTTTGTCCATATATCTCTGGCGATGGTCTGAGCTTTTATTTGATTGAGAATAAACCCCTTTTTCACGCGCTGTTGCCGCGGCAAGCCGCTCATCACTCATGGGATGAGTTGAAAAAAGGATCTGTGCGGAATTGGGTTTATCCTTATGAAGGGAATCAAGCATCTCCATCAACCCTACAAACCCGGTTGACGGATATCCTGCTTTGATCATGTACTCATTGCCAAGAGCATCCGCCTCCCGTTCATTGTCACGGCTGTATTTGGACAAAAGAAGCCCCTGCCCCATCATTCCCAGCTGCTGCGTAAAGTCGCCAAAACCTGCGCCCTGGGTACTGGCCACTGCGGCAAGACCGCTCACGATCATGGAGGAAAGCTGCCCCTTGGACATCTGCTCGGCCGCATGCCGGGCATTGACATGCCCCAGCTCATGTCCGATCAGTGCCGCCAGTTGTGCTTCGTCGTCCAGTTGGAGTAAAATCCCCCGGCTGATACCGATGGTACCGCCGGGAAAAGCATAGGCATTAACATAATTGGCATTCACACAATTAAAATTATACGGCATGTCCGGGCGGTGAACATGCGGCAGCATTTTTTTCCCGACATCGGACATGTACCGGTTTAAACCGCTATCCCGTGAAAGGCCGTAATCAGAAGAGAATTGATGCGGGGCCTGTTGTTTATCGATCCCTATTTCCTGCTGTTGCGAGACCATCATCAGCTGTTTTTTCCCGGTTACCGGATCCACAGCACACCCGGAAAAAACCAGTGGCGAAACGGCTGCTGCGGATATGGCGGCACCGCCTTTTAAAAACTGTCTTCTTGATATCCCATACAATATTTTTTTAGATGTCATGACATTGTTTCCCGCTTGAATGATAGATTTTTTTTTAAATCCTGCTATTTTGAACACCACTTTTAATAGCCGCAGTTTATGTTATCCATGCGGCCATTAATAATACTAATGCTCCCGAAGAAACATGCCGATTAAAAAAAGCAGCATACTTAAGGCGATCACCAATATGAATAGCGGAATGTTATAAAACAGTGTATCAAGAACATTTTGAATACTGACAGAGTCAAAAAAAGTAATAATGCCTTCCGTTCTTTTTTCGCCCAGCAGTTTAAAAAGGGTTAAACCAACCCAGATATTATCAGCCTTCATGAACGTTGATATTCCACTGAACAGGGCCATAAACAAACCGGCCAGCAAAGAATAAATACCAAGTTTTGAAACCATACTCTTTTTCCTTGTTTGTTGTTATTTAAATGATGCAGATTTTAGCTTTAAACCACTATATTCTGCAAGCTTTCGTTAAGTCAATCGGTTTTGCACCGGCAGCGAGCCTTCCGTCACAACAAAAGTCGCAGACAAAAACCATAGTTAATGATACAAAAAATCATAAAACTTAAAAATATACACTGTAAGCCTTGCCCATATTTATACAAGATTGGGGTTTAATTTGCCAAACCTTTATGGTAAATCCTTTTCATATTACTATTATGACAAATAAAAGCACATTAAAAAAAGTCGGTGTTGCATCATTTATCATGATGGCATCTGTTTTTGCCAGCCGAGTCATCGGTGTATTCCGGGAGATGACCATCGCCGGCATCGGCGGTGTCCAGGCATCCGTGGATGCCTATCAGACTGCCTTTATTATTCCGGAAATTTTAAACCATGTTGTGGCCAGCGGTTTTCTATCCATCACCTTTATACCGATTTTCTCAGGGTACCTGTCAAAAAACAGACCGGATGAGGGATACCGTGTTTTTTCACTGATTTTAAACACATTTGGCCTCATCCTCATAGGATTAATCATTGTTGTGATGGTATGGACCGACGGGCTTGTTCATTTTTTTGTACCGGGGATCGATAATCCCGCCACTTTCGCCCTTGCCGTAAAAATGACGCGGATCATTATCCCTGCACAGTTCTTCTTTTTCACCGGAGGGCTGTTAATGGCTGTACAGTTTGCCAATGAAAAATTTTTCATCCCGGCGTTAGCCCCTTTAATTTATAATCTGCTTATCATTGTCTGCGGTCTTGTGTTGGCACCCGTATTGGGAATGGAAGGATTCGCCTGGGGCGTTCTGGGAGGTGCTTTTTTAGGCAATTTTACCCTCCAGATCTGGGGCGCAAAACAGATCGGCCTGAAATACACCCCCATCTTCAACCTTACCCACCCTGATCTTTTGGCCTACCTGAAGTTGACTCTGCCTTTGATGGTTGGGCTAACCATGACCTTTTCAACTGAAATTTTATCCAAATATTTTGGATCTTATCTTTCACCGGGAAGCATTGCCTCCTTAAATTACTCCTTGCGCGTTATGTTTATCCTCGTGGGATTATTTGGTCAGGCAGTGGGGGTTGCCTCTTACCCGTACATGGCCAGACTGGCGGCCAATAAAGAGATTGCTCAGTTGAACGAGATTTTGAATACCACATTGAAATTTATTTTCCTGGTACTGCCCTTATCTACTTTTTTTATGGCCACCAGCCATGAAATTGTTCTGCTGCTGTTCCAGCGCGGCGCTTTTGATTCAAACGCAACTGCCATGACGGCTGCCATACTGCCCTTCTTTATGATCGGTGCCTTTGCCTTTACAGCTCAAAATATTGTTTCACGCGGATTTTACGCCATGCAAAACACCCTGTTTCCAACGATACTATCTACTGTATGCGTACTGGTTTCCTTACCTGCAATTTACCTTTTGATGAGCTTGCTTGGTACAAAAGGGGTGGCACTTGGTTTATCTATATCGGTGATACTTCAATCTATAGTACTCTATGAATCCTGGAACAAAAAAAGTGACAACAAAGAAAAAAATGGTGTCTATAAATTCTTTCTCAAGATGATACCTGTAAGCCTTTTCATCGGAATCCCGACTTTTTTTACGGCCACGGGGCTTCGTGACGCCATGTCTGCCTTCTCTTTTTGGGGCGCTCTCTTTATCATCACCATTGTTGGGATCGAATTTTTAGTGCTTTTTTATACCGCCGGCATCATCTTAAAAATTCAGGAAATTCAGACTCTTTTTGCCCAGGTTTCAAAAAGGATATTACTATGGAAGAAAAAATTGAACAGATCGCCCAAAAAATAAAAGAATTCCGGCGCCTGATAGTCTTTACCGGTGCAGGTATCTCAACCGAAAGTGGTATTCCGGATTACCGCAGCCAGGGAGGCATCTGGGATAAATTTCGACCGGTCTATTTTGACGAATTCATGTCATCACGGGATGCCAGAATACGCTATTGGCAGCAGCGGCTTGATATGGAAAAAGGGCTGGCAAGGGCTGAACCTAACAAGGGCCACAAAGCCATTGCCAGGCTTCACGAACTTGGACTACTTACGGCTGTGATTACCCAAAATATCGACGGGCTGCACCAGGAATCCGGACTTCCGGATGATAAAGTCATTGAACTTCACGGCAATACGCGCCGTGTCCGCTGCATGAGTTGTAAGAAGGTAATTCCTTTTAAAGAAGCAATGGCGATCATTGACAGCGGAGATCCGGCCCCCCAATGTTCCTGTTCCGGATATTTCAAGCCGGATACTATTTCATTTGGTCAGGCCATGCCTGATAAAGAGACCCAAAAAGCTGCCATGCTCTCTTCCCAAAGCGATCTGTTTATGGTGGTGGGGTCCACACTGCTTGTGCAGCCGGCTGCATTGATGCCGGAATATGCAAAGAACAACGGGGCATTCCTGGTCATCATCAACCTGTCTGAAACACCCTATGACAATATCTGTGATGTATTGATTAATGAAAAAGCCGGGGGGGTCTTGAAGCGAATTACCGATCAGGTCGGCTAACCTGAACAATTCGTCGGATTTTAAGCATTATTCCCAATTAAGGGAGTCCGCTTGCGCCATTTATGGGTTGTCAGTTTTCAGCCATCCTCGATTACTGACAGATGAAAACTGAGAACTGACAACTTTTTCTTACACCTTAAATTGTCTCATTAATTCCATGAACTTTTCTGCCATGGATGATAATGACATGGCATTGTCATTAAGCCTTTGGCTGTTATCCTGAACGTCTTTGGCCCCCTGCTCTACAATGGTGATCTCTTTGGCAATTTCAGAGGCCACGGCAGCACCTTCGTTCACATTGGTATTGACGTCTGATATTTCAGTAGACACATCATTGATGTTTTTCGCTATCTCCTGAGTGGTGACGTTTTGTTCTTCCACAGCAGCAGAGATACTCGACATGGCCTCATCGGATTCTTTAATGATGGCGGTCATTCCGGATACCTTTTCTGCCATTTCCGTGGATTTGTCCTTGATCCATCGAAGTTTTTCATCTGCGTCAACAGTTGATTTATTGGTATCGGCGGCAAGATCGGTAATTTCCTGGGCAACAACGGCGAAACCTTTTCCGGCATCCCCGGCACGGGCAGCTTCAACCTTGGCATTCAAGGCAAGCATACTGACCTGATCGGCAATGGATCGAATCTCGTCTGTCACCAGATCCACATCATTGGCACGCTCTCCGAGCTCATTGACCACCTCTGTGATCATATCAAATCCTTCGACCACGTTTTGTGTAATTTCTTTGGATGAATTCACATTCTGGGCTATTTCACCAACAGTGGCACTCATTTCCTCAATGGCAGACGCAATGGCATTCAACGAATCAGTGGACTGCTCCATGGAGGTGGCAATAGATTTGTTGTTGATGCTCATCTCTTCTGCTGCTGCAGAAACGGTGGTTGCCTTATCAGAGGCATCCACACTGGCAGAGCTTAAGCTTTCCGATATCTGGGACAGGTCCGAAGAAGATTCAAAGATGGTCCCGGAATTATCCACAACCTGTTTAATGGTGCCCCTTAAATCTTCAGTCACCATGTTAATCCTGGTAAGGATATGGTTGACCTCATCGCCCTGGCCCACTTCATAAGTATGGGTAAAATCCTTATTTCTCATATTTGAGGTGGCGTCCAGCACCATATCTATTTTCCGGTTTACCAGGAAATGAAAAATGATCCATACAATCAGAATAATAATACCAAGTCCCACAAGACCGATAATAATGCTGACCATTTTCCCGTGTTCAATGGCATTTCGGACATCTTCCTCGGAAGAGATTACCGTGATTCCACCCAGGACATTACGCTTTTGTCCATGACAATGGAAACAGCGCTGTTCATTCAATATCGGTTTGTTTTCCAGCAAAAAAGGGATACTGTCTATTTTAATGTGAAAGGAGTTATCCGAGGCATTGCCGCTTTCAAGCATACGCGTTAAATCTTCCTTGGACGCGGGGTCCAGCACCTGTCCCACATTTTCCCCAACAGTGTCGATCTCCGTACTGAAAGATACGATACCATTGAAATCATAGACATAGACCTTCAAATCTTTAACACGTTCATTTAAACGCTTAAACTGACTTCTGACAGTATCGTTGTCCCCGATGGCAAGGGCATCAAACATGCCTCCTTCAACGGCCTTGGCCAACATCTGATTCTGGTTTCTCAACTGTGCTTCACCGGAATCTTCTTGAAATCTTATATTGTACCAGAGACTTGTCATGACCACTGCAATGACAATTAAGGACACGGGAATAATAACTCTGAGCCATAAGCGGCTGTTCAAAAACAGATAAAGGGATTTCATCGTTTCTTTCTCTCCAAATCTTTATTTTAGTGTGCGCCGCCATACAGGAGGGGCTTAAAATCAAAAGCTTCTATCCGGTCTTTGCTATGGCAGGTATTACAATTTTCCATGCTGATATCACTAATTATAAGATCAGGGTCTTCACTGTCCGCATGAAGACTGCCGGGTCCGTGACAGACTTCGCATCCGGCATCCATCAACTCCGGTGTTTTTTCCTCAGAGATAAATCCGCCTTCTTTCCCATATCCGGTGGTATGACATTCAAAACACTCCTGGTATTCTTCAGGGCTCAGCTTCTTTTCCATTTTCTTGATGCTTTCAAAAGACTTGGCTTTTTTAGAATATTTTTTAAAATTGGAATATTCCTCCTCATGGCACTCTTTACAACCTTCTGAACCGATATAAAGGTTCTCTTCCGCAAAACTGCTTCCCATGAAAAAACAACAAAACCACAACATGACAAAAAGAATAGGATATTTCATGCAACACCTCATTTTAATTACCAAACTTATATCAACAACACATAAGACCTAACAATTTTCATTTTTTGACACAGTAATTCAGCACTATGGGAAATGCAACAATTTTTTAACAAAATCACCATGTAACGGGGATCCTCACCTGATTGCCCGCTTTATTTCTAAATATAATATATTGATGATCCCTTCCATATAAATAAAGATCACGTGTTACTTTTACATCCTGCCGGCAATATGAAATAATCTTATCAAGTTTGCCCTGTTTCCACCATTCAAGCGCTGCCAGACCGTCGGCACTTTTATTTGCTCCCAGTGTTTCCTGGGCAAGATGGTCCAGGGAAAGGCGGTAGCCCAGACGCTCATGCACTTTTAGCAGCATATCCAGCGTGGGCAGGGCGTTAAAATCAAAATTTGTCAATCCGGACAATACCTTATAATCAAACCGGACAATATTGAAACCGATAATCAGATCATACTTTTTAAGATCGCTGCAAAGTGTTTCAATATCATTCTGTAGATATTCGTGATATATATCCTGTTTTGAATCATAGAGAACTGCGCAACTTACACCCATTTTTTCCGCCCGGTTCCAGCCACCGACCTCCTTTGCCGACCGCCGGGTTTCGATATCAAGAACCGCAAACCGGTTGACCGGTTTTTCCCTTTTTTGAGGGAGATCGTCCTTTTCGTTATCACCCGGCACCAGGGACAAGGAATCTGCCATACCTACGGAAATTTGAGGGGATTTCTGCAAATCAGAATGTGAGCCATTTACGATCATCTCAAGAATTTTGGCTGATGAGAATTTATCAATCGGCCGATTCCCCGATCCGCACTTGGGTGAATGAACACAAGCCGGACAGCCGGTGTCACAATGGCAGGATGTGATAGCATCAAAGGTTCGTTTTAAAAGCTCATCCGGCTGTTCAAAGGCCTGCCGTGACAACCCGAGCCCCCCGGGCACCCCGTCATAGATAAAAACAGCCGCCTTTCCAACCTGGGCATGGAAGGGAATGGATATCCCTCCCAGATCATTTCTATCGGTCATGACCAAGAGCGGCATGATGCCGATAGCCGCATGCTCCAGGGCATGAATGCCACCCATAAAATGAAGGCGGTCAGATTCAATTTTGTCGCGCACGGCATCCGGAATCTCTATCCACAACCCCTGGGTTTCAAATTCAAGTTTCGGAAGGTCAAGGGGCACAATGCCGATTGATTTCTGGTTGGCAACCAGTTTTCGGTCATACCCGGTGACCTGCTCGGTAATTTTCAAGGTGCCAAAACCGATCCTGGTGCCGTTCACCCGGGTTGCTGCCTCTTGAGAAATAATTGTGGTGGATTTGTTGGACCGGGCCCGGGTATAATAGTGGACATCCTTTCTTTTTGCAGAAACACTGCCCTTTTCATAGTCAAATTTTGTAACTACATAGGATTTGCCCCGGTGGAGATAGACAGCGCCTTCATGGGTCTCAAAAAAAGAACGATGGCGGTCAATATCCCCCAGCGACTGCTTAGTTTTTTCAAGAAAAATCGGCACGCTTTTACCGGTCCCCCGTAAACTGACTTCACGGTGAGGAGACTTTCGTGCGGCATACCATAAATTGCCCTGTTTGCTCCGCAAAAGCCGGCCTGAAAATTCAAGCGCGCGGATACCCTTTTGAACCGCTGGATTATCTAAAAATTCTTCCATCTGTTCAAGACTGAGCTCTGCGGCTGCACACTCCAGATGGTTCTGTAAAATGGTCTGGTTTTCAGGATTCACAATTGCCGTTTCAGGCGGCATATCAAAAAAAACATCCGGGTGATTGATAAAATACTGATCCAGCGCATCTTCATGGGCAATCAGAATCAGGGCGGAATCCCGGCCGGCTCTGCCCACTCTTCCGGCGCGCTGCCAGGTTGACATCATTGTACCTGGATACCCCACCAGGATGCACAGATCCAGAGCCCCGATATCGATCCCCAGTTCAAGCGCACTTGTGGAAACCACACAGAGAAGCTGCCCTGAAGACAGTTTTTTTTCGATATCCCGCCGTTCTTGGGGAAGGAACCCGGCCCTGTAAGCGCTGATCCGGTCACTGAAAGACGATGCCCGCTGGGATGCCCACATAGCGATCAGCTCTGTGATTTTCCGGGACTGTGTATAGCAGATGGTTCTTAGCCCCCTGTGAACGGCTGAATGAATCAAGGCAATGGCCGTCTGCGCAGCCCCTTCCAGGCCACGCATTAAAATGACCTCTTTTTTTCCGGTGGGTGATCCTGTTTTATCGATCACCTGTACATCCAGATTGGTCAGCTTATGGGTCAAGATATCAGGATTGGCAATGGTGGCAGAACAGAAGATAAAAACAGGCGTTGACCCGTAAAGCGCACAAATTCTTTGCAGCCGCCTGAAAACCCATGCCATGTTTGATCCCATGACCCCCCGGTAGGTATGAACTTCATCCACAACCACATATTTCAGATGCTTAAAAAAATCCTCCCAGAGATGATGATGGGCCAGCATGGCAAGGTGGAGCATTTCCGGATTGGATAATAGTATATTTGGTGGATTCTTTCTGATTTTTGCCTTTTGGTAGGCGTTTATATCCCCGTCGTACACAGCAGCCTTCAACTGAATGTCATGACGACTTTCAAGGCCTGCCAGACGCAAAAGCTCCTGAACTGTCTCCATCTGGTCCCGGGCAAGCGCTTTTAAGGGAAACAGGTAAAGGGCATGTGATTTTGGATTTGCCATCAAGGCATCAATGACGGGTAAATTGTAAATCAGACTCTTCCCACTGGCGGTGGGCGTGGCAATAACTGTGTTCTGCCCCTGCTGGATCATATTGATGGCTTTAACCTGATGGCTGTATAGCTTTTCAATCCCCAATGCCTTGAGGATAGCTGTCAGGTCGTGCCCAAACTGCGGCATTGATGCGGCATAACCGCATGGATTCGGGGGAATGGTTTTATGACAGACAATATCGCCTGCTAATCCCTTATAGGCTTTCAGGGACGCGATATAATCGGTAAGACTCACAAAATACTCTTGCCTAACGCCGAAAGCGTCAGTTCCACGGCGAGTTCAGCAGTTTTATTGGCAACATCTAAAATAGGATTGATCTCCACTAGATCCATGGATGTAATCTTACCCGAATCAGCCAGAATTTCCATCAACAAATGGGCTTCCCTGTAGGTAATACCACCCGGAACCGGGGTTCCCACGCCGGGTGCTTCCACCGGATCCAGGGCATCCATATCCACGGTAAGGTGGATTCGTTTTAGATGCATCAACTTCATCAACGCTTTATTTGCCACCGTGCTGATACCCTGCTCATCAATCTCCCTCATGGTGAGCACCGTAATTCCGGAGGCTTTGATCCGTTTTTTTTCCGTTGGATCCAAATCCCGTTGGCCAATCATTACCACATTTTCGGGTAAAATCTTGGTGCCGGGCTTTCCGACATTTACCAGGGAGTCATGACCTTCCCCGGTGAGCGCAGCCAGAGGCATACCATGAATATTGCCGCTGGGCGATGTCTGGGGTGTGTTGAAATCTCCATGGGCATCGATCCAGATCAACCCTGTGGGTTCATCATTGGTGACAGCGGAAACAGTCCCCACGGCAATGGAATGGTCCCCACCGATGAACAAAGGGAATCGCCCTTGTTCGACAACCTGGCGACCGGCTTTATAGATGGATCTGCATATCTGGGTAATTTCTGCTAAATATTTGTCTTCTTTCCGGTCGCAATTACCGGTGTCGCAATCACGGATGGGAATGGTAATATCACCGGTATCGATCACATCATGACCCAGTTGCCGCAGTCTCGAAATAAGACCTGTGTACCGGACAGCGGCAGGTCCCATGTCGACGCCGCGAAGCAGCTGTCCAAAATCCATTGGAATTCCGATAATGCTGATTTTTTTTGCCATGATGTATGCTCCCTTAGATTGTTCCCGGCTTGACAGCTCATATAGCATAGAGTAAGAAGCATATTCAAGTAAGAAAGACACCAAGACCAACGCATCAGGAGCCCGCATTTTCCCATGACAAGAACCTATGAAAATAAGGCCGACCAGACCCTGTCGGCCATTCGCCGATTACGCAAAGACGGAATCCATAAGATCAGTGTACTGCTGCGTCACTCAGAACGCTCTTTCACCGACAATCCGGACCTTGAACCGTTTATGGCATTGACAGACAACGGCAGGCAGATGGCATTTGATTTTGGTCAAGAGCTGCCAATATCCTTTACACCTGTTCTATTTGCAAGCTATATCGGCCGCTGCATTGAAACCGCACACCTTATTGATAAAGGATTTACACGGGAGCATGGCCTTAGCCTTGCCCATACAAAAACCCATGAAGACTTTGCGCCTTTTTACATTAAGGATATTGACAAAGTTATTTCTCTTCTTGAAAAGACGGGTAACGACCTTTTTTTAAGGCAGTGGTTTGACAATAAAATTGACAAAAACGTTATTGAAGATCCTGAAAAAACCGCAGATCAATTATGCCGCATCATGATAGCGCACCTTGACAAACTTACGGACAATCAGGTGGCTTTGTGCGTGTCCCATGACTGGAATATCTTCCCCATCAAAGAGTTTAAGCTGAACCAGCCTTTGGAAATCGCCGGAGATGTGGGATATCTGGAAAGCGTACTTTTTTTTAAAAATAACAACCAATACCATGCCATGGGAACAGATATGCAACCTGTAAGGCTTGCATCGTTTTGAAGATGTGATCTGTATTTAACTTATAAGAACAAGGGCTTTTCCTGGTGCAAAAACCGGATCTCTTCCTGCAAGACAGTGACTTGCTGTAATTATACCCCTGGATCTGCCCGCACTGCAGCTGTTTTAAAAACTCCAGATGTTCCAGGGTTTCAACCCCTTCGGCATCGGTAATATTATTTTGCCGTTAACGGTTCTTTAATGAGCAGCAGGTACTCGTAGATATACAGGTCCTCGATAAAATGCCGGATGATCTCATAAGAATCCTTTTGGGAATTGGATTTTAAAATCCGGTAAACCCTGTTGGAAAAATCAACTTTGATAAAATCGGTGTAATTCCCCCGCATAACAGTGTAACCATGAAAGCGGGCAATACGTTCAAGGTCGGAAAATCGAATGGTGTACTCGCTATGGCCGATAAGCCTGATCTCTTCCGGATTCCCTGAAGGGTTAAGTGTGATATGGGCGGACATATGATCCGTGACCGTTGCTTCACAGCTGTGTTCACTTAAAAAAATATAGGGGACATTACAGGAACAGACCCTGTCAAGGGCCATCATGGCGCCGACGTTCAGGTTGAACGGTTCATCGTCAGGAAGTGTGATGATGCCCTTTTTTACATATTCGCGGATGTTATCAAAGGTCGTATTATCATGATTCCCACGGGTCACCATTTTTTGGGTAATCCCGCATGCTGTAGGAAAATCGCCCACGATTTCGTTCATGACCACCAGGTCCTGGTTCTGAATTAATCCCGTATCAATATCAAAATAATCCGATTGGAGAAAGCGTGTATGAAGGCCATCAAGCGTCTGACGCTGGAAGCTCATCATAGCCGGAGAGATGTCCACCATAGTTGCTTTGATGTCCGGGGCGTTTCGCAACAGATCACGCATCAGAAAACCGTAACCGCCGCCAACTTCCATGACCTTATGACATAGTTTCTTGGGTATAAAACGAAACAGATAGTCCCAAAGCTGCTCTCCGTAGGTGCGGTTCTTTACAAGGATCTGCCGTATTGGAGAGGTTTTAGTCTCGATACTGTTGCAAACGGTGACCTCCCATTTCAGATTATCCAGATCATTTTTATGATAGTGCTCAGTTTGATTCAAAGAAAAGGACATATCAGTCCATCCGATTGTGGTTTTTTGATACTATTCATTCACAATGACTGAATCAAGGTAATCAATTGCAAAAGCGTTTGCAATTGATTTTTCAAAAGTGATACCAAGGGCTGCTGCCGTAGTATCGAGTAGGGTGAGGTCGGTTAATTAATCCGGCCTCATCCCTCTCACAGAACC